>CAIXMB010000033.1 GCA_903920435.1 uncultured Actinomycetes bacterium
GCCGCTGTTCCGGCTCATGCAGGCCCGCATCGACACGGTCAACCGGGTGCTGCGCGAGCAGCTGGCGGGCATCCGGGTGGTTCGCGCCTTCGTGCGCGAGGGCCTCGAGACCGAGCGCTTCGAGCGGGCGAACGCGGATGTCACGCGCACGGCCGTGAGCGCGGGCAGGCTGTTCGCGCTCGTGTTCCCCGTGGTGATGCTCATCATGAACGTCTCGAGCGTGGCGGTGCTGTGGTTCGGCGCGTACGCGATCGACGAGGGCACGGTCTCGATCGGAGCGCTCACGGCGTTCCTGAGCTACCTCATCCAGATCCTCATGGCGGTCATGATGGCCACGTTCATGGCGATCATGATCCCGCGCGCCGCGGTGTCGTCCGACCGCATCGGCGAGGTGCTGGCCACCCCGACCTCCGTCGTGCTGCCGTCGAACCCGGTGACCGAGCTGCACGGCACGGGCCACATCGAGTTGCGCGACGTTCAGTTCGCGTACCCCGGCGCCGAGCAGCCCGTGCTGAAGAACCTCAGCTTCGAGGCCCGCGCGGGCCAGACCACGGCGATCATCGGCAGCACGGGCGCGGGCAAGACCACGCTCGTCAACCTCCTGCCCCGCCTGTTCGATGCGACCGGCGGCAGTGTACTCGTCGACGGCGTCGACGTGAAGCAGCTCGACCCCGACCTGCTGTGGGGCCGCATCGGCCTCGTGCCGCAGCGCGCCTACCTGTTCTCGGGCACCGTCGCGAGCAACCTGCGCTACGGCAACCCGGATGCCACCGACGACGAGCTGTGGGCCGCCCTCGAGACCGCCCAGGCGAAGGACTTCGTCTCCGAGATGCCGGAGGGGCTCGACGCACCCATCGCCCAGGGCGGCACCAACGTCTCGGGCGGTCAGCGCCAGCGGCTCGCCATCGCGCGCGCCCTCGTCAAGAAGAGCGAGATCTACGTGTTCGACGACTCGTTCTCGGCCCTCGACACCGCCACGGATGCCCGCCTGCGCCGCGCCCTCGCGCAGCGCGAGAAGGCGGCCACGAAGATCATCGTCGCCCAGCGCGTCTCCACGATCGTGGACGCCGACCAGATCCTCGTGCTCGAGGACGGCGAGATCGTCGGCCGGGGCACGCACGACGAACTGCTCGCGTCGAACGAGACCTACAAGGAGATCGTGGATAGCCAGCTGCGAGCGGAGGAGGCGGCCTGATGTCGACCAGCAACGCACAGCGGCCCCCCGTGCGCCGCGGCCCCATGGGCGGCGGACCGATGGGCGGCATGGGCATGCCCGCCGAGAAGTCGATGAACTTCCTGCCCTCGGCCAAGCGCCTGCTCGGGCGGCTGCGGCCGTACCGCGTCGGCGTGGTCGGCGTCATCCTCCTCTCGGTGGTGAGCGTGACCTTCGCCGTGCTCGGTCCGAAGCTGCTCGGCCAGGCCACGAACATCATCTTCGAGGGGATCATCTCCAAGACGCTGCCGGCCGGGGTCACCCAGCAGCAGGTGATCGACCAGCTGCGGGCATCCGGTGACACCCAGAAGGCCGACCTCATCAGCGGGATGACTCTCACCCCGGGCCACGGCATCGACTTCGGGGCGCTGCAACTGGTGCTCGGGCTCGTGCTGCTGATCTACGTGCTGTCGTCGGTGTTCTCGTGGCTGCAGGGCTTCGTGCTCAACGCGATCGTGCAGCGCACGGTGTACACGCTGCGCGAGGACGTGGAGAAGAAGGTCAACGCGCTGCCGCTGAGCTACTTCGACACCATGCAGCGCGGCGAGCTGCTGAGCCGGGTCACCAACGACGTGGACAACATCGGCCAGAGCATGCAGCAGACGCTCTCGCAGCTCGTCAACAGCCTGCTCACCGTCATCGGGGTGCTCGTGATGATGTTCCTCATCTCGCCCGTACTCGCGCTCATCGCGCTCGTGACGATCCCGCTCACGCTCGTGATCACGTCGCTCATCGCCAAGCGGTCGCAGAAGCTCTTCGTCGCCCAGTGGGCGCACACCGGAGCGCTCAACGGGCAGGTCGAGGAGGCCTACTCCGGCCACGCGCTCGTGAAGGTGTTCGGCAGGCACCGCGAGGTCGAGCAGCGCTTCCGCGAGAAGAACGCCGAGCTCTACACCGCGAGTTTCGGCGCGCAGTTCGTGAGCGGCATCATCATGCCCGCCATGATGTTCGTCGGCAACCTCGTCTACGTCGCGATCGCCGTCGTGGGCGGGCTGTTCGTCTCCAACGGCTCGCTGTCGCTCGGTGACGTGCAGGCCTTCATCCAGTACTCGCGCCAGTTCACCCAGCCGCTCAGCCAGCTCGGCTCGATGGCGAACCTCCTGCAGTCGGGAGTCGCCTCGGCAGAGCGGGTGTTCGAGCTGCTCGACGCCGACGAGCAGCGGCCCGACCCGGTGCCCGCCGCGACCCCCGCGACCTCGACGGGCCGGCTGGCGTTCGAGAACGTCTCGTTCCGCTATGACAAGGACACCCCGCTCA
>CAIXMB010000034.1 GCA_903920435.1 uncultured Actinomycetes bacterium
GCTTGAGCGCCTCGACCGCGCCGAAGACGCCGGAGAACGCGGTCTCCTTCACGCCGCCGCGGTAGGCGGCACCCAGCACGGCGACCTTCGCGCCCGTGAGGTCGCCGTAGGCGCCCTCGAGCAGCCCGATCGTGTAGTCGGGCATCCCCGCGTTCGCGGCGCGCGCCGCCGACACGACGGTCGCCTCGGGGTCGGTCCACAGGTAGAGGCGCGGGTAGACGGGGATGCAATGGCCGCCGACCGCGATACCGGGCTGGTGGATGTGCGAGTAGGGCTGCGAGTTCGACGCCTCGATGACCTGGTAGACGTCGATGCCCGCGGTGGATGCGTACCGAGCGAACTGATTGGCGAGGCCGATGTTGACATCGCGGTAGGTGGTCTCCGCGAGCTTGGCGAGCTCTGCGGCCTCGGCGCTGCCGAGGTCCCACACGCCGTTGGCACGCACGAGGTCGGCGCGCTCGTCGAAGTCCAGCACCTGCTGGTAGAAGTCGACGGCCTTCGCGGCGCCGCGCTCGGAGAGCCCACCCACGAGCTTGGGGTACTTGCGCAGATCGGCGAAGACGCGACCGGTGAGCACGCGCTCCGGCGAGAAGACCAGGTCGAAGTCGACGCCCTCGGTGAGGCCCGACGCCTCCTCGAGCATGGGCTTCCAGCGCGTGCGCGTGGTGCCCACCGGGAGGGTCGTCTCGTAGGCGATGAGCGTGCCGGGCGTGAGCACGGCGCCCAGCGACTTGGTCGCCGCGTCCATCCAGCCGAAGTCGGGCTCCGCGGTCTCCTCGTCGACGAACAGCGGGACGACGAGCACGACGGCATCGGCACCGGGCACGGCGTCGGCGTAGTCGGTCGTGGCGCGCAGCCGGCCCGCGGGCACGAGCTCCGAGAGCTTCTCCTGGAGGTGCGCCTCGCCGGGGAACGGCTCGATCCCCTTGTTGATCAGATCGACGGTCGGCTGGGAGACGTCGACGCCGACGACATCGTGGCCCTTGCTGGCGAACTGGACGGCGAGCGGAAGCCCGATCTTGCCGAGGGCGATGACAGCAATCTTCACGAGATGACTCCAGGTAGGTAGCGGAACTTCAATGCTACTTGGCGATGATCGCGAGGCTGGTGTCGACGACCTGCTTCGCAATCGCATCGAGCGAGTACTCAGAGGCTGCCCAGGAGGCGAGCACGGCCCGCGCCGCGGGCGCGAGCGGGCTCGAGGCGGAGGCGATCATCGCATCCGCGGCCGCCGCCACGTCGTAGTCCACGGCGGCGCCGGCGCTCGGGTGCCCCGCGTCCACGAGGAAGTCGACGGTGGGGCCGACGCCCGCGAAGATGACGGGGCATCCGGAGCTGAGCGACGAGTAGACCTTGGTGGCGAGCGCGTACTCGTTGCGCGCCACGGGTGTGAGGCTAGCGACCGATGCCGTCGCGCTCGCGAGGATGGGGGAGAGCTCCGCCGGCGGGATGGGGGAGTGGAACTCGACGAGGTCGCCCACGCCGAGCGCGCGGGCGCGGGCGCGCATGCTGTCGCGGTCCTCGCCGTTGCCGTAGTAGAGCAGGCGCGCGCCGGGGTGCTTCTCCAGCACGGCCGGCAGCGCGTCGATGAAGATGCCGGCGCCGTGCCACTCGGAGTGGGTGCCCGCGTAGACGAAGACGGGCGGGTTCTGCGGCGCCTGCCCGTCGTACCGGAAGTCGCCCGTGTCCGCGCCGAAACCGATCGGGATGGCGGGGGTCTCGATGCCGACGGCGCGGAACCGGTCGACGAGCGGCTGGTGGGCGGCGAAGAGCATCCTCGCCCCGCGCAGACCCCACGCCTCGGCCCGCCGCAGGGCGCCGAGCACGAAGCGCGAGCTCGTGACCATCTCGGCGGCCTCGCTCCAGTAGTCGGCCGCGCGCACGACGTAGGGGGTGCGGCGCAGCGCACCCACGATGCGCACGACCGCCACGGTCGTAGGGGGAGGCTCGACAATGTAGAGATCGGCCCTGCGGGAGAACAGCAGCCGGAAGAAGAGGGGGATGTCGAAGCTCAGGTAGCTCAGGTACCCGCGCACGTACTGCTGCTTGTCGCGCTTGACGGGCACGCGCAGCACCCGCACGCCCTCGGGGTCGTCGATGGCGGTGCCAAGCGGCGGCCGGGCGGTGAGCACGGTCACCCCGTGGCCGCGGGCGTGGAACTCCTCGGCCCACGACCTCAGGATGCCGGACGCCGCCGAGACCTCGGGTGCGAAGATCCGGCTCGCGATGACAACCCTCATCGGGCTCCCGCGAGCAACCGCCCCACGAGCGCATCCTGCGTGGCGCGGTCGGGCTCGCTCGAGAGTGCCTTGGCCGCCTTGTCTGAGGCCCTCTTGAACCCCGCGACCTCGTCGGCGGTGAGGATCTCGAGGGCCGCGACGAGCGCGTCGGAGCTCGTGTCGGCCGTGATGATCCCGAGCTCGTACTCACCGATGTGCGTGTTGATCTCCGGGGCGGGCGAGAACACGAGGCCCAGGCGCGCCTGCACGAAGTCGAAGAACTTGTTGGGCAGGTGGTACAGGTGGCTGAGGGTCTTGAGCGGGTAGAGGAAGACTCCCAGGTCGTACTGATTGAGGACGTCGGGCAGCGTCTCCGGCGGCACCGGGTCGTGCACGGTCGTGCGCGGGCTCGACGTCGCGCGCTTCGTGATCTCGTCGAGATGCCCACCCGGCACGCGCAGGAGGTAGAGGTCGAGCGAGAACCGGTCGCCGAGGCGGTCGACGGCGTCGATGAGCTCCATGATGTTGCGCTCGGCGTCAGCCGTGCCGCTGTGCACGAGCTTGATGACCGCCGGGTCGACAGGTGTGGGCTTGAGGGTGCGGTACGACGCGGAGTTGCGGACGACCTCCGTGGTGACGCCGTACCGCTCGCTGTACAGGTTCGCAAGGCCCGCGCTCACGCTCGTGACCGCGGTGGTGCGGGGGAGGTAGGTGCGGCAGAGGTACTCCATGTAGGGCCCGACCAGCACGCGCCAGACGAAGACCGTGGCCCGCTCCTCGGGCGCCCATTCGTGCATGTCGGCGAGGAGAGGGGCGTCGCCCTTGGCGGCGAAGGCGAGCGGGAGGGCGCGCGCGTCGTTGGCGACGACGAGGTCGTAGGGGCCCGACTCGACGACCTCCCGGCGCACGGCCTTCTCGCCCGGCGTCGTGAGCTCGACAGCCCTGTGCAGGCGCAACGCGAGCTTGAGCACGCCCAGCGGCGTCTCCGGCAGGGAGGATGCCCCCTTCGGGATCTCGATGTGCCGCGCAACACCCTCGGGGGCGGGTCCGTAGCCGACGGTCGTGACGTCTCCGTGCTGCTGCAGCACCTCCACCTGCCGAAGCACACGGGAATCGGCGTGAATGGGCGAGAACGAGACGCAGAGGATTTTTTTCTTGGGGGGCAACGGAATCTTCCGGTTGATCGTTAGCGAACGTCACCGAGTCTAGTTGCGGTCGGCTGGCTCTCTTCCTTCACTTGGCAGATTCATAGGCTCTGCCGCGCGGGGCGGTCAGTTCGCGTCGATGCCCAGGAGCGCGACCCAGCGGCGCAGGTTGATGAGGCGCCAGTGGGAGCCGGAGCCCCACTGCAGATCCGACTCGCTCAGTCCGCCCGTGAGCGAACCGTCACCCCGGTCGAGGAAGGCGATGGTGTGGTCCGCGTCGGCGGGTTGGGCGCCGAGCCGGTCGAGCCAGTCGGACTCCGGGGTCTCGAAGCCCACCTTGTCCCTGCGGTCTACGACGGCGTCCGGCACGAGGCCCCGCACGGCGTCCCGGAGGATGCGCTTGGACGTGCCGTCCGGTCCGATGAGGTAGTCCTCAGGCAGTCCCAGCACGAACTCGGTCAGTGCCCGGTCGAGGAACGGGACGCGACTCTCGATGGAGAACCGCATCGAGTTGCGGTCTCCGTTGCGCAGAAGGGAGGGAAGCCCGACACGCGTGAGCGCTGTGCGCAGCTGGGAGACGACCCGGCGGCCGTGCACCGGTTCGTCGAGGCTCAGGGGGAATCGGGCGTCCACGCCGCGGTCGGCGAGGGCGGCGGCGTCGAGCACGGGTGAGAGAGGTCGGCGAATGATGCGCCCGCGCAGCTTCGTCGGCACGAACTGGCCGGCGGCCGCCACGAGCATTCCCGAGCGATCGCGGCCGGGCCACGTCGCCCAGTCGCGCGCGAAGCCTGCTGCACCGGCCCAGCGACCGGTCTCGATGAGAGACCGCATGCGGGGAGCGGGGTAGCCCGAGTACCCGGCGAACTGCTCGTCGCCGCCCTGGCCGTCGAGGGTGACAATGACACCGTGCTCGCGTGCGAGCTTGAACACCTGGTACTGCGCGTAGATGCTCGTCGAACCGAAGGGCTCACCCTCGGTGACGATCAGGTCGTCGAGATCCCGTTCCAGGTCGCTCGCACTGGTCTGGACCGTGTGCGAGTTCGCACCCAGGGCTGTCGCGACTGTCGCGATCCACTCGTGCTCGGACTGGGCGAACCCCGGCGCGATGTAGCTGAAGGTCTCGATGGGCAGATCGGGTTCGAGGTGCCGAACCGCTCCCACGATCGCGGAGGAGTCGATACCGCCCGAGAGCGCGATGCCCACAGGCACGTCGCTTCGCAGGTTGCGCTTGACCGATTCGAGGAAGAGGGAGCGAACGGTGTCGACAGCCTCGCCGTAGTTGCCCCGGAAGGAGCGGGCTACCGAGGGCCACCAATAGCGCTCCGGCTCGCCCATCGCGCCGGTCTCGACGTCGAGCACCACCAGGTGCCCCGGAGCGAGTTGCGAGACGCCTTCAACGAAAGTGCGGTCGGTGTGGTCGACCACGCTCCACTGCAGGTAGTCGACGGCGGTCTGCCAGTCGAGGCGGGGGTGCGGCACCGCCGTGGCCAGCAGTCCGCGGAGCTCGCTGTTGAACGCGACGTGGTCGTTGTCGACCGTGTAGAAGAGCGGCTTGATGCCGTAGGGGTCGCGCGCGAGGGTGAGGGTGCGCTCGAGCGTGTCGAGGATGGCGATGGCGAACATGCCTTCGAGGCGGTCGAGTGTCGCCCGGCCCCACCGCGCCCACGCCTTGAGGAGCACCTCGGTATCGCCGTCGGAGACGAAGCTGTCGCCGAGCTCGCGGAGTTCTTCGCGGATCTCCACGTAGTTCGTGATCTCGCCGTTGTAGCTGATCGTGAACCGCTCGCCCGGGATGGTCATGGGCTGGTGACCCGCGGGGCTCAGGTCGAGGATCGCGAGTCGGACCAGCCCGAGGTCTACGCGACGGTCCGACGCGGGGTCGGTCCACGAGAACTCGCCGAGGTCGTCCGGCCCACGGTGCCGGATCACGTCGAGTGCGGTGCGAAGTCTGTCACCGTCCGCCTGGCTGCCCCTGCGCGCCCAACTGCCGGCGATTCCACACATGGCGCCAATCCTAGCCGGGAGGGCATGGCATAGACTCGACCGGTGAAACAGGTCCTCTCGCTCTATCGCCAGGTGGTCGGAGTCCTGTCGCAGGGCGGCCGTCGCTTCATCAATATCTACTCCGGCTTGCTCGCCTCCCTCTCCGTGCTCGACGCCGCGGCCCTCGCGCTCCTCGCGATCGTGATCGGGCCCGTCGCCTCGGGCGGCACCGTCACCCTCCCCTTCATCGGCAAGCTGGACTCGTTCGGCGTGCTGTGGGCCATCGCCGCGATCTGCGCGCTCATGATCATCCGGAGCCTGCTCGCGATCCTCGTCACCTACTGGGCGACGCGACGCATCGCCCGCTACGAGATCGCCCTCGGCGACCGCCTACTCACCGCGTTCCTGATGGCGCCATGGCGCCGCCGGCTGGGCAAGAACTCGTCCGACATCATGCAGCTCAGCAACTCGGGCGTCGACGTGACCGTGAGCGGTTTCGTCATGCCGGGCGCAACGATCCTGAGCGAGATCGTCGGGCTCGTTGTCGTGGTGGGCACCCTCGGCGTCGTGCAGCCGATCCTCGCCGTGGTCACGCTCCTCTATCTGGGCCTCCTCGGCCTCATCCTCGCCGGGTGGCTCGCGCGGCGCGCGCACGCGGTCGGCGCGGTCAATGTGGAGAACTCGATCCGCACCTCCCGCCTCGTGCTTGAGATCGTGTCGGCCCTCAAGGAGGTCGCCCTGCGCGGCAAGGAGCGCGAGGTCGCCGGAGTGGTGCGCGAGGCGCGCACGCGCAGCGCCCAGGCACGCGCGACGATCTACTTCCTCGGCACCGTGCCGCGGTTCATCCTCGAGGCCGGTCTCATCGGCGGGTTCGTCGTCATCGGCGGGGTCGGCTTCGCGATCGGCGGCGTGGAGCAGGCGATCTCCGCGGTGGCGCTGTTCGGGCTCGCCGGCTTCCGCGTAGCCCCCTCGGTGACGAGGCTGCAGTCGGTGCTCTCGTCGATGAGCTCCGTCTCGCAGTACCCGAGGCGCGTCGTCGCCGAGCTGACCGACGCTGAGGCTGAGATCGAGGAGACCCGCGACCGCCCCAAGCGCGAGCTGGCGGCGGTGCCCCGCACCCTGAAGTTCCGTGATGTGAGGTTCAACTACGGCACCGAGGGGGAGCCGGCGATCCGGGGCATCTCGCTCGACATCCCGTTCGGTTCTTCGGTCGCCTTCGTCGGCTCGTCGGGCTCCGGCAAGTCGACGATGGTCGACCTCATCCTCGGGCTCCTCGAGCCCACGTCGGGCGACATCGACATCGACGGCGTTCCCCTGCACGAGGTGCGCGACTCCTGGCGGCGCCGGGTGGGTTTCGTGCCGCAGGAGGTCGCCGTGTTCGACGCGTCGATCGGCCAGAACGTCGCCCTCACCTGGGGAACCGAGTACGACCGTGACCGGGCGCGCTCGGCGCTCGAGCAGGCGCAGCTGTGGGAGTTGGTCGCGGCGAAGGACGGCGGGCTCGACGCCCCCGTCGGCGAGCGCGGCATGTCGCTCTCGGGCGGTCAGCGCCAGCGGCTCGGGATCGCCCGCGCCCTGTACGCCGAGCCGCTCGTGCTCGTGCTCGACGAGGCCACGAGCGCCCTCGACACCCACACCGAGTCCCAGGTGACGTCGGCGATCGAAGGCCTGGGCGACGGCATCACGCGCGTCGTCGTCGCCCACCGGCTCGCGACGATCATGAAGTCGGACAAGATCTTCTTCCTGAGGGAGGGGGAGCTCGCGGGTACGGGCACGTTCGAGGAGCTCGTGTCGCGCTCTCCGGACTTCGCGCGCCAGGCCGAGCTCGCCGGCCTCGCGTGACCCTCGCGACGACGCGCTTCACCCAGGCGCTCCTCGACCTGGAGGATGCAGCGCCCGACGTGCTCTTCGACGTCGTCCCCGGTGCATCGGTGCCGTTGTGGCCGCAGGTGCGGATGAACCTGTCCCTCGCCCTCTCCGAGACCGAGCTCACCTCCGTCGCCGTGGGCACCTCGAACACGCGCGCCGACGCCCTCGCCCGCGCGGCGAGGTCGTTCCTGCCCTCGAGGTGGGATGCGGCGGGCCTGCGTGCTCAGCGCGACCTCGTCTACGTGTCGGGTGGCGTGACGACGACGACCACGTCAGCGGGCGTGCGGAACTGGCTCATCGGTGACTACGCCGAGCAGTTTCCCGACGACTCCGCCATCCTGCAGTGGCGGGCGATCGGTCGAGGCGCGCCCCCCTCGTTTCCGCTCACGCGCACGCTGGATCCGCTGCGGGCGCGGGCCGA
>CAIXMB010000035.1 GCA_903920435.1 uncultured Actinomycetes bacterium
CCCGGCAAGGCGCGCCGGATGCTCGCACAGCGGTTCCGCGCGGCGCAGCGCCGAGAACCCCCTGACCTCCATCGACGCGCCGAGGGCGATCGCGCGCTCGACCGTCTGCTCGAGCACGGGGACGATGAGCGACGCCGCCCCGCGCGCCCCCCGCAGGTCGCGGGCGACGCGCACCCGGCGCACCGAGTCGAGCATGGCGGGGAACGTCGCCCAGGCGATGACGAGCACGCGCGAGACGGTTCTGACCGGCCCGCGCACCGCCCCGCGCGCGAGGAGTGCGCGGATGTCGACGATCACCGAGAGCAGGCCGAACGCGAGCAGCAGGGCCGCGAAGGGCAGCGCGGTGATCGCGGCGTTGGCGACGCCGCCGGTCGTGATCGGACCGAAGAGCACGACGTGCTCGAACGGCCCGCTGAGCCGGATGCGCGGCGCGTCGAGGAGCACGATGCCACCGCCGCCCGCCCCGCCGAACACGACGCGGTAGACCACCCGCAGCACGACGAAGCCGGCAGCGAGCAGGAGGGCGCCCCGCAACGACCTCAGGCGCCGCCCGTGCATCAGCCCTGCGGCGGGATGGACTCGGTGCCCGGCGTGTACACGAGGCCGACCGACTGGCCCTCGCTCAGCTCGAGCGTGTTCACGCCCTCCTGGGCGTACTCCCACTCGCCGTCGGGCGTGTTCTTGACCCACAGCGCCCAGTAGGCGACGGAGTTGAGGGTCGCGCACGACTCGGTGAACGGCGCCTGGCCCTCGATGCTGACGGTCTCGTCGGCGGCGGGCTCGCCGTTGACGCGGCACACCACCTGATCGCCGTAGTCGGCGGTGCCCTCGGTGGTGATGCCCGACTGCGCGAGCACGTCGGTCGCCGCGCCGGCATCTGCGCACGCCGTGAGCGACGGCTCGTCGAGCGGACCGAAGTCGACGACGACGGAGACGTCGCAAGAGGCGGACGCCGTCGGCTCCGCAGTCGGAGCAGCCTCGGGTGCCGCCGCCGAACAGCCCGCGAGGGCGAGTACGGCAAGGGCGAGCAGGGCTGGGGCGGTGCGGGTGAAACGGGTCATGACGTCCTTTGCTATTGCTGTGGTGATGGTGAGGGCTCGAGCAACCCCACGCCCTCGAGCACGGCGAGCGGGGCGTCCGCCGAGTTGAAGGTGTAGAGGTGGATGCCGTCCGCGCCGCCCTCGAGCACGCCCTGCGCGACGGCGATGCACGCGTCGATGCCGACCCGGGCGGCGGCTGCGGCATCCGGTGCGGCCTCCAGCGCCGCGCGGAGGGCGCGGGGCTCCGGGTCGCCCGACAGCTCGAGCGTGCGGCGGAGCTTCGCGGCGGTGAGCACGGGCATGATGCCGGGGAGGATGCGCATTGTGACGCCCGCGGCACGGGCATCCGCAACGAAACCGAGGTAGTCGTCGGCCTCGAAGAACAACTGGGTGATCGCGAGATTCGCGCCGGCCGCCTCCTTGGCGAGGAGGGTGTCGATGTCCTGGCGCCGCGACCGCGAACGGGGGTGGCCGTTCGGGAAGGCCGCGACCGCGATGGTGACCTTCTCGCCGCTGCGCAGGCGCTTCGCGGTCGGGAAACCCGGGACGTTCTCGAAACTGAACTGGCTGCGCTCCGCCTGCACCCGATGGATGAGCTGCACCAGCTCGGCAGCGGTTGCGAAGTCGCCGAGGAAGTCGTCGTGCTCGTTCATGCCGGGTGGCGGGTCTCCGCGCAGGGCGAGGAAGCTCGTGATGCCCTCGTCGAGGAACTCACGGATGACCGTGCTCGCCTCCTCGTAGCTCGAGCCCACGGAGGTGAGGTGCGCCATGGCGCTGACCCGGTGCTCGCGGATGAGCTTGCCCAGCACCGCGAGCGAGGCCGCGCGGTCGGGGCCGGTCGGGCGGTAGGTGACCGAGATGAACTCGGGGCCGATCGCGGAGAGCCTGTCGATCGACTCGAACAGCTTCGCCTCGGCGGCGGGGGTTCGGGGCGGGTACAGCTCGAACGAGAAGGTGGTCACGTGCACTCCCCCTTCGGTCGACGAACAGTCCGAGTGGGCGGGTGCCGGGCTCGGCTGTCGCTCCTGCCGGACGGCGCGCCCGACCGAGACAGTCTACGGCGTGCCGTCCGGCCGGGTCATACTGTGACGAACTCCTTCAGGTCGGAGACGCGGGCCGGATGCACGAGCGCCTTCACGAGCGTGCCGTCCTCGCGGTAGTCCGTGCTCAGCACGCGGCCCTGCACGTGCAGGCGCGAGATGACCTCGCCCCTGTCGTAGGGCACGAGGAGTGTCACCTCGATCTCGGGCGCCGGCAGCACCTCGGCGATGCGCGCGAGCAGTTCGGGGATCCCCTCGCCCGTGCGGGCGGAGACGAACACCCCGGTCGGCTCGAGCCCGCGGATGAGCAGTCGCTGGTCGTCGTCCGCGAGGTCACTCTTGTTGAACGCCACGATCTCGGGGATGTCGCGTGCCCCGAGCTCGCCGATCACATCGCGCACCGTCGCGAGCTGGGCGCCCGGATCGGGGTGCGACGCGTCGACGACGTGCACGATGACGTCGGCCTGCCCGACCTCCTCGAGTGTGGAGCGGAACGCCTCGACGAGCTGGTGCGGCAGGTTGCGCACGAACCCGACGGTGTCGGTGTACGTGAACGGCCTGCCATCGTCGGTGATCGACTTGCGCACTGTCGCGTCGAGGGTCGCGAAGAGCGCGTTCTCAACGAGCACTCCGGCGCTCGTGAGCCGGTTCAGCAGGCTCGACTTGCCGGCGTTCGTGTACCCCGTGATCGCGACGCTGGGCACCTCGAACCGATTGCGGTTCGCGCGCTTCGCCTCGCGGGCGGGCGCGAATCCCTTGATCTTCTTGCGCAGCAGCGCCATCCGGGTGTGGATGCGACGCCGGTCGAGCTCGATCTTCGTCTCACCCGGTCCGCGGCTTCCCATGCCGTTTCCCGCGCCCACCTGGCCACCGGCCTGGCGCGACATCGACTCGCCCCAACCGCGCAGTCGCGGCAGCAGGTACTCGAGCTGCGCGAGTTCGACCTGCGCCTTGCCCTCGCGGCTCTTGGCGTGCTGGCTGAAGATGTCGAGGATCACCGCCGTGCGGTCGATCACCTTGACCTTCACGATGTCCTCGAGCGCGCGGCGCTGGCTGGGGGCGAGCTCCGTGTCGGCGATGACGGTGTCGGCGCCGGTCGCGGCGACCACTCCGGCGAGTTCTTCGGCCTTGCCCTTGCCGAAGTAGGTGCTCGGGTCGGGGTGCGGGCGGCGCTGCAGGAGCCCGTCGAGCACGACCGCACCCGCGGTCTCGGCAAGGGCGGCGAGTTCGCGGATCGAGTTCTCCGCCTCCACGAGGGTGCCCTGCGTGTAGACGCCGATGAGCACGACGTTCTCGATGCGCAGCGGGCGGTACTCGACCTCCGTGACGTCCTCGAGCTCGGTCGACAGACCGGCGACGCGGC
>CAIXMB010000036.1 GCA_903920435.1 uncultured Actinomycetes bacterium
GGCGACGTGATCGCCGCACGCGCCACCGGAACCCGGGTGGATGATGCCCCGTGGGGCGTCCACGTCGCCACGGCCGATCACGGGGCCGTGCCGCAGGTGACCTTCAGCGAGCCCGAGGTGGCATCGGCGGGGCTCACGTCGGAGGCCGCGCGCAAGGCCGGCTACGACATCCGGGTGGTCGACTACGCCATGGGCTGGGTCGCGGGCGTGTCACTGCAGGCCGACGACTACGAGGGCACCGCGCGCATGGTCGTCGACGAGAAGCGCCGCGTGATCCTCGGGGTGACCTTCGTCGGGCAGGATGTCGCGGAGCTCATCCACGCCGCCACCATCGCGATCGCGGGCGAAGTGCCGCTCGAGAGGCTGTGGCACGCCGTGCCGGCCTACCCCACGATGAACGAGATCTGGCTGCGCCTGCTCGAGACGTACGGCAGGCCCGGCGCGCCGACCGACTAGTGCAGCACGCCCGCGTAGACGCCGAGCAGGCTGGTCGCCGCGGCGCCCCACGTGAAGCGCTCGGCGTGGGCGCGCGCGGAGAGCCCGAGTGCCGTGCGCCGCTCGTCGTCCTCGATGAGCACGGCCAGTTCGGTCGCCCAGTAGCGCGGATCGCGGGTGCCGAGGAGCACACCAGACACGCCCTCGATTACCGATTCGGGTAGTCCGCCCGCCCGGAACGCGAGCACGGGGGTGCCGCTGGCCGCCGACTCCAGCGCGACGAGGCCGAACGTCTCGGAGAACGACGGCACGAGCGTGACGTCGGCCGCCGCGAACAGGTCGGCGAGGGCATCCCGGTGCAGCGCGCCCACGAAGCGCACGTCGGCGCCGACGCCGAGGTCATTCGCGAGATCGCGCAGGTGCTGGGCGAACCCGTCGGCGCCGGGGGTCGCCTCCCCCGCGACGACGAGCAGCGGCGCCCAGCCGCGCAGGGCGTGCAGCTCCGCGAGCGCGCGCACGGCCAGCTCGTGGCCCTTGAGCGGCTGCACCCTGCCGGCGATGACCACGATCGGGCGGTCCGCCTCGAGGCCGAGGGCGGCACGCGTGGCGGCGTGCGCGGCGAACGGGCGGGGCGCGAAGAGGCCGAGATCGACGCCCGGCGGGATGATCCAGGTGCGGTCGGGGCGGGCGCCCACGTCGTCGATGAGAACCGTAGCCTCCGCCGACGAGACCGCGATGACGGCGTCGGCCTGGGTGGCGAGGAACGTCTCACTGCGCAGGCGCTGCACGGGCTCGGGCGCCTGCCCCTCGCCCGCGAGGGCATTCTTCATCACGCCGAGGGTGTGGAAGCTCTGCACGAGCGGGCGGTCGAGCTCGAGCGCGACCGGCAGCGCCGCGATGCCGCTCAGCCAGTAGTGGGCGTGCAGCACGTCGTAGTCGCGCTGCCGGGCCAGCCGGGCCAGTCCCTCGCCGAACTCGTCGGCGACCTCGGGCAGCCGCTCCTTCGGGAGGTCGCCGCCGGCCAGCACCCGGTGCAGGGTGACGCCCGGGAGGAGCTCGGTGCGCTCGGGGCCCGAGGAGGCCCGCGTGACGAGATCGACCTCGACGCCGCGCAGCGCGAGTTCGGCGGCGACGGAGAGCACGGTCACGTTGAGCCCGCCCGCATCGGCCGTGGCCGGCTGTGCGACGGGCGACGTGTGCATCGCGATCATCGCGACGCGCTCGACGGCAACCGACATGCTGCCACTGTATTCTGCGGAGTATGGCGCAGTCCCCCGCGAAACGACGATCGCTCGCGCGCAGGCTCCGCTGGCTCCGGCCGGTGGCACTCTCGCCCGTCGTCGCCCGCCCCGGCTACTGGTTCGCCACGGCGTGCGCCGTCGTGTACGGCGGCGTCCTGAGCCGATTCCGACTGCGGCGCGAGGGCGGTCTCATCGTCGCGCCCCACCTGCCGACTTGGGCCTACGGGCGCGGCGGAACGACCGTGGGCGCGGTCTACCTCACCACCGACAACATCTCCCCCGCGATCCTCGAGCACGAGTCGGTGCACCGCGCGCAGTGGAAGCACTACGGCCTCGCCTTCCTGCCGCTCTACGTCGACGCGGGGCAGGACGCGCACCACAACCGCTTCGAGATCGAGGCCGGACTGAAGAAGGGCGGGTACGCCCGATGACCAAGACCATTGTTCTCACGGGGGCCAGCTCGGGCATCGGCGCGAACGCCGCCGGCCGGCTCGCCGCCGCGGGCTGGGACGTGGCGGTCGTCGGCCGCAACCCCGAGCGCACGAGGGCCGTCGCCGAGAAGGTCGGCGGCACGGCGTTCCTAGCGGACTACGACCGGCTCGACGAGGTGCGCGCGCTCGCGGCATCCGTCGCCGAGCGGTACGGGCGCATCGACGTGCTCGCGAACAACGCCGGCGGCCTCATCCATGCCCGCGGGCTCTCGGCAGACGGCCACGAGCGCACCTTCCAGCACAACCACCTCGCGCCGTTCCTGCTCACCAACCTGCTCATGCCCCAGCTGACGGATGCCCGCATCATCGGCACCGCGAGCGTCGCCAACCTGTTCGGCTCGCTGCGCATCGACGACCTCGAGTGGCGCCGACGGCCGTGGTTCGGCGGCTGGCAGGCGTACGGCACGTCGAAGATCGCGACGATCCTCTTCACGCAGTCGCTCGCGCAGCGCGGGTTCGAGGCCTACAGCTTCCACCCCGGCTACGTGGCGACGAGTTTCGGAGTCGATTCGCCGCTGGTCAGGTTCGCGAACTTCGTGTCGCGGGGCGGCCTCGGCATCTCGGCGGAGCAGGGCGCGAGCCCGCTCGTGCACCTCGCGACCGCCGAGCAGACCGGCGTGCCGAGCGGCACCTACTTCGACGGCCTCAAGCCGTACGGGCGCATCGATCGCAGCGCGATGAAGCCCGGTGTCGCCGACGCGCTGTGGGCCGAGAGCGCGAGGCTGGTGAACCTAGTCTGACGTGAGCAGGCGCGCGGGGCCGTCTGCGGCGACCCACGAGTACACGTTGCTCGATCCGAAGGCGCTCACGGGGAGCATCTCGGCGAGCCACGCGTCGAGCGAGCGGCGCAGCGCCTGACCGCGGTCGCGTACGAGCCAGCTGACCGAGAACCGACCGGGGGCCGCGAGCGGCTCGATGTCGGCCTCCGACTGCACCTCGACGAAGACCTGGCCCCGCGCTGACGCGGGCAGCGTCGCGAGGATCATGCGGATCGTCTCCACGCACGCCTCATTGCCGGCGAGGAGCAGTCGCTCGGCGTCAGCCGGCGGGTTCCAGGCGATCGGGGCAGAGGTCTCGGGTGTCATTGCCCGTTAAGTATAGGCATGCCTTACCTAATACGAACAGGTACGTCTTACCACTGGGTGGGATGCCGGCGCTGCCAGCGGAGGCGCCGCTCGAGCTGAGTGCCGAGCGCGAGGAGCGTCTCCTCGCCCCCGGGCCGACCGATGAGCTGCACCCCCATCGGCAGCCCCTCCTCGGTCTCCGCGACCGGCAGCACGATCGCGGGCAGCCCGCTCACGTTCGCGAAACTCGTCCACGGCGTGTACTGGCACTGCTGCTCGAAATTGCGCTCGGGGTCCTCCGCGTCGAACCAGCCGAGCGGGCGCGGCGTCATCGCGAGGGCGGGCGTCAGCACCGCATCGAACGACGAGAACTGACGGATGACGCTGCGCTCGTACACCGCGAGCCGCCGCAGCGCGTCCGCGAGGGTGCGCGCGTCGAGCGCCCGGCCGCGCTCCACGAGCCACCGGGTGAGCGGTTCGAGCAGGTCGAGCTGCTCCCCCGCCGCCTCGACGTTCGCCGCACCGGACTGCCAGAGCGTGCGGAAGGCCGGCCCGTAGCTGTCGTCGGGCTCGAGCGCGAGCTCCTCCACGCCGTGGCCGAGCGCGGCGAGTTCGCGCACCGCGAGGTCGAGTGCCGACCGCGCCTCGGGCGAGACCGCGATGTCGTAGGTCGAATCCCACGGCGACGTCGTCATGACGCCGAGCTGGTACCGGCCCTCCCCGCGCACCGCCGCGTTGAGGTAGGCCCCGCCGTCCCACGTGGGCGGACCGACCGACCACGGCGACGGGCCCACGAGCGCGTCGAGCAGCAGCGCCGCATCGGCGACCGTGCGCGCCAGCGGACCTGCGGTCACGAGCCCGCCGAGCGAGGTGAATCCGCCGAGCGATGGCACCCTGCCCCGGGAGGGCTTGAGGCCGACGAGCCCCGTGGCGGCGGCCGGGATGCGGATCGATCCGCCCCCGTCCGAGCCCGGGGCGAGCGGCAGCAGGCCGGCGGCCACGGCCACGGCCGCGCCGCCGCTGGAGCCGCCGGCACCGCGCGACGTGTCCCACGGCGTGCGCGCCGGGGGCGCCACGAGCGACTCGGTGTAGGCGGGGAAGCCGAACTCGGGGGCGTTGGTCTTGCCGAGGCTCACGCCGCCGGCGGCATCGAGCGCTTCGACGACCTCGTCGGAGGCCTCGGGCACCCAGTCCGCGAGGAGGCGGGAGCCCATCGTCGTGCGCACGCCGGCCCGGCGCCAGAGATCCTTGTCGCCGAGCGGCAGGCCCCAGAGCGGAGCGGCCTTGGGCACGTGCTGCTCGACGTGCCGGGCGCGCGCGAGTGCGGCATCCCTCGTCACCGTCGTGAAGGCGCCCAGCTCGCCGTCGAGGCGCTCGATGCGGTCGAGGTAGTGGGTGGCGAGCTCGACGGGCGAGATGTCGCCGCGCCTCAGCTGGTCGAGCTGCACCTGGGCCGTGAACTCGTGCAGTTCCATGGCTCGAGCCTAGATCGCGATCGCGTCGAGTTCGATTGCATACACCCAGCGCGATCCCGGATGCTCGCTCACCGACCACAGGCGACGCGAGCCGGGCTCGTGCGCGAGGTCCTCCGGGCCGGGAGGCAGCACTCCCGGGCGCCGGACCAGCGCACCGGGCAAGCCCACCCACAGGTCGCCGCCGCGCAGCGGGCCATTGCTCGTGGTGACGTACCAGGTGCCGTCGACGACGCAGACTCCCTGCATCCGGTCGGGGCCGCCGTGCACCTCGGTGATCGACCCGCCCAGCTCGGCGCGCAGCAGCCGAGCGTCGTCGGTGCCGTTGCGGTACTCGCCCGCCACGATGCGCGGGGTGCCCGTGCCGTGCTCGAGCGACGCGAACGAGTAGCGCATCGCACGCTCGCCCTCGCCGTGCGCCGAGCGGTAGCCGCCGCTCTGCGGCAGCACGTAGCCCCCGTCGCGCACGGCGATGTCTCGCGTGTCGAAGTGCCGCAGCCCCCCGAAGGTATCGGCGACGTAGAGCCGGTCACCGTGCCAGGCGAGCCCTCCCGCGTGGATGGCGATGGGCTGCAGGTCGCCATCGACGAGCAGCACGTGCCAGAACCTCGGGCGGCGGCGGGTGCCGTCGACGAAGGTGACGCGGGCCGAGGTATCCGTGCCGCCCTCGGGGTGGTGCCAGCTCACGACCAGGAACCCGCCCTGCACGTCGATGCCCTGGGGCCACCAGGTCGCGTCGTGCTGCTCCCGGCGCGGCCACCGGATGCCCCGGCCCCCGCTCACGGCAGACCCCGGTACGGCGGCCCACCGCGCGCACCTGCCGCGCCGGGCGCGGAGCCCCTCGAGGCCGATGCGCTCGAGGCCGGACGCCGCCGCGCTCCCCGGTTCCCAGCGCAGCTCGAACATTCTTCGAGCCTAGGTCTTGACACGGGGTGCCCAACCTGATTGGTTAGTTACGTGACCAACTAACCAACCAACCAACCCCCCGAAGGAGGTCTCCATGGATGAATCCCGTCCCCTCTTCGTTCAGCTCGCCGAGCAGATCGAGAACGACATCATCTCGGGCGTCATGGCCGAGGAGACCCAGGTTCCCTCCATCAACGAGTTCGCCGCGTTCTACCGGATCAACCCGGCAACCGCACTCAAAGGCGTCACGATGCTCGTCGACGAGGGGGCCCTCTACAAGAAGAGAGGCATCGGCATGTTCGTGGCCGAGGGCGCACAGGCGCGACTCACGACGAAGCGGCGCGACAAGTTCAGCACCGAGTTCGTCACCCCCCTGCTCACCGAGGCCGCCAAGATCGGCATCACCTCGGAGCAGCTCGCAGACATGATCAGGAAGGCAGCAAAGGCATGACCGCAATCATCGAGGGCAGCGTCATCGAAGTGCGCGGCCTCACCAAGCGCTTCGGCACCGTGACCGCGGTGGACGATGCCACCTTCACCGTCGAGGAGAACACGATCTACGGGCTCCTCGGCCGCAATGGCGCAGGCAAGACCACGCTCATGCAGCTGCTGACCGGCCAGGACTTCGCGACCAGCGGCGACATCCGCGTGTTCGGGCAATCGCCCGTCGAGAACGCGGCGGTGCTCCAGCACGTCTCGTTCATCAAGGAGAGCCAGCGCTACCCCGAGGACTTCCGCGCCAAGCACGTGCTCAAGAGCGCCCCGTGGTTCTTCGAGAACTGGGATGCCGACTTCGCCGCCCAGCTCGTCGACGACTTCCGCCTGCCGCTGAACCGCCGCATCAAGAAGATGTCGCGCGGCCAGGTCTCGGCGATCGGCGTGATCGTGGGCCTCGCCTCGCGTGCCCGGCTCACGTTCTTCGACGAGCCCTATCTCGGCCTCGACGCCGTCGCGCGCCAGACGTTCTACGACCGCCTGCTCGCCGACTACGCGGAGCACCCCCGCACCGTCGTGCTCTCGACCCACCTGATCGACGAGGTCTCGAACCTCCTCGAGCACGTGCTGGTGATCGACGAGGGCCGCATCATCATCGACCAGGACGCGGAGTCGTTGCGCGGCAGCGCCACCACCCTCGTCGGCACGGCGAGCGCCGTCGACGGGTTCGTCGGCGCGCGTGAGGTGCTGCACCGCGACGCGATCGGGGGCCTCGCCTCCGTGACCGTCCTGGGACTGACCGCCCAAGAGCGCACGGATGCCGCGGCCGCCGGCCTCGAGCTGGCGCCCGTCTCCCTGCAGCAACTGGTCATCCACCGCACCAACACGAGCGAGAAGGAATTCGAGGTCTCAGCATGAACCGCATCACCAGTGTCGTGAGGCTGCACCTCACCAACCCGTGGACCACGATCATCCTGCCGTGGATGATCATGGGCTTCATCCTCATCGCCAACATCGCGATCTGGGCGATCATCCTGGGCGCCGCGGCGCCCGAGGACCGCGCCGACATCCGCGAGGGCCTCGGCTACAGCGGGTCGACGACCTACTTCTTCGTCTACATCATGGTGCTCGCCGTGCAGGCGATCTCGGTCACGTTCCCGTTCGCGCTCGGCTACGGGGTGACTCGCCGCGACTACTACCTCGGCACCGCGCTCACCTTCGTGGGGCTGTCGGCGATGTTCAGCGTCGGGCTCACGATCCTGTCGGTGATCGAGGAGGCGACGGGCGGGTGGGGCCTCGGCGGCCGGATGTTCACGACGTTCTACTACGGCGACAACTGGCTGCAGCGGCTGTTCATCTTCTTCGTGACGTTCCTGTTCTTCTTCTTCGTCGGCACGTCGGCAGCCTCGATCTGGGTGCGGTGGCGTGCGAACGGCCTCATCGCCTACTTCGTCGGCCTCGCGGTCATCGTCGTGGGTGGCGCCGCGCTGCTGACCTTGACGGGAACCTGGCCGGCATTCGGCGCCTTCTTCGTGAACGCCGGCCTCGTCGGGTCATTCGCGTGGAGCCTCGTCATCACGGCCGTCGCGGCGGTGGGCGGCTTCCTCGTCCTGCGGCGGGCGACGCCGAAGAGCAGCTGATCAGAACGAGAGTTCCTCCACGAGTTGCTGGAAGGCCTCACCCGAAGCCCGCAGCACTGACCGGCCCGTGATCGGGCCGGCCCAGTGCGCGGGCTTCGCCACGTTCACGATGGTCATGCCCAATCGCGAGCCCACGGGGTCGGGCGTCACGCGGTACTCGGCCCGGTACCACCAGCCGCCCTGCACGACGATGAGGCGCTGCACCGGGTCGGTCGACAGGTTGCCGCCCTCCGGGCTCGCCGGTCGCACGCGGTCGAGCACCGCGGCGAACACCGTGTCGGGATCGCCGGGCACGAGGTCGCCGAACTCGCGCAGCACCGTCCCGTGCGCCGGGCGCTCGAGGGGTGCACCGGGCACGACGCTCATCCGAGCTCCTGGAACGCCGTGATCTGCATGCCGCCGGGCGCTTCCAGGCGCGCGTTGAGCGAGTTCCACGGTGTGACCGTGGGCGGCGCGAGCACGGTAGCCCCGGCCGCCTCGAGCGTGCTGGTTGCGGCAGCGGCATCCGCCACCTCGAAGGCGACGCGCACCGTGGCCTCGAAGCGGCGGCTCGTGGGCCTGCCGACCTCGACGTCGTCGATGTAGCGCACCTGCGCCGGGTTGGCGAGCTCGAGGGTCACCGAGGGCACGGAGAGGATGATGACGCGCGCGCCCTCCGGTCCGTCGTACGATTCGAGCTCGGTGAGCCCGAGGGCGTCGCGGTAGAAGGCGTGGGCGGCCTCGAGGTCTTCGGTCTCGAGCACGAGGCGCAGCTGCAGGGCGGGTGTCTCGGTCATGGCACTAGCCTACGAAGCATGGGCTATCTCTTCCTCGCCCTCGCTATCGTCGGCGAGGTCATCGCGACGTCGTTCCTCAAGCTCACGTCGGGCGAGAAGACCTACTGGTGGGCCTATGTGGTCGTCGGCGTCGGCTACGTCTTCGCGTTCGTCATGCTCTCGCTCACCCTGCAGAAGGGTGTTCCGCTCGGCATCGCCTACGCGATCTGGGCGGGCGTGGGGGTCGTCGCCGTCGCGGTCATCAGCTGGCTCGTGTTCCACGAGACACTCACGTGGCAGCAGATCCTCGGAATGGTGCTCGTCGCGGGCGGCGTCGTGCTCCTCGAGGCCGGCGGCAAGCACCCGAGCTAGCGCTTGCGAAGATTCAGCTCCATCATCACGGTGCCGAGCCAGCGGTCGTACTTGAAGCCGACCTTGCCCATGTGACCCACGTCCTTGAAGCCGAAGCTCTCGTGCAGCCGGATCGACGCGTCGGCGTTCTTGTCGGCGATGACGGCGATCATCTCGCGCACGCCCGCCGTGCGCGAGCGCTCGATGAGCTCTCCGAGCAGCTGTCTACCGAGGCCCTTCCCGGTCGCGGCCGGCCCCAGGTAGATGTGGTTCTCCACGGAGAAGCGGAACGCCGCCTTCTCCTTCCACGGGTAGACGTAGGCGAAGCCGAGCATCTGGCCGCCCGGGCTCGTCGCCACGATGAACGGGTAGCCGCGCTGGCGCGCGTTGTCGAGCTTCTTGCGCGCGTCGGCGAGGCTCCACGGGGTGTCGTTGAGCGTGATCGACGAGTTGAGCACGTAGTGGTTGTAGATCTCACGGATGCTCGGCACATCGCCCAGCTCGGCGAAGCGGATCTCGTACGAGAACGGCGCCTCCTCGGGCTCCGGCGGCCGCAGGTGGGGCGGCAGCACCCGGCGCGGCTGGTATTCCTCTTCTAGCAAGAACAGGCCTCCTCCAGCATGTTCCGAGCATACGGCGGGCGGGGCATCCGGTGGGCTAGGCGTCCGGTGGGCTAGGTGATGTCGCGGCGCCAGGCGGTGACGTACCCGATGACCGAGACGACCGCGGCGACGGCGAGCAGCACGAGGCCGCCCTGCCACCACTCGAGCGGCCGCACGGTGCCGCCGACCCCCGAGAACGACGTGAAGATGCTCGCCCCCACGAGCGCGTCGCTCGCAGCTCCCGGGAGGAAGCGGCCGACGGCGGCGGTCCAGTCCCAGATCGACGTGCCGAAGCGCAGCACGGGCTCCACGAACTGGGTGAAGGCGAGCACGGAGACTATCGCCGCGACCTGGTTCTGGATGAGCGAGCCCACCCCGACCCCGATGATGGCCCACAGCGCCATGGCGAGCACCACCCTGCCGGCGAGGGCCCACGTCTCGGAGTCGGCGAGGCGGGCATCCGTGCCGGTCGCCGCGAGGATCGGCGCGCCGAGACCGAGCGAGGCGACGAGGCCGATCACCCCGAAGAGCGCGCCGGTGACGCCGAGCACGATGAGCTTGGCCCCGAGCACGCGGCCGCGCCGCGGCTGCGCGAGGAAGGTCGGCGTCAGAGTCTGGTAGCGCACCTCGGACGTGACGGCGAGAGTGCCGAGGATGAGCGGGAAGACGTAGCCGACGGCCGTGACCGTCGAGTACACGACGGGCGCGATGGTCTCCGGCGGCAGTTGCGGAGCGTTGGGCTGCGCCGAGAGCTGGTCGCCGAGGGCACCGAACAGGCCGGCGAGGAGCGCGGCGGTGAAGCCGACGTAGCCGATGAGGATGAGGGCGAGCACCCACCACAACCGCGTGGTGGCGAGCTTGACGACCTCGGAGCGCAGTGCGGCGATCATGCTGCAGCCCCCTCGCCCGAGCCCACGAGTTCGAGGAACACCTCTTCGAGCCCCGCGCGCTCGGGCTGCAGGAGGCTCAGCGCCACCCCGGCCCGATAGGCAAGGGCGCCGATGTCGGCGGGGGTGCCGGGCACGGCGAGACCCGCATCCGTGTCGACGACCGCGAGGCCCGCGGCGAGCAGTGCCGCCCGCAGCGCCGCGCGGTCCTGCGCGTTGACGAGCACCCGCTGGGCGCCCTCGAGGTCGTCGAGGGAGCCCTCGTGCACGATGCGCCCGCGCGAGAGGATGACCACGCGGTCGACCGTCTGCTGCACCTCGCTCAGCAGGTGGGACGAGACGAGCACCGTGCGCCCCTCACCGGCCAGGTGCTGGAGGAGCTCGCGGATCCAGCGGATGCCCTCCGGGTCGAGTCCGTTGATCGGCTCGTCGAGCACGAGCACCTCGGGGTCGCCGAGCAGGGCGAACGCTAGGCCGAGTCGCTGGCGCATGCCCAGCGAGTACCCGCCGACCCGGCGGTCGGCCGCCTCGGCGATACCGGTGAGCGTGAGCACCTCGTCGATGCGCGAGCGCGCGATACCCGCGGCGGCGGCGTAGACGGCGAGGTGGCGGCGCGCGGTGCGCCCGGGGTTGAAGCTCGAGGCCTCGAGGGCGGTGCCGACGGTGCTCAACGGCCGCGCGAGATCGCGGTACGCCGTGCCGCCGAAGGTCGCGGAGCCGCTCGTCGGGCGCACGAGACCGAGGAGCATCCGCAGCGAGGTGGTCTTGCCCGCGCCGTTGGGGCCGAGGAAGCCGGTCACCCGCCCGGGCTCGACGGTGAACGTCACGTCGGAGACGGCGCGGACCGCACCGAAGTGCTTCGACACGTCGCGGAACTCGATAGTTGTTCTAGTTCGCATAGAAGAACTGTATCAGGGTGTCAGCGCCCAGTCCACGGGTGCTGCACCCTGCTGCACGAGCAGGTCGTTGGCGCGGCTGAACGGACGCGACCCGAAGAACCCGTTGTGCGCGGAGAGCGGGCTGGGGTGCGCGCTGCGGATGATGGGCGTGTCGCCGAGGAGCGGCGCGAGGTTCGCGGCATCCCTGCCCCACAGGATCGCGACGAGCGGACCGCCGCGCTCGACCAGCGCGCGGATCGCGGCCTCGGTCACCGCCTCCCAGCCCTTGCCCCGGTGCGAGCCCGAGACGCCCGCCTGCACGGTGAGCACGCGGTTGAGCAGCATGACGCCGTGCTCCGACCAGCGCGTGAGGTCGCCGTGCGCGGGAACCGCGAGGCCGAGGTCGTCGTGCAGTTCCTTGTAGATGTTCTGCAGGCTGCGCGGCACCGGCCGCACGGCCGGGTCAACCGCGAACGACAACCCGACCGGATGCCCCGGCGTGGGATACGGGTCCTGTCCGACGATGAGCACCCGCACGTCGGCGAGGGGGTACTCGAACGCGCGGAGCACGCGCTCCCCCGCCGGAAGGTACCGCCGCCCCGCCGCGGTCTCGGCGCGCAGAAACTCGCCGATCGCATGGACGGTCGGCTCCACCGGCGCGAGCGCCGCCGCCCACCCGGGGTCGACGAGCTCGGCGAGCGGCCCCGCCATCAGGCGCCGAGCGTCCCCACGAGCACGCCGTTCGCATCGGGCGTCACGCGCCAGACACTGCCCGCGCCCTCGACCCGGAGGTCGCCGTCGCCGACGATGAGCACCGTGAACTCGTCGATGGCCACTCCGCCGTCCACGAGCCCCGCCTCGGTCGCCGCGACGAGCCGGGAGAGCGTTCCCCACTGCGCGGCGTGCACGTCGATGGCGAGGTCGACGAGACCGAGCCCCTCGACGATCGTGAGCTCGTCGAGGTCCTCGCCCGTCTCCTCCGGGCAGATCACCACGCCGCCGATCTGCCAGCCGCCGATGATCGCGGTGTCGGAGGCGATCATGGCGCCGGCCGAGAATCCCGCGTACGGCAGGCCGTCGGCGACCAGGAGGCGGATCTCGTCGACGATCGGGAGAACGGCCTCCAGGTACGAGGGCGTGTGCCCTCCGCCGATCAGGAGGCCGTCGGCATCCGTGAGCACTGCCGACGCGAACTCCTCGCCCTCGGGCACCATCATGACCACCGGCTCGCAGGGCGCCGTGCGCAGCAGCTGGTCGCGGTACGCCTGAGCGTAGAAGGGCGCGTCCTCGCCGCCGCCGACGAGCAGCACGGCGATGCGGGCCAGCGAGCGACCGCTCACGGATGCCCGCGCCGCCGCCTCCTCGAGGAAGACCCGGTACACCTCGCCGTCGTACTGTTCCGCGCGCCCGCCGCCGATCAGGTGGATGCTCACAGCGTCACCACCGGCAGCACCGACCAGGGGAAGTTGATCCACTTGTCGGTGCGCTTCCAGACGTAGGTCGGGTCGTAGACGGTGCCCGGCTTGGAGTAGAGGCACACGGTGCGCACGTCGGCGCCCGCGACCTCGAGCAGCTGCACGACCATCGCGAGGGTGCGCCCCGAGTCGGAGACGTCGTCGACGAGCAGCACGCGCTTGCCCTCGATCGAGGCCTCGTCGAGCAGCGGCGGCAGCATGATCGGCTCGGGCAGTCGGGTGCCGACCCCGGTGTAGAACTCGGCATTCACCGCGCCGCAGCTCTTGATGCCGAGCGCGTACGCGATACTGCCCGCGAGCAGCAGTCCGCCGCGCGCGATGGCCACGACGATCTCGGGTTCGAACCCGCTCTTGAGGATGTCGAGCGCGAGCTCGCGCGTGGCGACGCCGAACGTCTCGTAGGTGAGCGTCTCCCGCTCGGCTGACGTCTCGGCTTCGGCATTCGCGCTCATGCACCAACGCTACCGGGCTGTAGAGTCCCGTCATGTCACTCGTGCGTGGGAAGGCCGGCGCAATCACGTTCGGCCTCGTCGGCTACCTCTTCCTCGTCGAACTCGTGAGCGGAATCCTGCAGGGGTTCTACGTTCCGCTCATCCCCGACATCGTCGATCACCTCGGCATCAAAGACGCCGACTTCAACTGGTTCGAGGCCGCGCAGCTGCTGCTCTCGGCGATCGTCGTGCCGATTCTCGCGAAGCTCGGCGACATGTACGGCCACAAGCGCATCCTCCTCGTCTCGACGGTGCTCACCGCCGCAGCGACGTGGTGGCTGGCGTTCACGGGCGACTTCACGAGCTTCCTCATCGCGTGGGCGCTGCAGGGGTTCTACGTCGTGTGGCTGCCCCTCGAGGTCGCCCTCATCTTCGACCGCGGGCGCGTGACGGGCCGCGGCGCCTCCCAGACCCGACGGGCCGCCGGATACCTCGTGGTCGCCCTCGAGGCGGGTGCGATCCTCGGCGCCCTCGGCGGTGGCCGCGTGTTCAAGGCCCTCGGCGCGGACAGCGCCGCGGTGACGCCCACCCTCATCGTCCCCGCCGTGGCCGTGACGCTCGTGTTCTTCGCGATCCTGTTCGGCGTGCCCGAGTCGAAGCCGCTCCCGGGCCGCTCGCTCGACTGGCGCGGCTTCGCGATCCTCTCGCTCGGCCTGCTGCTCATCACGTCGGGGCTCACGTTCCTCAAGATCAACATCGGCACCGACCTGTGGTGGATCTCGATCCCGATCATGCTCATCGGCGTCGCCGTGTTCGTGCCGTGGAGCCGCTTCGAACTGCGCCAGCCCGACCCCGCCATCGACCTGCGCGTGCTGCGCGAGCCGACGATGTGGCCGATCCAGCTCACCGCCGGGCTCGTGGGCATCAGCCTCCTGGGCGCGCAGGCTCCGCTGTCGACGTTCGCGGGCACCGACCCGAAGAACGGGTACGGCCTCGGCATGGAGGCCGACTCGATCTCGTACATCATCGGTGCCTACCTCGTCTCGATGATCATCGGCGCACTCCTGTTCCCCCGGCTCTCGAGGTGGACCAGCCCGCGCGTCGCCCTCATCGTCGCGACGTTCTTCGTCGCGGCGGGCTACCTGCTCTTCCTCGTCAACCACACGACGATCGCCGGCACGTTCGTCAACATGGCGATCGCGGGCATCGGCTCGGGTGCGCTCGTCGGCGCGCTGCCCTCGGCGGCCGCCGCCGCCGCGCCGCGCGGGCAGACCGGCATCGCGACGGCCCTCACGAACACCACGAAGACGATCGGCGGCTCCTTCGCGTCGGCGACCTTCGCGATCGTGCTCGCGATCGGCGCGATCGGCACCGCGTCGAGCCTGTTCGGCTACCTCACCGTGTTCGCGATCTGCGGCGTCGGAGCCCTCATCGCCGCGGTGCTGCTGTTCCTCGTGCCCAAGCTCGCGTTCGCCGACGTGGAGGACGAGGTGCTACTGCCCGGGAGCCAGGATGTCGAGGTTTAGCGCGCTCACCACGCCGCACCTCGCCGACGCGTGCGTGCGGCTGGGCATCCCCGTGCGCTGCGCGCCCGCCGAGCTGCAGTCGCTCGTCGCCGGGCAGCGCGTGTTCGGCAGGGCCGTGCCCGCGCGGCACGTGGGCAGCGTCGACGTGTTCCTCGAGGCGATCGAGCTCGCGGCGCCCGGCGACGTGCTCGTCGCCGACAATGGCGGGCGCCGCGACGAGTCGTGCATCGGCGACCTCATGGCGCAGGAGGCGGCGTCCGCCGGCCTCGGCGGCATCGTGATCTGGGGCCTCCACCGCGACACCGTCGACATCGAGGCCATCGGCATCCCGCTGTTCAGCACCGGCAGCATCCCCACCGGCCCGCTCTCCGTGAGCGCCCGCCCGGAGGGCGCGCTCGCCTCCGCGCACGTCGGCGAGTGGACCCTCACGCGCGACGACTGGGTGGCCGGCGACGAGGACGGCGTGCTCTTCCTGCCCGCCGACCGCGTTGACGAGATCCTCACCACGGCCGAGGGGATCCGCGATACCGAGCGGAGGCAGGCCGACCTCATCCGCGAGGGCTCGCGGTCGCTCCGGGAGCAGGTGGACTTCGCGGGGTTCCTCGCGGCCCGAGCCGGGCATCCGGGGCTCACGTTCCGCGAGCACCTGCGCAGCGTGGGCGGCGAGATCGAGGTCTGATCTCGGCGTCGCTACTGCTTCGGCAGCAGCGGCCCGCGCACGACCTTGTACTGCGCGGCCTGGGCGACCGGCCGCACCGTGAGCTGCTCGACCGACACGTTGTGCGGCAGCTCGAGGGCGCCGACGATCGCGAGCGCCATGTCGTCGGCGGTGAGCGGCTCCTGCACGTTCTCGTAGACCTTGTCGGCCGCCGCCTTGTCGCCGCCGAAGCGGTTGAGCGAGAACTCCTCGGTCTGCACCATGCCGGGTGCCACATCGATGACCCGGATCGGCTCGCCCGCCAGCTCGAGGCGCAGCACGCCGACGAGCGCCCGCTCGGCGAACTTCGCGGCGTTGTAGCCGCCGCCGCCCTCGTACGTGACGTAGCCCGCGACCGAGGTGATCGTGAGGATGTCGACGCTCGTGCCCGGCGTCCAGCTCTTGCGCAGCAGCGGGAGCAGGGCGGAGGTGACGCGCTTGGTGCCGAGGACGTTCACGTCGAACATCCACTGCCAGTCGTCGACGCTGCTCTCCTCGACCGAGCCCATGCCGCGCGCACCGCCCGCGTTGTTCACGAGCGCGTGCACGGCACCCGTGGAGTCGAGGTAGGCCGCGAGCGCATCGACGTCGTCCTGCTTCGTGACATCGGCGACGAACGTCTCGCAGCCAGTCGACGCGGCGAGCGCCTCGAGCCGGTCGGCGCGACGGGCAACACCGACCACGTCCCAGCCGTGCTCGCGCAGCAGGCGCACCGTGGCCTCGCCGATTCCCGAACTAGCACCTGTCACTACCGCGCGTCGACCCGTCATGTACTAAAAGTAGCGCCGCTAGGGTGGGAGAAATGACGACTGTGCAACCCGCGACGACGAGGCGCGTGCCGTTCTGGGACAACGCGCGGTTCGTGGCGGTCACCCTCGTCGTCATCGGCCACGGCATCCAGCGCCTCACGTCGGACTCCGACAACGCGCTCATCGTCTACCTGTTCATCTACGCGTTCCACATGCCCGCGTTCGCGATGATCAGCGGCTACTTCTCCAAGTCGACGCCCCCCGGTGCGCGGCAGATGAAGAAGGTGCTCACCGACATCCTGCTGCCGTACTTCATCATGGAGACGATCTGGACCGTCGTGCAGTTCCTGGTCGAGGGCAAGCAGGAGTTCAACCCCACGCAGCCGAGCTGGACCCTGTGGTTCCTGCTCGCGCTCGGCATCTTCCGGCTCATCCTCCCCTACCTCACCCTCGTGCGCTGGCCGCTGCTGTGGGCCGTCGTCTTCTCGGTCGGCGTGGGCTACTTCAGCAACGTCGACAGCACGTTCTCGCTCTCGCGCGCGATCGGCATCATGCCGTTCTTCGTGCTCGGCTGGAAGGTGCGCCAGTGGGGCCTCGTCGACCGGTGGCGCGTCGCCGAGCGCGTGACCTGGTGGGTGCGCGGCGCGGCGGTCGTCGTACTCGCCGCGTGGCTCGCGGTCGTCGTGCTGTTCATCGCGCCGTTCCGCGAGATCCAGCTCCAGCACTGGTTCTTCTACGACGACTCCTACGTCGACATCGGGGATTCCGCGTGGTGGGCCGGTGCCGTGCGCTTCGGGTTCATCCTGCTCGCGGTGCTGCTGAGTGCGGCGTTCTTCGCCCTCATCCCCCGGTCGACGACGTGGATGACCGGATTCGGCCAGGCGACGATGTACATCTACCTGCTGCACAGCTTCGTGCTCTACCCCATCCGCGAGACGGGGATCCTGAAAGACGAGCACGCGTCGGCGTCGTGGCTGGTGAGCATGATCCTCGCCTGCATCGCGATCTCTATAGCGCTCGCGAGCCCGCTCATCCGCCGGATCTTCCGGCCGCTCATCGAGCCCAAGCCCACGTGGCTCTTCGTCGAACTCCCCGACGAGAAGAAGCCGGGCCCGTCGCGCACCGACCCGACCGGGTCACGGCGCGAGAAGGGCTAGCGCTCGATGAGGTACGGGTCGCCGTAGACCTTCCAGGTCAGTGGCAGGGAGAGCGTGAGGTTGCCGCCCAGTAGGAACTCGCGCTGGGCCGTGTCGACGCGGCTCGTGTCGGAGTGCGCCTCCTCCTTCTCCATCTCCGCGACGCGCGCGTCGAGGAACGCCTCCAGGTAGGCGGTCTCGTCACCGCCGGCGTTCGGCGTCTGCGAGGTTCGCAGGGCTTGAGAGCGGATGTCGGCGAGCCCGATGAGCCCGTGCATCACCGCGGCGTCGTAGTAGGCGAACTGGCCGAGGGCCTGCAGGCCGTCCCCCTTCGCGAGTTCGACGGCGGGGTCGAAGTACACCGTGTCGCGCTCGTAGTCCTGCGCCGCCTGGAACTCTGGGTCGCGCGCGGCGGCGGCCCAGGCATCCGTGAACCCGGGGTCGAGGCCCTCGTGCGAGTCGGTGCCGTCCACGGCCTCGAGTGCGGGGAGGTACTGCGCGAGCGGGTTGTCGGGAACGGTGTGGGTGTAGGCACGCACGAGCTCGAGCATGTCGCCGGTGCCCGAGCAGAAGCCGATGATGCCCGCCGTGTAGCCGCGGCCGTCGCCGATGTCCTCGATGTACGAGTACTGCGCGCGCCAGTCGAGCGTCGAGTTCTCCGCGCTCGAGACGAGCTGCATGGCGACGTCCTTGAGCGCCGGGTCGTCGAGCGGCACGGATGCCCCCTCCTGCACGCACCCGCTCAGCAGCAGTACCGCGGCCAGCCCACTAGCCCAGTGCCACGCTCGCACGCTCCACCGCCTCCCGTGTCGCGCCCGCGGACTCGAGGGCCAGCAGCCCGGCGCCGAGGATCGGCGCCGCATCGACCACCACAGCGTAAGCGCGGGGGGCGAGCCGAGCGAGGGCGGCGTCCACGCCGGCGAGCAGGATCTCATCGCCCGACTGCACAACTCCCCCGCCCAGCACGACGGGCACCTGGGCATCGTGCAACCCGAGGCGGGTGAGGGCGGCGGACGCCATCACCGCGATCTCCTCCGCCTGGCGGTCGACGATGTGGCGCGCTAGTGCGTCACCCGCGCGCGAGTGCTGGAGCACGAGCGGGCTCAGCCGCGCCAGCTCCGGCATCGCGAGCCGCCCGGAGTGCAGCGCCTCGGTGAGCTCGCCGACCGTGGCGAGGCCGAATTCGCCGGGGATAGCGGCGGTGAGGCTCGTGTGCTCGCCGCGGCCGTCGGCCTCGCGCGCGGCGAACCACAGCGCGAGCTCGCCGATGCCCGCCCCGCCGCCCCAGTCGCCCGAGATCGGGCCAAGAGCGAGGAAGCGCGCGACCTCGCCGTCGGCGCGGATCGCGAGCGCGTTGAGCCCCGTGCCGCAGATGACGGCGGCAGCGTCCGGCACCGAGGTGCCCGCGCGCAGGAGCGCGAACAGGTCGTTCTCGACGGTGATCGTCCGCGCCCACGCGAACCGCGCGAGCGCCGCGCGGTAGTCGGCGACCTCCCGCTCGAGGTCGAGGCCCGACAGGTAGATGCCCACGTGCGCGGGAACGGCGCCGCCCGCGAGCTCGGTGACGAGCGAGTCCACGACCGCGACCGAGGGGCCGAGGCCGATGAAGTGCGGGCTCGAGGTCGCCGCCGAGGCACGCCCGAGGAGGGTGCCGTCGAGGGCGAGGGCGACGGCATCCGTCTTCGAGCCACCGCCGTCGAGGGCGACGACGAAGGCTACTTCGCCCATGGCAGGTGGTCGCGGTTGTGCGCGATGAGCAGGTCGGTCAGTTTCTCGGCGCGGTCGTACTGGCCGACGAGCGGGTGCGCCAGCAGCGCGCGGCTCACCTTGTCGCGGCTGCCGTCGAGCGCCGCGTCGAGGGCGAGGCGCTCGTACGCGGCGACGTGCGAGATGAGCCCCACGTAGTCGTCCGCGAGCGGCGCGATCGGCAGTGCCTCCAGCCCGGATGCCCCGACTCGCGCCGGCACCTCGATGACGTGGTCGTCCGGCAGGAAGGGCATCGAGCCGTTGTTGAGCAGGTTCACGACCTGAACGTCGCCGCGATCGGCGGTGAGCGACGCGATGAGCTCGACCGCCGCGTCGGAGTAGAACGCCCCACCCCGGCGCTCGAGCGCCTCGGGCTTCTCGTGCTCGTTCGGGTCGGCGTAGAGCTCGAGCAGCTCCTTCTCCACGGCCAGCACGGCCTCCGCACGCGAGGGCGACGCGAGCTGCTCGGCGAGCACCTCGTCGTGGGCGTAGAAGTAGCGCAGGTAGTAGCTCGGCACGACGCGCAGCTTCTCGAGCAGCGACGCCGGCAGCTCGACCTCCTCGGCGAGCCGCTCGATCCGGTCCCCGATCATCCCGGGCAGCGCGTCAACACCGTCGACGTAGACGGAGCGCTCCCACGTGAGGTGGTTGAGCCCCACGTGGTCGAGCTGCACGCGCGAGGCGTCGACGTCGAGGAGGGCGGCGAACCGGCGCTGGAACCCGATGGCGACATTGCACAGCCCCACCGCGCGGTGCCCCGCCTGCAGGAGCGCACGGGTGACGATGCCCACCGGGTTGGTGAAGTCGACGATCCAGGCGTCGGGCTTCGCATGCCGCCGCACCGTGTCGGCGATGCCGAGCACCACCGGCACGGTGCGCAGTGCCTTGGCGAAGCCGCCCGGCCCGGTCGTCTCCTGCCCGATGCACCCCACCTCGTGCGGCCACGTCTCGTCGCCGTGGCGGGCCGCCTGCCCGCCGACGCGCAGCTGCAGCAGCACCACGTCGGCGTCGGAGACTCCCGCGACGAGGTCGGTGGTCGGGATGACCCGGCCCGGGTGCCCGGCGGCAGCGAACATGCGCTGGGCCATTCCGCCGACGAGGTGCAGGCGCGCCTCATCCGTGTCGACGAGCCACACCTCCTCGATGGGCAGCAGGGCGCGCAGGCGCGAGAATCCGTCGATGAGTTCGGGGGTATAGGTGGAACCGCCCCCGACGATGGTGAGTTTCATTGCTTAGCCTTTGACTCCGGACAGGGTGATGCCCTCGACGAACACGCGTTGGGCGAAGAAGAAGATCGCGACCACGGGCACCATGACGAGCACCGTGATGGCCATCGTGATGCTCCAGTCGGTGCCGTGCGCACCGCGGAACGTAGCGAGGCCGTAGGCGACCGGCCACGCCTGCTCGTTCTCCGAGGCGTAGAGCAGCGGGCCGTAGTAGTCGTTCCACGAGTTGAAGAACATGAAGATCGCGGCCGCCGCGATGCCGGGCCGCGCCATGGGCACGATCACCCGCAGCAGCACGCCCCACTCGCTCGCACCGTCGATGCGCGCCGCATCGCCGTACTCCTTCGGGATGGTGAGGAAGAACTGGCGCAGCAGGAAGATCGAGAACGCGTCGCCCAGCAGGTTCGGCAGGATGAGCGGCCACAGCGTTCCCGTGAGGTGCAGTTGCGACCACATCACGTAGATCGGGATCGCGGTCACCTGCGGGGGCAGGAGCATGGCGACGATCACGGCGAGGAACAGCACGTTCGCTCCCCGGAACTTCACGCGCGCGAGCACGTACGCTGCCGGAACCGACGAGACGAGCATGAACGCCGTCGCGAGCACCGCGTACATCGCCGAGTTGCCGAACCACCGCAGCAGCGGCACATCCGTGAAGACCCGGATGTAGTTGCCCCACTCCCACGTCGTCGGGATGAGCGACGCGGTGAGGGCCTGCTCGTTCGACATGAGGGAGGTGAGCACGACGAGCAGCACCGGGCCGAGGAAGAGCACGGCGAGCGCGACGAGGATGGCGTGCTGGCCGATCCAGCCGAGGGTTCGCGCGGTAGTTCCGGACACACTCACGATGCCTCCTCCGGGGTGAACGCCCTGACCCGGCGCAGCAGGAGCACGAGGAACACCGCGGCGACCACGAAGAGCACGACCGCGAGGGCCGACGCGTAGCCGAGTTGGTAGTTGGCGAACCCGCGCACGTAGAGCCACTCGGTGTAGGTGAGCAGCGAGTTGCCCGGGTACCCGAGCTCCCCACCCGACCCCGCACCCACTGTCGCCTTGCCGGATGCCACGGTCGACGCCACTGCCGCTTCGGTGAAGTACTGCAGCGCGGCGATCACCCCCGTCACCACAGCGAACACGAGCACCGGAACGATCGACGGCAGCGTGACGTACCAGCCCTTCTGCCAGCTGCGCGCGCCGTCGAGCGACGCGGCCTCGTAGAGCTCCTGCGGCACATCGAGGAGCGCGGCCAGGAAGATGATCATGATGTCGCCCATCACCCAGATGCCGAGCAGTAGGAGCGAGGGCTTCGACCAATCGGGGTCGTTGAACCACAGCGGCCCCTGGATGCCGATCGACTTGAGGATGAGGTTGACCGGGCCGGTGCCCGGGTTGAACAGGAACACGAAGGCGACGACCCCCGCGACCGAGGGCACGAGCGCCGGCAGGTAGAAGACCGTGCGCCAGAACCCGGATGCCCGCTTCGCACGCACGAGCAGGAACGCCACGCCCAGCGCCGTGATGATGCGCACGGGCACCAGCACGACGACGAACCACAGCGTGTTGCCGGCGGCGA
>CAIXMB010000037.1 GCA_903920435.1 uncultured Actinomycetes bacterium
GGCGGCAGCGCGGCGCGGGCGGCGGCGGATCAGGCGCGGTTGCGCGGCCGCCCGCGGGCCGGCGGGATGTACGGCGTCTCGCGCGGCGCGGCGACGGTGTTCCTGATCTCGCCGATGCCCGCGACGCGCATCACCACCTCGTCGCCCTCCTGCAGCGGGGGCGGTGTGAGCGAGCCCGCCCTCCCCCACAGCTCGGCGAGGCATCCGCGCCCGCACGTGCCCGAGCCGAGCACGTCGCCGGGCACCACGCGCGAGTCGCGCGAGGCATAGGCGACCAGCTCGCGGAACGGCCAGCCCATGTTGCTCATGAGGTCTTGGCCGATCTCGACTCCGTTCACCTCGACGCGCATGTCGAGCGGTAGGAAGCCCTCGTCGTCGTGCATCGCCTCGAACTCGTCGGCGGTCACGATCCAGGGTCCGAACGTCGACGCGAAATCCTTGCCCTTCGACGGGCCGAGGCGCACCTTCATCTCGCGCGCCTGGACGTCGCGGGCCGACCAGTCGTTGAACACCGTGTAGCCGAAGATGTGCCGGTGGGCCTCGTCGGGGGTGAGCGACCTGCCGTCGCTGCCCTCGACGTCGCCGATCACGGCGCCCACCTCGAGCTCGAAGTCGAGCCGGTGGGTCGCCGCGGGCGGCACCACGGCTTCCCCCGTGGCGATCACCGAGTGCGGGTTGGTGAAGTAGAAGGTCGGGAACTCGTACCACTCCGGCACGACGCCCTCGCTCGAGTCGACGCTCTTCACGACCCCCTCGACGTGCTCCTCGAACGCGACGAAGTCACGGATGCTCGGCGGCACGACGGGCGCGAGCAGCTGCACCTCGGCCAGCGGCACACCCCCGTCGAGGCCCGCGAACCCGAGCGCGCGCTCGAGCCCGAGGGCGAGGACGTCGGCGACGGTGAGCCCGTCGGGGAACTCGATGACCCGGTCGTCGCGCACGATCCCCTCGCCGACGACGCCGCCGTGGGTCCAGCGCGCGATCCTCACGGGCGGTTGCTGACGAGCGCGGCGATCCGTCCCATGAGCGCGGGGATGGGGGCGTCGCGGTTGCCCTCGATGAGCCAGTCCCCGAGCTGCACGGATGCCGCGACGACCTCCCGCGCGCGGGCGACCCGCCGCTCGTGGAACGCGTCCCACATCGGCTGGTCGACCTCGTCGGAGGCCAGCAGCAGCTCGGCGAGCACGACCGCGTCCTCGAGCGCCTGGGCAGCGCCCTGCGCGAGCGTGGGCGGGGCGCTGTGCGCGGCGTCGCCGATGACGACGGCGCGGCCGCGGTTCCACGGCGCATCGACCACGTGCTCGGTGAACCACGTGTAGTTGACGCGCGACGAGGTGCTCAGGTTCTCCCGGAAGTCGTCCCACGGGCCGTGGTAGGCCATCGAGAGCTCGCCCATGATGCGCACCGCATCCTCGTCCGAGACGCCAGAGCGGTCCTGGGCCTTCTCGACCAGGTAGGCGTACATCGTGTCCTCGCCCGTGGGGCAGTAGCCGGCGATGTAGCAGGGGCCGCCGTAGTAGAGCTCGGTGTACTTGACCGACTCGGGGCGGGGCACGAACGCGCGCCAGATGCCCATGCCCGTGGTGCGGGGCGTGATCTCGATCCCGATGAGCGAGCGGACCGCCGAGTGCAGGCCGTCGGCACCGATGAGGAGGTCGACGCGGGTGGTCTCACCCGTGCTCAGCGTGATGTCGACGCCCGTGGCATCCGTGCTCACGCCGGTGACCGAGGTGCCGAAGTGCACGCGCGCCCCGAGGGACTCCGCGCGGTCGAGGAGGATCTTCGCGAGATCGGGGCGGTACATGCCCGCGGTCGCGGGGAACTCGGGGCCGCCCATGCGCTGGTCGGGAATCTCGGCGATCACGTTGGCGACGGGGCCGGGCGTGCGCAGCGCGAGCATGTCGAAGCCGTACGACTTGGCCTTGGCCTCCTGCCACACGCCGAGCTGGTCGAGGATGCGCAGCAGGTTGCCCTGCAGTGTGATGCCGGAGCCGATGGCGCTGAGCTCGGGCTTGGACTCGTAGACCTCGACCTCGACACCACCCTCGGCGAGGAGGATTGCGGCGCCGAGACCGGCGAAGCCGGCTCCGGCGATGGCGACGCGCTGCACTGCGGTCATGACATACCTTTCGTACTACTTGACGGCGAGCGGGTTCACGGGGGAACCCACGGCGCCCGTGATCTTCAGTGGTGGGGCGGAGAGGAAGAAGTCGTAGCGGCCGTCGGCGGCGCAGTCCTCGGCGAGTGCGTCGAGGTCCCACATCTCGCCGATGGTCAGGCCCATGTTCGGGATGACGACCTGGTGCAGGGGCTGGAAGGCGTCGTCGAACTCGTTCGGGCGCACCTCGAAGCCCCACGTGTCGGTGGCGATCGCCGCGATCTCGGTGGAGTGCAGCCAGCCCGCGGTCTCGAACGAGAGGCCGGCGGCGGGACCGCCCGCGTAGCCGTTCCAGCCCTCGCGCTTGGCGCGGGCGAGTCGGCCGGTGCGCACGAGCACGATGTCGCCCCGGCCGATGCTCACGCCGTGCGCGGCGCGCGTGGCCTCGAGGTCGGCGGTTGTGATGGCGTAGCCGTCCTCCAGCTCGCCGCTCTCGCGCAGGTGACGGCCGACGTCGAGCAGCACTCCCCTACCCACGAGGTGCGGCGCCATGTGCTCGATGCCCGTCACGAGGTCGCCCTCGCTCGTCACGACGTCTCCCGATGGGCGGCCGTTCCACGCGAATCCGTGGTCGAAGATGTGGCCGAGGCCGTCCCACTGGGTCGAGCACTGCAGCGGCATGGCGATCACGTCGTCGGCGCCGCCGAGCCCGTGCGGAAAGCCCTGCTTGCCGGCCGCCGCCTCGAGGCCCGTGTCGAGCATGGTGTGCACGGGGTTGGTGCGGCGGCGCCAGCCGACCTGCGGGCCGTTCATGTCGAAGCTCTGCGAGAGCGAGAAGCTCTTGCCGGTGCGCACGAGACCCGCGCCCTCGAGGCGCTTGCCCTCGTCGAGGAAGTTGACGGTGCCGAGCACGTCGTCGTCGCCCCAGCGACCCCAGTTGCGGTAGAGCTGCACGGCGGCGGAGATCGCACCCTCGGGATCGGTCCTGTCGAGGGCCACGTCGTTCTCCGTTCACCACCGCGTCGGCGCGGGGGTTGTTCAACTATCCCCCGTCGCGCAAGGGGTAGTGAAGTCCACCTTGCTGATGCGGGCATTTCCCGCGTCGATATCCGCTCCCGTGATGCGCGCATCATCAAGCTCGTGTTCCCCGCGGGGCGCCGATTCCTCGAAGGTGGGAGGAACATCCCCTTCACTTCCTAAGGATCGACGATGATCAAGCTCCTCTCCCACCTCGCGCACCTCGAGATCACGACCCCCGATGTCGAGGCCTCCGCGACGTTCTACGTCGAGCAGGTAGGACTGCGTGTGTTCGCCCGCGAGGGCGGCAAGGTCTACCTGCGCTCGTGGGGCGACTACTACAACTACTCGCTGGTGCTGTCGGAGGGCGAAGTCGGACTCGCCGTCATGGCGTGGCGCACCTCGAGCGCCGAGGCCCTCGAGCAGGCCGCCAAGAACATCGAGGCCGCGGGCATCACCGGCACCTGGAGCGACACCAACGTCGGCCACGGCCGCTCGTACACCTTCACCGGCCCCTACGGCCACACCATGGAGCTGTACTGGGATGTCGAGCGCTACCAGAGCACCGCTGACGTCGCGTCGATCTACCCCGACCGCCCGGAGCGCCGCAGCCAGCACGGCGTCGCGCCCCGCCAGCTCGACCACGTGACCGTCGCCGCGAGCGACGTCGAGGGCATGGCCGCCTGGTACCGCGACGTGCTCGGCTTCCGCATCATGGCGAACACCGTGCTCGACGAGGCGCCCATGAGCGTCTTCAGCGTCATCACGACCAACGAGAAGTCGCACGACCTCGGCATCGTCTACGACGGCTCGAGCCGCGCTGGCCGCGTCAACCACATCGCCTACTGGGTCGACACCCGTGAGGATCTCCTCGCCGCCGCCGACATCCTCATGGAGAACGGCACCAACATCGAGTACGGCCCCTCGATCCACGGCATCGGCGAGCAGAGCTTCCTCTACTTCCGCGACCCGTCGACGATGCGCGTCGAGGTCAACACGGGCGGCTACCGCAACTACGTTCCGGACTGGGAGCCCAAGACCTGGCGCCCGTCGCAGGGCTCGAACAACTTCTACCGCAACGGCGCCATGCCGATGTCGATGACGGAGTCGTTCCCGCCCGCCGACGGCCCCTCGGCCACGGAAGAGGGAATCCACCCCGACACGCGCGAGGCGCTGCTCAACCCGTACGCCAAGCAGGGACGGGGCTAGCCCCCACCCCATGTCGGGCCGGTTGGACGGCAGGGTCGCCGTCATCACGGGCACCGCGAGCGGGCAGGGGCGCGTCGCCGCGCAGCTCTTCGCCGCGGAGGGAGCCATCGTCCACGGGGCGGACGTCGATGCGGCCGGTGCCGCGGAGACGCTCACCCTCGTGGGCGGGAGCATGACGAGCAGCGTCGTCGACCTCACCGATGACGACGCGGTCAAGCGGTGGATCGACGGGCTCGGCCCCATCGACATCCTCTACGCGAACGCGGGCGCCACGAGGTTCAACGGCGTCGCGGAGACAACGTTCGACGAGTGGTCGTGGGTGCTGCGTCACGAGCTCGACATCGTCTTCCTGCCGGTGCATCACGCGTGGCCGCACCTGACCGACGGCGCGAGCGTGGTGCTCGTGGGCTCGACGGCGGGCCTCTCCGGCTCCGTCACGAACACCCGCATCGCGCACACGGCGACGAAGGGCGGTGTCATCGCGATGACGAGGCAGCTCGCCGCCGAGGGCGCGCGCCGGGGCATCCGTGCCAACTGCGTCAGCCCCGGGATGATCCGCACCCCCGCGACCGAGGGCGACCTGCTCGCGGCCGATCACCCCATGCGCTCGATCGAGGAGCACATCCCGCTCGGACGCATCGGCTCGGCGGCCGAGGTCGTGCGGGCCGCGCTCTTCCTCGCGAGCGACGAGGCGTCGTACATCACGGGCGCGAACCTCGTCGTCGACGGCGGCTGGTCGGCGGTGCTTCCCGGATGACCGAGGCACTGCCCGGCCTCGCCGGGAAGACGATCGTCGTCACGGGCGCGCTCGGCGGCCAGGGCCTGGCGCTCACCGCGCTCCTCACGGCCTCCGGAGCGACGGTCATCGCGACCGATATCTCCGCTGACGCGCCCTACCGACTCGATGTGGGCTCGCCCGACGAATGGGCGGCGCTCGCCCGTTCGCTCGACCGCGTCGACGGGCTCGTCAACAACGCGGGCATCCCCTTCCGCGCCCGACTCGGCGAGATCGCGCTCGACGACTGGGAGCGCGTGCTGCGCGTCAACCTGACCGGTGCGATGCTCGGCATCCAGGCGCTCGTTCCCCTCATGCCCGCGGGTTCGTCGATCGTGAACGTGGGCTCGCTCGCCGCCCTCAACGCGCACCACACGGTCGCGTACACGACGAGCAAGTGGGGGCTCCGCGGGTTGACCCACGTCGCTGCCACGGAGTTCGGGAGCCGCGGCATCCGTGCCAACATCGTGCACCCGGGCTACGTCGAGACGCCCATGATGGCGAACGCACCCGCGATCATGACGGATGCCCAGCTCGCCCTCACGCCCCTCGCGCGCACCGCACAGCCCGAGGAGGTGGCCGCCGTCGTGGCCTTCCTGCTCAGCGACCTCGCGAGCTACGTCACGGGAGCGGAGATCCCCGTCGACGGCGGCTTCAGCTCATCCGGCGGCGTGAAGTACATGTCAGACATCATCAAGAAGAACAGTTAAGAGGAACACCCATGTTCATGTACTTCCCCACCAACTACGTGTGGAGCATGGCCGCTGTCGCCGCGCTCAACAACGGCGGCTTCATCGACGAGGTCGACCGGGCGTGCAAGCCCGTGCTCGAGGCGTCGAAGAACGGCGACGACGTCGGCACCGAAGACCTGTACCAGTCGTGGGCCGCCGTGGCCGACCGGCTGATCGCGTCGGCCGAGGCTGACGAGGCGATCGGCCGGACGATCGGCGCGGGTGACAAGTACTACCGCGCGTCGCTCTACACCTCGCAGGCAGAGCGGCTGCAGTCACCGACGTGGGCGGGCCGCAAGGCCGCGTACCAGAAGTCGATCGACCTTCTGCTCAAGCACATCGCACTCTCCGACAGCCCCGTCACCCAGGTCGAGATCCCCTACGAGGGAGCGTCGCTGCCCGGCTACTTCCACCCCGCGGGCCCGAACGCGCCGGTCATCATCCAGTTCAACGGGCTCGACTCGACGAAGGAGATGATGTTCTACTCCGGCTTCCCGCAGATGCTCGCGCGCCGCGGCATCGCGACGCTCATGGTCGACACCCCCGGATCGGGCGAGGCGCTGCGCCTGCGCGGGCTCACCGCGCGGTACGACACCGAGGCGTGGGCCTCCGCCTGCATCGACTACCTCGAGACGCGCGACGACGTCGACGCCTCGCAGGTCGGCATCGTGGGCTGGTCGCTGGGCGGCTATTACGCGCCCCGCGCCGCGGCGTTCGAGAAGAGGCTCAGGCTCGCCGTGGCGTGGGGGGCCAACCACAACTGGGCGGAGGTGCAGCACAAGCGCATCGCCCGCGAGGGCGAGAACCCGGTGCCGCACTACTGGGAGCACGTGTTCTGGGTCTGGGGTGTCTCGAGCATGGACGAGTTCCTCGAGGTCACCAAGAACATGCACCTCAATGGGGTCGTCGACAAGATCACGGTGCCCTTCCTCATCACGCACGGCGCCAACGACCGCCAGATCTCCGTCGACTACGCGCACCAGAGCCACGACCAGGCCGTCAACAGCCCGAAGAACGAGCTGCGCATCTTCGACGAGCCCGAGGGCGGTACCGAGCACATCTCGATCGACAACATGCCGTACGTCGCCGGCTTCATCGCCGACTGGGTCGCGGAGACGTTCGCCGAGCTGCGCTAGGCGACAGCCTTGTTCGCCTTGGCGAGCAGGTGCGGGCCGGCGAGAACCGGCTCGTACTTCTTCTCCCCGTTCGGGCCCTCGCAGCCCGGGAGGCACTCCACGACCTGCGAGTAGTTCGCGTTGTGGAAGAACGGCATGCTCTGCCGGCGGTTCGACTTCTGCTCGCCGACATCCGGGTTGATGACACGGTGCAGGGTCGACGTCCAGCGGTCGTTGGTCCAGCGGCCCATGAGGTCGCCGATGTTGATGACGAGAGCGCCGGGAGTCGAGGGGATGTCGATCCACTCATCGGTCTTGGGGTCGTGCACCTGCAGGCCGCCGCGCCCGAGCTCCTGGCGCAGGATCGTGAGCGTGCCGTAGTCGGTGTGGGCGCCCGCGCGCAGCACACCCTCGTCGGGAGCGGTGTCCTGCTCCGGGTAGTTGATCGCGCGCTGCGACACGGGCGCGGTGTTCACCTTGTCGGCGAAGTACTGGGCGTCGAGGCCGAGGCCCAGGGCGAAGATCGACAGGAGCCGGTCGGCGAGCGTTCGCATCTCGCCCATGTAGTTCTTCCACGCGGGGCGCAGGCCCGGCAGCGCCTCAGGCCAGAGCGGTGTCGCATAGAGGCTCGCCTCGGTGGCATCGACGGGAACATGGCCGGGGGCGAGACCGCCGCTGACGTTCAGGGACTCCTTGAGGTCGCCCTTGTCCATGGCGTCGAGCGAGTTCGCGAGCGATTCGGCGAGCATCGGGAAGTACCCGAACTGGCCGCCCTCCGCGCGCGCGATGGGCAGCTTGTCGTCGAGCGGCAGGTCGAAGAACGCGCGCGTGAGCTGCCAGCAGCGATCGGCGACCGCGTCGGATACTCCGTGGTTCACGACCTGGAAGAAACCGACGGTGCGCAGCACCTCGTCGATCTGCTTGCCGACCGCGGCCGGGTCGCGGTCGATGTCGATGGTCGGCACGTCGAGGCTCATGGCTCGACTTTACTGGCGCGCACCACGACGTCGTACAGGCTCCCGCGCACCGTCTCGATGGCGGTGTCGATGCGCCAACCGGCGAGCCTCGCGACGACGTCGTCGAGCCGCACGGATGCCTCGTGGTGCCCGTCGTCCGCGTGCCCGACGATGAGCAGCGAACCTCCGGGGGCGACCCAGCCGGCAAGGCGGTCGTAGAGGTCGAGGTGCGGAATCGAGGCGTGCGCGTAGTGGGTGGTGACGAGGTCGAACTGCCGGGCCGGATGCCACGTGGTGAGGTCCGCCTCGATCCACTCCACCGCCGAGCTCGCCCGCTGCGCGGCGACGATCGCCTCCGGTGAGATGTCCACGCCGGTCACCGTCCACCCGAGGGAGGCGAGCAGCGCGGCCTCGGCGCCGGCGCCGCATCCGGCGTCGAGCGCGGTGCCCGGAGGGAGTCCGGCGGTCTCCCTCTCGACGTAGGGGTTGGCGGGGCGGTCGAGGTATCTCATCCCTCGAGCGTGCGGGCGGGCATCCGGAGCACCTAGCGGGTTTGCCGAAGTGGCAAGCTGGTCGCCATGCAACGAGTGCAGGGAATCGGCGGCTACTTCTTCCGGGCGTCGGACCCGACGGCGTTGGCCGCGTGGTACCGCGACGCGCTGGGGCTCGAGACCGACGAGTACGGGCTGTGGGAGCCGGCGGCGGGCCCGACGGTCTTCGCCGCGTTCGAGCGCGACACCGAGTACTTCGGCTCGACCGCGCAGCAGACCATGCTCAACTTCCGCGTCGCCGATCTGGACGCGATGCTCGCCCAGCTGCGCGAGAAGGGCGCCGCCGTTGCCGACGACGTGCAGGAGATGGCGGGCGTCGGGCGCTTCGGCTGGGTCACCGACCCGGAGGGCAACCGCGTGGAGCTCTGGCAGCCCGCCTGAGGCACCTCGACTCGTGGCTCGCGCCCACAATGGCCGGTAGGCCACGCGCCGCCGATTGGCGGCTTGTCGGGCGGGCATCCGTGCACTTGGCTGAAGTGCATGGATGCCCGCTTCCGCTTCTCCGACTCGACCGCAGAGCTCGATCGCGACACCGTGCACACCTGGCTGAGCGAGCAGTCGTACTGGGCGGAGGGCCGCTCGCGCGAGTTGCAGGATCGCGCGATCGACGGCTCACGCAACTTCGGCGTCTACGACACCGAGACGGGCGAGCAGGTTGCGTACGCGCGCGTCGTCACGGATGCCGCCACCTTCGCCTGGCTCTGCGACGTGTTCGTGTCGGATGAGGTGCGGGGCCGAGGCGTCGGCATCGGCCTCATCGCCGGGGTGTGCTCGTGGCTGGACACGCTCGCGCTCAAGCGCACCATGCTCGCGACGCGGGACGCGCACGGGCTCTATGCCAAGTTCGGCTTCGAGGCGGTCGCCAACCCCGAGATGTGGATGGCGCGCGCCGCGCACTGACACGCCGTCCGTTTCACTGCCCGTGGCGTGCCGTTCACCGACTGATCGTAGATTCGCTGCCGTGACCACCATCGCGCCGGCGAGCGCCGTGACGCACGTGACGGGCGATATGAGCGCGCTCGTGTTCCGCGGCGCCGGGCGCCAGTTCGAGCGCATCGCCGTGCCCGAGGTGACCCTGCACGCAGGCGAGGTGCTCGTCTCGGTCGAGCTCGCGACAATCTGCGGCTCCGACCTGCACACGATCGACGGGGTGCGCAGCGCCGACGTGCCGCTCGTGCTCGGCCACGAGCAGGTGGGGCGCGTGGTCGCCCTCGGCCCGGGCCGCCCCGCGCGCACGGTCGACAACCGGGCGGTGTCCGTCGGCATGCGCGTGGTGTGGGGAGTCGCCGTCGACTGCGGCCGCTGCCGGTACTGCAGGGCGGGGCTGCCGCAGAAGTGCGCGACACTGCGCAAATACGGCCACGAGCGCATGCAGCGCGGGTGGGAGCTCGGCGGCGGCTTCGCGAGCCACATGCACCTGCTGGCGCACACTCCCCTCGTCGAGGTCCCCGAGCACCTGCCCGCTGCGGTGCTCGCGCCAGCGTCGTGCGCCACGGCA
>CAIXMB010000038.1 GCA_903920435.1 uncultured Actinomycetes bacterium
GTCAGATGGCCGAGGCCGGTGGTGAGGAGCACGAGGGCGAGGAGGTAGCGCGCGATGAGTCGGGGCACAGTCCCGACCCTAGACGCACGGAAGGGGCCCCGCGACAGCGGAGCCCCTTCGGTCAGGGTGTGCCGGCGCTAGCCGTCGGTGCCGTCAGCGGGCACCTCGGTCGGCGCCGTCGCGCGCAGCTCGCGCACCTGCTCGATGATCGCGTCGACGTTGTCGGGAGTCAGGAAGCCGCACTCGCCGAGCTCCTTCGTGATCTCGAGCGTCAGGCCGGCCTTGCCCGCGGTGTGCGCGGTGGCGACATCGCCGGAGTAGATCTGGTTGTCGGCCGAGGTGAGGTTGACCGCCGAGGCGTCCTCGCACAGGTGGTACACGCCGCCGGACTTCGTCCAAGTCACGTGGTCCTGGCCGGTCAGCTCGGTGACGATCGTGGTGTAGTCGCCGATCTGGCCCTCGTTCGCCACCTGCTGCGCGGTCTCGTCCTCGACGGAGTTGGGGCTGAAGTCTGCGCTCAGGAGACCGGCCGCGATGAGGACCGCGATGGCGAGACCGCCCGCGATGCCCTTCTGCTTGCCGTCCATGTCCTTGTTCAGGAAGATCAGGATGATGAGCGGCAGGAAGGCGATGATCGAGATGATCACGCCGAGCTGGTTCTGAATGAAGAAGCGCGCCGGCTCCGACTTCTTGGCCGGGTCGAGCTGGTTCGCCTTCTTCCAGAACTGCGACCCCACCACGGCGAGGATGCCGATGAGCACGATGCCGCCGATGAGTGCCCACAGGAACCAGCTCTGACCGCTCTGGGTCCGCAGCAGCCAGAAGATCGCGACTGCCTCGGCCGCGATCGCCAGCACCCAGAAGATGACGGCGACGACGCGGAACGTCGTCGCCTTGCTCTTGGCCTCGGCGGTGGGCTTCCACACGCCGTCTGTGTTGTTCTTGACGGCGTCGTTGGCGAGCTCCTTGGCCTTCTCGCTCGGCTCCGCATGCTCGACGGCGACGACCTTCTTGCCGCTCTTTGCTGACTTCTCGGCCATGTGATGTCCTTCTGGTGAGGGTAAAAGTTCGCCCCGAGCATAGTGGAATAGGGGAAAGTCCACTGGGCTACAGTGCTGACATGAGCGATGCCGCACACCGCCCACTCGACCGCAGCTCGCAACTCATGCGCGACATCGTGACGTGGGATGTCCGCACGTGGTCGACCGCCGTCCTCTTCTGGGAGTCGGTACTGCCCACGGGCAGGACGTTGCGGTGCCTCGAGCTCGGTGCTGGTCCGGGCGGCCCGTCGCTCTGGCTCGCCCTCCAGGGCCACGAGGTGCTGTGCACGAACTGGCAGAACACCGAGGAGCAGGCGCGTCCGCTGCACGAGCGGTACGGGGTATCCGGGATCGAGTATGCGGATGTCGACGCCACCCGCATTCCCTTCGAGAACGAGTTCGACCTCATCGTCTTCAAGTCGGTGCTCGGTGGTGTCGGAACGAAGGCGGATCAGGATGCGGCGATGCGCGGCATCCACCGCGCGCTCAAGCCGGGCGGAACCCTGATCTTCGCCGAGAACCTGCGGGCGACGATCTTCCACCGGCTCGCGCGCGCGATCGCGTACAAGGTGCGGGGCACGTCGTGGCGGTACGTCACGATCAAGGAGCTCCGGCCGCACCTCGAGCAGTACGCGAGCCACGAGGTGCACGCAACGGGGTTCCTGTCGCTGTTCGGTCCGGGTGAGCGCGCGAGGAACGCGCTCGCCGCCGCCGACGAGGCCGTGTTCAACCGGGTGGTCCCGGAGTCATGGCACTACGTGAGCTACGGCACCGCCACCAAGTAGGTCACAGGGGTCTGACGGGACCGCACGGCAGTTCGCGGCGGATCCGTGGAGCCCCGTTCTGCCGTGCGGCCGTCTAGTAGCCGGTCACCTCGATGGAGTGGCGCCCCGATTCCGCGAAGACGCGGATCGGGTTACCGGCAAGCGCATCCGCCCACGCAGCGCACGCGAGGTCGTCGCCCGCCCCCGTGGGCGTACCCACCACGACGCGGTCACCGGGGCGCCAGTCGAGGCGCGGCAGCCCGAGCGCGGACCCGATGTGGTTGAGTCCGAAGGATGCCGCGTGCTCCACGGTCATGTCGATGACCTGTCCGCGCACGTGAACACGGAAGGGCTGGGCGTCGGGCACGAGCGGGGTCTCCTAGCGATCGTCAGATGACGGAATCAGCCAGGGACCGGGGCCTCGCAGAGACTGTAACCCGAGAGGGGCCGGGGTACAAAATCGTGCCCCGACGCGCCCGTCATGGCGGGTCTACTCTTACGAAATGACGGGTTCGGATCGGGAATCCCGGCTTGCCGCCGCGTTCGTGGCGCTCGCCGATACGCTCGCGCCCGGGCGCGGCATCCTCGACACCCTCCAGCTCCTGGTCGAGAACAGCACGTCGCTCACCGCCGTCGTGGAGGCGGGAATCGTGCTCGCCGACGCGGACGGAACGCTGCACATGGCGGCGACCACGGGCAAGCGCGTGAGCGACGTCGAGCTCATGCAGCTGGCGACGAGCTCGGGCCCCTGCTTCGTCGCGTTCACGACCGGCACCAACGTCGAGGTCGACGACATCGCCGCGTCACGCGACCGGTGGCCCGAGTTCGCCGACCTCGCCGTCGCGAAGGGCTTCCGCTCCATGCACGCGATCCCGCTGCGCCTGCGCGACCAGACCCTCGGCTCGCTCAATCTCTTCTCCGAGAGCCTCGGGCCGCTCTCCGACCAGGACGCCGTGCTCGCCCAGGCCATGGCCGACGTCGCGACGATCGGCATCGTGCAGGACCGGATGCTCACCTCCCACGCCACCATCAACGACCAGCTCCTCACCGCGCTCGACAGCCGCGTGCGCATCGAGCAGGCGAAGGGACTCCTCGCGCACCGCCACGACATCAGCGTCGAGGAGGCCTTCACCCTCCTGCGCGCGCACGCCCGCCGCAACCGGCTCAAGCTCAACGACGTCGCTCTCGACGTCGTCGAGCGACGCTTGGATCTCTAGGACCAGCACTGCATCATGGGGGTATGACTGTGACCGCCCCGCCCCGTGTGATGACCACGTCGGGCGTGCTGCCCTTCACGATCGGCCTGGGCGCGGTGGCTATCGCCGGGGCTGTGGTGAACACCGTGTTCGGCGCGATGTTCCCAAGCAACGCCCCGGTCGAGCAGGTGTACTACCTCGGCGTCACGATCGACCTCGTCGCCATCGCGGTGTACTGCCTGGTTCGCACGCTCATCATCGTGCTCGCGCGCTGGCAGCGCGTCGACTCGAAGCGCACCCTCTCGGTGTTCGGCCTGATCGGTGCGGTGCTCGCCGCTACCGTCTTCGTGGTGTGGGCGCTGTTCGGCGGCATCGACTACTGGTCGCACGGCGCCGATCGCTACATGACCGCCGCGGCGCCCGTGTTCTTCCTGGGCATCCCGTGGGTGGTCTCGCTCGTCTTCGCCGATCTGGCGGTGCGCCGCAACGACACCCTGGTGAACTCGCTGCTCGCCGTCGGCACGACCGTGCTCTCCGGGATCGTGGGGATCAGCACGATCGTCGCTGCGGTGATCTACGGGCTCGGGTTGAGCGCCTGATGGTGCTGCCGATGTTCCCGCTCGGCAGCGTGCTGTTCCCGCACATGCCGCTGAGCCTGCGCATCTTCGAGGAGCGCTACGTGGTCATGCTGTCGCGCGTGCTGCAGGAGGAGGTCTCCGAGTTCGGGGTCGTCCTGATCGAGCGCGGCCAGGAGGTCGGCGGGGGCGAGCAGCGGTTCGGGGTCGGTACCGTCGCGAGGATCGTGCAGCTCGAGGCATCCGAGGGATTCATCGGTCTGGTCGCCGAGGGCAACCGCCGGTTCCGCGTCGCGCAGTGGCTCGACGACGAGCCGCACCCGCAGGCCGAGGTCACCGAGCTCGAGCCGCTCGAGTGGGACGACGACCTGCTGCTCGAGCTCGTCGCCGCCGAGGACACGGTGCGGCGCGTCCTGGCCCAGCTCGACGACGAGAACCGCTGGCCCGCCGATGTCGACCTCACCGACGAGCCGATCGCGCGGGCGTGGCAGCTCGCCGGCATCGCGCCCCTCGGGCCGCTCGACCAGGTCGAGCTCCTCGCGTCGGCGACGATGGCCGACCTGCTGTCGGGCATCGTCACCAAGACCGAGGCTGTAGTGTTCCCCTAGCACCACATCGACAACTGAACATCGGGCCGCAACACGATGCGGGAGAGCTGTGCCTCGAGCGCAGCACCGAAGGAGCAAGCCTCCCCGCCAATCTCTCAGGTATCAGTACCGCATCGAACTGGCCACTCTGGAAAGTGCTTCGCGCGAACCCGGAGCAGATCGAGTAGCCGCCCGCGGCGTATCGAGATTCTCCAAGCGCAGCCGCCGTCGGTGAAAGCGCGATGTCTCTTCACGAGCGTCGCGTGAAACTCTCAGGCTCCATCACAGAGGGGGAGTTCTTATCCGCAGCCCCGCGCGCCAGGAGAACTCCGTGAACAGTGCCCCGCCCCCTAGGCAATCCCCGCTGCACCACCTGCACGAGCAGGCCGGCGCGAGCTTCACCGACTTCGCCGGGTGGCTCATGCCCGTGCGCTACAGCTCCGATCTGGCCGAGCACCACGCCGTGCGCACCGCCGCCGGCATCTTCGACATCTCGCACATGGCCGAGATCAGCGTCACCGGCCCGGATGCCGCGGCCTTCCTCGACCACGCACTCGCGGGTCTGATCTCCGCGGTGCCCGTGGGCAAGGCCAAGTACTCCCTCATCCTCGAGGAGTCGGGCGGCATCCTCGACGACCTGATCGTCTACCACCTCACGCAGGGGGCCTACTTCGTCGTCGCCAACGCGGGCAACCGCGACGTCGTCGTCTCCGCACTCCAAGACCGCAGCGCGGGCTTCGACGTCGAGGTCGACGACCTCACCGACAGCATCGTGCTCATCGCCGTGCAGGGCCCGCGCTCGCGCGAGATCGTCGCCGACGTGCTCGACGTGCCCGGCCTCGACGAGCTCAAGTACTACGCGGCGACGGAGGGAACCTTCGGCACCGCGCCTGATTCAAGCGCCGACGTGATCGTCGCGCGCACCGGCTACACGGGCGAGGACGGCTACGAGCTCTACGTCGATGTGCCGGATGCCGCAGCGCTCTGGCAGGCGCTCGTCGAGGCCGGGGCGTCCCGCGGCCTCGTGCCCGCCGGGCTCGCCAGTCGCGACACCCTGCGGCTCGAGGCCGGCATGCCGCTCTACGGCCACGAACTCGGACTCGACACCCTGCCCGAGCAGGCCGGTCTCGGCCGCGTCGCCAATCTCACGAAGGACTTCGTGGGCAAGCACGGCATCGAGGCCGGGCCCGCAGAGGGCGCACGCGTGCTCGTGGGTCTCGTGAGCGAGGGCAAGCGCGCGGGTAGGGCCGGGTACGAGGTGTACTCAGGCGATCAGGTCGTCGGTGTGATCACGAGTGGTGCACTGTCGCCGACCCTCGGTTACCCGATCGCCATGGCCTACGTCGACAAGCAGTATTCAGAACCGGGCGCCACGCTCGACATCGATGTGCGGGGGTCGCGGGTCGCGGCATCCGTCGTACAACTTCCGTTCTACAAGAGAGAGGCCTGAGCCATGACCGACAAGACCGAACTGCAGTACACCGCCGAGCACGAGTGGGTTCTCGTCGAGGGGTCTGTTGCGACCGTGGGCATCACCGCCTACGCGGCGGAGAAGCTCGGCGACATCGTGTTCGTCGACCTGCCCAAGGCCGGCTCGAGCGTCGCCGAGGGCAAGGTCGTGGGCGAGATCGAGTCGACGAAGTCGGTGGGCGAGCTGTTCGCCCCCGTGAACGGCACCGTCGTCGAGTCCAACGACGCCGTCGCGGCGAGCCCCGAGCTCGTCAACAGCGACCCGTTCGGCGAGGGCTGGCTCATCAAGGTCGAGTTCACCGAGCTGCCGGAGCTGCTCACTTTCGAGCAGTACAGCGCGCTGACGGGCGAGTGATGACGGGGTTCCAGGAACGGCACATCGGAACGGACGACGCCGCCCAGAAGGCGATGCTCGCCGTCGTCGGCTACGACTCCGTGGAGGCGCTCGTCACCGCCGCGGTGCCGCCGGCCATCCACGTCAAGCCGATCGAGAACTCGGTCATCCCGGATGCCGCCTCCGAGCGGTCGGCGCTGCGCGAACTGCGGGCGCTCGCCGCGCAGAACACGGTCAACCGCTCGATGATTGGTCTCGGCTACTACGACACGGTCACGCCGGCGGTCATCAAGCGCAACGTGCTCGAGAACCCGAGCTGGTACACCGCGTACACGCCCTACCAGCCCGAGATCTCGCAGGGCCGGCTCGAGGCCCTCATCAACTTCCAGACCATGGTCTCCGACCTCACCGGCATGACGACGGCGAACGCGTCGATGCTCGACGAGGGAACCGCCGTCGTCGAGGGCATGCTGCTCGCGCGCAGGGCATCCGGTGCCGAGTCGAACGTGTTCCTCGTCGACGCTGATGCACTCCCGCAGACCAAGGCGCTGCTCGCCACCCGGGCTGAGGCCGTGGGCATCGAGCTCGTCGAGACCTCGTTCGCTGAGGCTCTCGCAGCGCTCCCGCCCGCCTTCGGCGCGTTCGTGCAGTACCCGGGCGCCTCCGGTCGGGTGTGGGACCCGACCGCCGTCATCGCTCAGGTCAAGGAGCACGGCGGTCTCGCGATCGTCGCCGCCGACCTGCTCGCCCTCACGCTCCTCGCCTCCCCGGGCGAGCTCGGCGCCGACGTCGCGGTGGGCACCTCCCAGCGCTTCGGCGTGCCGATGGGCTTCGGCGGACCCCACGCGGGCTACATGGCCGTGCGGGCCGGGCTCGAGCGCCAGCTCCCCGGTCGCCTCGTCGGCGTCTCCCAGGACGCGTCCGGCCACGCCGCCTACCGGCTCTCCCTGCAGGCGCGGGAGCAGCACATCCGTCGCGAGAAGGCCACGTCGAACATCTGCACCGCCCAGGTGCTGCTCGCGGTCATGGCCTCCATGTACGCGGTCTACCACGGGCCCCAGGGGCTCAAGCGCATCGCGCAGAACGTGCACGCGAGCGCCGTGCTCGCGGCCAAGGAGCTCACCGCCCGCGGCGTCACCGTGACGAGCGAGAGCTACTTCGACACCCTGGAGGTCTCTGTCACGGATGCCCAGGCCGTCGTGTCGCGAGCGCATTCGCTGGGCGTGCTCGTGTACGCCTCCTCGCCCACGACCGTGACCATCTCGTTCGACGAGGTCACCGCCGAGGACCTCGATTCGGTGCTGCCCGTGCTCTTCGAGATCTTCGGCGCCGGTGAGCGGGCAGCCGCCCAGGATCAGGGCGTCTTCACGAAGGGCGAGAAGTGGTTCGCCGTCGACCCCACCCACCAGCACGAGTACGTGCCCGCGCTCGCGCGGAAGAGCTCGTACCTCGCGCATCCGGTGTTCAACACCCATCGCTCGGAGACGAGCATGATGCGGTACCTCAAGTACCTCGCCGACAAGGACTACGCGCTCGACCGGGGCATGATCCCGCTCGGGTCGTGCACGATGAAGCTCAACGCGGCTACCGAGATGGAGGCCGTCACCTGGCCCGAGTTCGCCGCGCTGCACCCGTTCGCGCCGGCCGCGGACGTCGAGGGCTACCTCGAGCTCATCGGCCAGCTGCAGGGCTGGCTCGCGGAGGTCACGGGCTACGACTCGGTGTCGCTGCAGCCCAATGCCGGCAGCCAGGGCGAGCTCGCGGGCCTGCTCGCGATCCGCGGCTACCACCGCGCCAACGGCGACGCCCACCGCACGGTGTGCCTGATCCCCTCGAGTGCGCACGGCACGAACGCCGCGTCGGCGGTGCTCGCGGGCATGAAGGTCGTCGTGGTGGAGTGCGACGAGCTGGGCAACGTCGACCTCGACGACCTGCGCACCAAGATCGCGCTGCACGCCGACGCCCTTGCCGCGCTCATGATCACCTACCCCTCGACGCACGGCGTCTACGAGCACGAGGTGCGGGCGATCACGGATGCCGTGCACGCCAGTGGCGGGCAGGTCTACGTCGACGGCGCCAACCTCAACGCGCTGCTCGGCTACGCGCGCTTCGGGGACTTCGGCGGCGACGTCTCGCACCTCAACCTGCACAAGACGTTCTGCATCCCGCACGGCGGCGGCGGACCGGGCGTCGGCCCCGTCGCGGCGAAGGCGCACCTCGCGCCGTACCTGCCGGGCCACCCGCTCGCCCAGCGCGACTTCTTCGCCGGTCGAACCGAGTCGAGACCCAACGCCCCCGTGATCTCGGCAGCGCCCTACGGGTCGCCGAGCATCCTGCCGATCTCGTGGGCGTATGTCCGGATGATGGGCTCCGACGGGCTGAAGGCCGCCACCGGTGCGGCGGTGCTCGCCGCGAACTACGTCGCGACGCGACTGCGCGAGCACTACCCGGTGCTGTACGCGGGCGACAACGGGCTCGTCGCCCACGAGTGCATCCTCGACCTCAGGCCGCTCAAGGAGGCGACGGGAATCGACAACAACGACGTCGCCAAGCGCCTCATCGACTACGGGTTCCACGCCCCGACGATGTCGTTCCCGGTCGCGGGCACGCTCATGGTCGAGCCGACCGAGAGCGAGGACCTGGGCGAGATCGACAGGTTCATCGACGCCATGATCGCGATCAAGGACGAGGCGGATGCCGTCGCCGCGGGCACGTGGCCCGCCCACGACAACCCGCTCGTGAACGCTCCGCACACGGCCCAGTCGGTGATCGAGGGGGACTGGTCGCACGCCTACTCCCGCGAGCAGGCCGTCTACCCGCTGCGCACCCTCATCGGCCACAAGTACTGGCCGCCCGTGCGCCGCATCGACAACGCGTACGGCGACCGCAACCTGGTGTGCGCGTGCCCGCCGATCGAGGCGTTCGCGGACTAGCGTGTCTCGACTTACAGGCCGAACAGCGCGGGGAAGGTCGCTGCCGCCCAGGGGTAGCCCACGAAGATCGCCGAGTCGATGAGCACGTGGGCTATCACCAGCGCCAGCACGCGCCCGCCGTGCTTGTCGACCGGGCGGCTGTAGAGCCATCCGAACAGCAGCCCCATGGCGAAGTTGCCCACGAACGCCGGGAAGCCCTGGTACAGGTGGTAAGTGCCGCGCAGGGCCGCCGTGGCGACGATGATCTGCCACCTGCCCCAGCCCAGGTCGCGCAACCGCGCGAACAGGTACCCGATGACGATGACCTCCTCGGTCACGCCCGCGCGCACCGCCGAGAGGATGAGCACCGGCACCGTCCACCAGTAGGTGTCGAGCGCTGTCGGCACGACGTTCACGGAGAGTCCGAGCGCCCGCCCCGCGAGGTAGACCCCGATGCCCGGGATGCCGATCACGAGCGCCAGCCCGACGCCGGAGAGGGCATCCCTGCCGGGTCTCGTGAAGTCGATGCCCAGCCGGCCGAGGCGCGGCCGCGCGGCATGCCAGAGCAGGAAGCCCACGAGGGCCACCGGTACGAGGTCGAAGAAGATGGCGAGCAGCTGGTAGATGAGGTCGAACGTAGGCCTGTCGCTCAGCGACGAGTTGAGGGTGGTCGTCTGCTGCGACAGCGCTTCGGTGCGGGTGAGCTTGTTCGTGATCGACACGACCGAGTAGACGGCGGATGCCCCGAGCGACAGCCCGAGGACGATGAGGATCTCCGCACCCAGCCGTGCTCGCGAGGGGCTCGGGGGTGCGGCGGGCTCAGCGATGGGCGGATCCCGCCTGCGGCATGGCGCACGCGGGAGTTCCTCCCGGCAGCTTGTGGCGGTACTTCGCGATGAAGTGGTACGCGATCGCCGCCGCCCACGAGACCGGGGGAGCGGCGATGAGGTTGCCGAGGAACCGCCAGCCGAACCCGGGCTGCATCCGCAGCAGCGCCGAGCCGGCGAGGTGACCGGCGTAGTGGTGCCCGGGGGTGATCACCCACGCGTAGTGCGTCACATCGTGCTCGGAGAGCCCCAGTTCGTCGAGGTCGAGCCACTGCCAGGGAGAGGTGCGGGGGAACACGGGGAGGATCGCCTCGAATCGATTGACCCACGTTGTGCAGAACGCGCAGTCACCGTCGAAAACCAGCAGGGGGAGGTTGGACGATTCCGACAGTCCGGTTCTGCTCACGTCACGAGCCTACGCGCTTGACCACGCCGGTTCGCCGCACGAAAGCCGCGTACTCGCAAGAATTCGTCGCGAGGCGCAGGTTTCGCGCACTTTATCGCTATTCCTCGCAAGGAATTCATGACTGCGTTACCACTGTGTAACGTTTCGGCCTACAGTTTTGCGGGGGGTTTACCCCCGTTTAGGGTGTGAAATATCAAGCCCGTCATGCCGCTAGGAATCGGTGTGCCGAGGTCTCATCTTGCACAGGAGGAAAATTGAAACTGAAGCGCCTAGCTGCTGGCGTAGCGCTGGTGGCCGCTGGGGCACTCGTACTTACCGGGTGCACGCCGCCCCGTGAGTCCGAAGTCGTGAAGGGCACCAAGATCACGGTGGCCATGAACGATGTGTTCAGCGGTTACAACACGCTGCTGACCAACCTCAACAGCCTCTACAACGCCCAGGTCGTCTACATGGCCCAGGACACGTTCAACTACTACAACGACAAGTCCGAGCTGGTGAAGAACACCGACTTCGGTACCTACGAGAAGGTCAGCGATGACCCGTTGACGGTGAAGTACACCATCAACTCGGGCGTCAAGTGGTCGGACGGCACCCCCGTCGACGCCGCTGACATGATGCTCTACTGGGCCGCAGTCACCACCCACGCCACCAACGGTGAGGCGACTGTCGACGAGGAGACCGGCGCGGTCACCGACCAGACCGGTACGGTGTGGAACACGGGTGCTGCCGAGGGCATCGGCTTCGACCTCGTCTCCAAGGTTCCGACCCTGAGCGACGACAACCGCAGCATGACCGTCGTCTACGACAAGCCCTACGCGGACTGGGAGCTCGTGAGCCCGATCGGTGTGTCCGGTCACGGCACCGTGCAGCTCGCCTACCCGGACAAGTACACGGGTGACGACGGCGCCAAGAAGGCCAAGACCGACCTCATCAAGGCCATCCAGGACCAGGACTTCGACTTCCTCGGCCCGGTCTCGAAGGCGTTCAACACGGGCTACACCTTCAACACCATGCCGGAAGAGGGATCTCCCGCGCTGCTGTCGAACTACGCGTACACGATCACCGACATGAAGGCTGACGAGTACGTCACCCTCACGGCGAACCCCGACTACACCTGGGGCCCCTCGCCGAAGTTCGAGTCGATCACGGTCCGCGCGGTCCCCGACTCGCAGGCCCAGCTGACGGCACTCCAGAACGGTGACCTCCAGATCGCATCCGGCCAGCCGACCCCTGACATCGCCAGCGCTCTCGCTGCCGGTATCAAGAACGTCGCCTACGTCGGTGCCTCGGAGTCCTCGTTCGAGCACGTCGACCTCCAGGTCACCAACGGCGGTCCGTTCGACCCCGCGACCTACGGTGGCGACGAGGAGAAGGCACTTGCCGTTCGCAAGGCGTTCTTCATGACGATTCCCCGCCAGGACATCATCGACAAGCTCATCAAGCCGCTGCAGGACAACGCCGAGGTCATGAACACCCTCGTCTCCTTCCCCGGCACGGATGTCGCCAACAAGGCCGCTGAGGTCAACGGATACCCCGACCTCGAGGTTCCGGACGTCGAGGGCGCCAAGCAGGTTCTCGCCGACGCCGGCATCACGACTCCGGTCGATGTGCGCCTGCTGTTCAGCCAGACCAACGAGCGTCGCAACTCGGAGTACACCCTGTGGGCTCCCATCGCGGCCGAGGCGGGCTTCAACCTGATCAACGCCTCCTCGACCACGTGGTCGGCGGACCTGGACACGAAGCAGACGTCGTACGACGCCGCGCTGTTCGCCTGGATCCTCAACAACACCGGTCGCACGCAGAACGCCCCGAACTACATCACGGGTGGCGCGAACAACTTCTACGGTTGGTCGAGCGACGCTGTTGACGAGCCGTTCAAGGCGATCGACACGGAGACCGACGGCGCCAAGGCCGACGACCTCCTCGTCGAGGCGGAGAAGGCGATCGGCGAGCAGTACTGGTCGATCCCGATCTTCCAGTTCCCCGGCATCACTGCCTGGGACGAGTCCAAGGTCTCCGGAGTGACGGCATCGCCGCTCACCCCGCAGTACTTCTGGAACTTCTGGGAGTGGACCCCGGTTGCGGCTGGCTAACTAGCCAACAACCGGCAAGCGCGTAAGAGGGTGCCGGGGCGGCAAAGCCCCGGCACCCTTGCACGCGACATGCGGCACTGTCGCCGCAGAAATCCACCATCAGAAGGGCATCTCCATGTGGAGTTACGTGCTGAGGCGTGTCCTCATCGCCATCCTCGTGATCTTCGCGGCTAGCTTCCTCGTCTACGTTCTGGCCGCCAACTCGGGCGACCCGCTCGAGGACCTCAGAGGATCGACTGCTCCCAACAAGGAAGCGCTGATCGCCGCCAGGATCCAGCTGCTCCACCTCGACATCGCACCCCCGATCCGCTACTTCCTGTGGCTCGGCGGAGTGCTCAAGGTCTTCATCGGCCAGCTCGACCTCGGCGCGACCCTCACGGGCTCAGCGGTCACCACCGTGCTGTCGCAGTCGATGTGGTCTACGCTCCAGCTCGTGAGCATCGCCACCGTGCTCGCCATCCTCTTCGGCGTCTCGATCGGCATGATCTCGGCCCTGCGCCAGTACAGCGGGTTCGACTACTCCGTCACGCTTATCGCGTTCTTCTTCTTCGCGCTGCCCACGTTCTGGGTCGGCCAGCTGCTCAAGCTCAACATCGCCATCGCGTTCAACGACTTCCTCGCGGACCCACAGATACCCCCGGTAGTCATCCTGGTGATCTCCCTCGTCGCGGCGTTCGTGTGGGCGAGTGCGATGGGCGGGCAACTCAAGCGCTTCGCCATCAACTTCGCGCTCGCCGGTGTGCTCACCGCGGGCATCCTGATCTACACGAACCTCACCGACTCGATCCGCAACCCGAACCTCGGGCCCATCTGGATCCTCATCATCGGCGTCGCAGCAGCAGTGGTCATCACGCAGCTCACGACCGGCCTCTCCAACCGCAAGGCGCTGTTCTCGTCGCTCACCGTCGCGGTGCTCGGCGCGGCCCTCTGGTGGCCCGTGCAGTTCGCGTTCTTCTACTTCCCGCAGTGGTGGGCGGTCGCGGGGCTCGCCGCGTTGGCGCTCGGCGTGGGCGCACTCGTGGGCTGGCTCTGGGGCGGCAACGACCGTGGTGTGTCGATCCGCGCCGCGATGATCACCGCCTTCATCTCCGGCCTGCTCGTGCTCGTCGACCGCATCCTCGGCGCGTGGCCCGACTACGTGGCCAACACGGGCGGCCGGCCGATCTCCACGATCGGCTCGGAGACGCCGGGTCTCGACGGCAGCATCTGGCTCTCGTCGGTCGACAGCTTCGCCCACGTGCTCCTGCCGACGATCACGATCATGCTCATCTCGCTCGCGTCGTACAGCCGTTACTCGCGCGGCAGCCTGCTCGAGGTCATGTCGATGGACTACGTGCGCACCGCACGCGCGAAGGGCCTCAACGAGCGCACCGTCATCATGCGCCACGCCTTCCGCAATGCCCTCATCCCGATCGCGACCATCGTCGCGTTCGACCTGGGCGGCCTCATCGGCGGCGCCGTCATCACCGAGACGGTGTTCGCCTGGCGGGGTATGGGAACGATGTTCGTGCAGGCACTCAGGGTCGTCGACCTCAACTCGATCATGGGCGTCTTCCTCGTGACGAGCCTCTTCGCGCTGCTGTTCAACCTGTTGGCAGACATCGCGTACTCCGTCCTCGATCCGCGAATCCGGGTGAACTGATATGACGAATCCACTTGCATCGATTCCGCCCGAGGGTTCGGGCGAGATCATCACGATCGAGCAGCAGGACGTCGCGGGGCTCAGCCAGGGCGCGATCGTGCGCCGCCGGTTCGTGCGGCACGTCGGCGCCATGGTGTCGCTCGCGGTGCTCATCCTCCTCGTGATCGTCGCGTTCACCTCGGTCGGGTTCAACATCTTCGGCCTGAAGATCCCCGGCTGGTGGCCGTACGACTACACGAACTACTTCCCGATCGAGCGCAAGGGCGGTGCCCCCACGTGGGACCTGCCGTTCAACTTCGGCAACCACCCGCTCGGGCAGGACGACATCGGCCATGACGTGTTCGCGCAGGTCATGCGCGGCACGCAGCAGTCGATCATCATCATGGTCGTGTACGGGTTCGTCGCGGGCGTCATCGGCGTCGTCGTCGGAGCCATCGCGGGCTTCTTCCGCGGTCGCGCGGACACCCTGCTCATGCGCCTCACCGACGTGATCATCATCGTCCCCGTGGTGCTCCTCGGCGCCGTGATCGGCCGCACCTTCGGAAGCCTCGGCGTGTTCGTCCTCGCCCTGACCCTCGGTGCGTTCGGCTGGGCGGTGCTCGCGCGCCTCGTGCGCGGTGAGTTCCTGAGCCTGCGCGAGCGCGAGTTCGTCGACGCCGCCCGGGTCGCCGGCGCCTCGAACATGCGGATCATCTTCCGCCACATCCTGCCGAACACCGCGGGCGTGCTCATCGTGAACATCTCGCTGACGATGAGCGGGGCGATCCTGCTCGAGGCGGCACTCAGCTACCTCGGCTTCGGCATCAACCCGCCGGATGTCTCGCTCGGCCAGATCCTCAGCCACTACCAGTCGGCCTTCGCGACACGACCGTGGCTGTTCTGGTGGCCCGGCCTCCTGCTCATCATCATCGTGCTCGCCATCAACTTCATCGGTGACGGCCTGCGCGACGCCTTCGACCCGCGCCAGCGCCGGATGCCCGCCAAGCCGGGCCCCTACCGCGAGCTGGCGCAGATCCTCGGCTCGCCGTTCCGCCGCCGCGGCGGCGGCGACACGGTAGCTGCTGACGCTCCCGACAAGGTGCGCGACTGATGCGCGCGGTCGTGCTGCGTTACGTGAGCGAGAACGCCACGGCGGCACCCGCCGCCACAGCCAGCACCGCAATCACGGGCACATTCCAGCGCCGGATGACCGTGCCGGTCGCCCCGGCCGACCGCTTCGGCAGCTCGCGCCTGATGTACGTCGCCGCTTCGCCGTCACCGCGCTCCCGTCCCTCGCGCATCAGCGCGTCGGAGGCCCGGCTCGACGACGTCTCCTTGGCGCGGCGCAGCAGCATGGCGCTCGTTCGCCGCGACGGCGCGGGAGCCGCCCACGCGGCCACCGAGCCGCTCGGGGTGAGCAGCAGCTTGAGCCCGAAGCGGGTCTCGATGCCGTCGACCGCGTTCCACGGCACCACGACCGTGCGGAACGGGTTGCGCACGGTGATCTCGTCGCCCACGATGACGGCGGGCCACCAGAACAGTGCAGCGGTGGCGAGCGCGAGCGTGACGAAGGCCGGGCCGAACCTGCGCAGCGACTCGAGGTCGCCCGCGATCGCCAGACCGGCCAGACTCACCACGACCACGACTCCCACGAGCACCGTCACTGCTGTTCCCGTCCACGGGCGGAACACGATGGGCGAGCTCATGAATCCATCGTCCCACAGGCACTCCGACGCCACGATTGGCGGTATCCGATGACAACCGAACCGAACGACAACAAGAAGAGCGCGCCAAGCGACCGCTTCGCCACGAGCAGGTTCGGGCGCAAGCTCGTGCAGCGCGGCGACGACGAGCCGATCATCGAGGTCGAGAACCTCGCCGTCGACTTCTGGGTCAACGGCAAGTGGGTCAATGCCGCGCGCGACATCAGCTACTCGGTGCGCCCGGGCGAGGTGCTCGCGATCGTGGGCGAGTCCGGCTCGGGCAAGACCGTGACCTCCATGTCGCTGCTGAGCCTGCTCCCCGGCAACTCACGGTCGACCGGGCACGTTCGCCTGCACGGCCAGGAGATCCTCGGCATCCCCATGGACGAGCTGCACCGCATCCGCGGCAACCGCATCGCCGTGATCTTCCAGGAGCCGATGACGGCGTTCAACCCCGTCTACCGCATCGGCTTCCAGATCGTCGAGGCGCTGCGCACGCACTTCGCCCTCACCCCGGCGGAGGCGACGGCGCGCGCGATCGAGCTGCTCGAGCTCGTCGAGATGCCCGACCCCAAGAAGGCGTTCGCCTCGTTCCCGCACCAGCTGTCGGGCGGTCAGCGGCAGCGCGCCATGATCGCCATGGCGATCAGCTGCGACCCCGACCTGCTCATCGCCGACGAGCCGACGACGGCACTCGACGTGACGATCCAGGCCGAGATCCTCGACCTGCTGCGCAGCCTGCACACGCGCCTCAACAGCGCGATCATCATCATCACGCACGACCTCGGCGTCGTCGCCGACATCGCCGACAACATCATCGTCATGCGCGAGGGCTCGATCGTCGAGCGCGGCACCGTCGACGAGGTGTTCAACCACGCCCAGCACGACTACACCAAGCAGCTCCTCGCCGCCGTACCGCATCTCGGGCTCGAGGCCGGGGGTGAGCGCATGACGAGCACCGAGGAGCCCGTCCTGACCCTCACCAACGCCTCCGTCGACTACCCGGGCCACGGCCGCGTGCCCGCGTTCCGCGCCGTCGACTCGGTGTCGTTCGAGATCCGCCCGGGCGAGGTCGTCGGGCTCGTGGGCGAGTCGGGCTCGGGCAAGACGACCGTGGGTCGCTCGATCGTGGGCCTGCTGCCGTTCACCGAGGGCAGCGCCAAGCTGCTCGGCAAGGACCTGGTCGGAATCAAGCCCGACCAGCTGCGCGAGGTGCGCCGCTCGATCGGCATCGTCTTCCAGGATCCGGGCTCGTCGCTCAACCCGCGCTGGCCCGTCGGCCAGTCGATCGGGGAGCCGCTCGAGCTCGCGAACGCCGTCGAGAAGGCGAAGATCGGCACTCGCGTCGAGGAGCTCCTCGACGCCGTGGAGCTGCCGCGCTCGTTCCGCAACCGGTACCCGCACGAGCTCTCGGGCGGCCAGCGCCAGCGCATCGGCATCGCGCGGGCGCTCGCCCTCAACCCCAAGCTGCTCATCGCCGACGAGCCCACGAGCGCGCTCGACGTATCCGTGCAGGCGCGCGTGCTCGACCTGCTCGAGCGCCTGCAGAAGGAACTGCAGTTCGCGTGCCTGTTCATCAGCCACGACCTCGCCGTGATCGACCGGCTCGCCGACCGCATCCTCGTGATGAACCTGGGTGAGCTCGTCGAGCAGGGGCCGGCCGACGAGATCCTGCGCAACCCGCAGCATCCGTACACCAAGCGGCTCATCGCCGCCGTGCCCGTTCCCGACCCGGACGAGCAGCGCAAGCGCCGTGACGCACGCGCCGCGCTCCTCGCCGCCGAGGGCCGCCGCAAGTAGCGGGGGTTCTCGCTAGGGTGGGGCGAGTGAGACACGTGAGGTTTGCCGCCGTTGCCGCCGTCGCTGCGGCGGCCCTGATGCTGTCCGGGTGCGTCAGCTACCAGTCGGAAGTCGTCAAGGGCTCCACGGTGTCCGTCGGGTGGGACCAGTCGTTCTTCTCCTACAACGCCGCGACGGGCTACGGCGCGAACACGGCTAACAGCAACATCGTCTACGCCACGAACTCGGGGTTCAACTACTACAACAACGTGCCCGAGCTCGTGAAAGACGAGTCGTTCGGCACCTACACGAAGCTCTCCGACGACCCGCTCATCGTGCAGTACACGATCGCCGACGGGGTCACCTGGTCCGACGGCGCGCCCGTCGACGCCGCAGATCTGCTGCTCAACTGGGCGGCACTCTCGGGCGCTCTCAACGATCCCGACTTCGACAAGTCCCGGTACGTCGACCCCGACACGGGTCAGTTCACGAGCGACTACCCGAGCGATGTCGTCTACTTCGACTCGGGGGCGGATGCCGCCCATCCCCGCGGCCTGGGCCTGGTGAGCCAGCTGCCCGTCATCAGTGACGACCTCAAGTCGATCACCATGCGCTACGACGAGCCCTTCGCCGACTGGGAGCTCGCCTTCACCTCGGCGGGCCTTCCGGCGCACGTGATCGGCAAGAACGCGCTCGGCCTGAAAGACGACCAGCAGGCCAAGGACGCCGTCATCGCCGCGATCAAGACCGGCGACACGGCCGCGCTCGCGAAGGTCTCCGCGTTCTGGAACACCGGGTTCAACCTCGACGGCATGCCGAGCGACCCGGGCCTGCTCGTGGGCGACGGGCCGTACGTGGTGAGCGACTTCGTCGCGGGGGAGTACGTCACCCTCACCGCCAACCCCGCCTACGTCGGCGCACGGATGCCCAGCATCGAGACGATCGTCGTGCGGGTCATCCCCGATCCGCTCGCGGCGGTGCAGGCGCTGTACAACGGGTCGGTGCAGGTCATCACGCCGCAGGCGACGGAGGACGTGGCCACGGCGCTCAGGGCAACGGACAAGACCGTCGTGAGTACCGCGAGCGGTTCGTACGAGCACCTCAACCTGCAGTTCGACGAGTCCAAGAACGGCGTGTTCTCCGACCAGCGCGTGCGCGAGGCGTTCCTCAAGACCGTGCCCCGCGCCGACATCGTGTCTGACCTCGTCGAGGCGCTGCAGGAGGACGCGACCGTGCGCGACTCCCAGGTCTTCATGCCCGGCTCCGACGACTACGACGCGTCGGTGGCCGACAACGGTTCGGCCGACTACGCCGAGGTCGACATCGAGGGCGCGAAGGCGCTGCTGGCCGAGGCCGGGGTCGTGAACCCGCAGGTGTGCATCCTGTACGCGCCGACCAACCAGCGCCGGGTGAGCGAGTTCATGCTCATCCAGAAGTCCGCGGCGCTCGCGGGCTTCACGGTCACCGATTGCTCGTCGGCCGACTGGCGGGAGCAGCTGGGCGCGCCGGGTGCGTACGACGCCGCGCTGTACGGCTGGCTGCCCACGAATGTCGGGGTGAGCGCGACGATCGAGGCGTTCTCGTCCACGGGCCGCAACAATCTGAACCACTACTCGAACGAGAAGGTCGACGCCCTGCTCGCGCAGCTGGGCACGACGTTCGACGCCACGAAGCGGGCCAACATCGAGAAGCAGGTCGATGCCCTGCTCTGGGCGGATGCCTACGGACTGCCGTTGTTCCAGTACCCGAGCCTGTTCGCCTACGACCAGGACCGCATCGCCGGCGTCTCCACATCCGTGCTCGCGCCCACGATCTTCTGGAATGTCTGGGACTGGAAAACCGTTACAGAGTAGGCGCTCTCGCGCTAGGCAGTAGACTGAAGGTGCAGGTCACCAGAGACGCGACCCTGCGCCGAGACTTTCTCTCCCAGCGCCGCTTCCGATGCGCTCACTTCCCTTCAGTAAAAGGAAATCCTCCATGGCTATCGCCACACGCTCCGACCTGCGCAACGTCGCAATCGTCGCCCACGTCGACCACGGCAAGACCACCCTCGTCGACGCCATGCTCCGCCAGACCAACTCGTTCGCCGAGCACGCGCACCTCGAAGAGCGCGCGATGGACTCGAACGACCTCGAGCGCGAGAAGGGCATCACGATCCTCGCCAAGAACACGGCGATCTCGTACAAGGGCGTGCACGCCACCGACGGCCCCATCACCATCAACGTCATCGACACCCCCGGCCACGCCGACTTCGGCGGCGAGGTCGAGCGCGGCCTCTCCATGGTCGACGGCGTCGTGCTCCTCGTCGACGCGAGCGAGGGCCCGCTGCCCCAGACGCGCTTCGTGCTGCGCAAGGCCCTCGAGGCCAAGCTGCCCGTCGTGCTGCTCGTCAACAAGACCGACCGGCCGGATGCGCGCATCGACGAGGTCGTGACCGAGAGCCAGGACCTGCTCCTCGGTCTCGCGAGCGACATGCACGACGACTTCCCCGACCTCGACCTCGACGCCGTGCTCGACGTTCCCGTCGTGTACGCCTCGGGCCGCAACGGCGCCGCCAGCTGGAACAAGCCCGCCAACGGCGAGCTGCCCGACAATGACGACCTCGAGCCGCTGTTCGACGCGATCATCAAGCACATCCCGGCGCCGACCTACGACGACGAGGCCCCGCTGCAGGCCCACGTCACCAACCTCGACGCGTCGCCGTTCCTCGGCCGCCTGGCCCTGCTGCGCGTGTTCAACGGCACGATCAAGAAGGGCCAGACCGTGGCCTGGGTGAAGTGGGATGGCAGCGTGCACAACGTGCGCGTCACCGAGCTGCTCATCACCAAGGCCCTCGACCGCTTCCCGGCCGAGTCCGCTGGCCCCGGTGACATCGTCGCCGTCGCCGGCTTCGAGGACATCACCATCGGTGAGACCCTCGCCGACCCCGACGACGTGCGCCCGCTGCCGACCATCACGGTCGACGACCCCGCCATCTCGATGACCATCGGCACGAACACGAGCCCGCTCATCGGCAAGGTGAAGGGCCACAAGCTCACCGCGCGCATGGTCAAGGACCGTCTCGACCGCGAGCTCGTCGGAAACATCTCGATCAAGCTCGTCGACATCGGCCGCCCCGACGCCTGGGAGGTGCAGGGCCGCGGCGAGCTCGCGCTGGCGATCCTCGTCGAGCAGATGCGCCGCGAGGGCTACGAGCTCACCGTCGGCAAGCCGCAGGTGGTCACCAAGCACATCGACGGCAAGCTCAACGAGCCGTTCGAGCACCTCACCATCGACGCGCCCGAGGAGCACCTCGGCGCCATCACGCAGCTCATGGCGGCCCGCAAGGGTCGCATGGAGACCATGACGAACCACGGCACCGGCTGGGTGCGCATGGAGTTCATCGTGCCGTCGCGCGGCCTCATCGGCTTCCGCACCGAGTTCCTCACCATCACGCGCGGCACCGGCATCGCGAACGCCATCTCGCACGGCTACGAGCCGTGGGCCGGTGCCATCGAGACCCGCACGAACGGCTCGATCGTCGCCGACCGCGCGGGTGTCGCCACGCCGTTCGCCATGACCGCCCTGCAGGAGCGCATGTCGTTCTTCGTCGAGCCCACGCAGGAGGTCTACGAGGGCATGGTCGTGGGCGAGAACTCGCGCGCCGACGACATGGACGTGAACATCACCAAGGAGAAGCAGCTCACCAACATGCGCCAGAGCACGTCCGACGTGTTCGAGCGCATGACCCCGTCGCGCAAGCTCACCCTCGAGGAGTGCCTCGAGTTCGCCCGCGAGGACGAGTGCGTCGAGGTGACGCCCGAGGTCATCCGCATCCGCAAGGTCGAGCTCGACTCGAACGCCCGCGCCCGCGCCTACTCGCAGCGCAAGAAGCAGAACGCATAGAGCTGGTAGATCAAAACCCGTATAGCCCCGCACTCGTGCGGGGCTATACCCTTGCCCGGTGAATCACATTCAGAAGAACGCCGTGCTGGGCATCGCCGCACTGCTCCTTCTTGCCGGATGCTCCGCACCCGCGCCGGGCGGCGGCTCGGGCAGCGGCGACTCGGGCAGCAGCAACTCCGGCAGCAGCAACTCCGACTCCGGGTCTGCCGATGACGGACTCGACGGGTTCGAGGGAGTGCCGGCGAACTTCCCCGACGACGTGCCCATCATCAGCGGCGACGTCCCGGCCGGGATCGACCTCGGCACCGGCTGGTCGGTGGTCGTGCAGGTCGACGACCTCGACGCGGCGTTCGCCGAGGCATCCGGAAAACTGACCACGGCAGGGTTCGAGGAGCTCCAGTCGAGCAGCTCGGACGAAGGGTCGTTCGGCGTGTTCCAGAACGACAAGTACCAGGTGCAGGTGACGGCGACGGACACGGCGGACTACGGTCTCGCGGTGGCGTACGTCGTCGTTCTGCGCGGCTAGGCAAACAGGAGGCAATCATGAACGCAAGGCGCATCACAGTCCCGCTGGCCATCGTGCTCGCACTCGCCATCACCCCGACGCTCTCCGGGTGCTTCGGCAACCCGATCGAGCAGATCGTCGAGGGTGCAACGGGCGGCGACGTGAGCCTGCCGGGCTCGAGCGTCCCCGACGACTTCCCGACCGACGTGCCGCTCTACGACGGCGAGGTCACCTTCGGGCTCGGCGTGGGCAACACCGACGGCAAGGCGTGGAACGTCACGATCCGGGTTCCCGGCATCGACGCGGCCGACGAGATCAAGTCGCAGCTCGAGGGCGCGGGCTTCGCCGCGAACGAGGCGGGCATCGGCGGCACCACCGAGGACGGCGCCACGCTGATCTACAGCAGCGACAAGTACTCGGTGCTCGTGGTCGTCACCAAGGACTCCGACGGCTTCGTCGCGAACTACACGGTCAGCGAAGTCACTCAGTAGCGGGCGGGCGCCGGGCTAGGCGAACAGCCCGGCGCCGACGTACGACCCCTGCGCGGCGCCCGGCGGCACAGCGAAGATCGCCGAACCGACGTGCTTGATGTACTCGTTGAGGGCGTCGCGCGCGAGGTTCTTCTGCACGGCGATGAACTGCTCGGGCGAGCGCTGGAACGAGATGAAGAACAGCCCGGCGTCGAGGCGACCCAACTCGTCGTTGCCGTCGACGTAGTTGTAGCCGCGGCGCAGCAACTGGGCGCCGCCGTTGTTCGTCGGGTGGGCGAGGCGCATGTGGGCGTCCGCGGCGATGAGCTCCTGGCCCGCGGCGCCGGTGGCGGCGAAGTCGGGCGCGGCGAACTCCTTGCCGCCGGAGAGCGGCGCGCCCTCGCCCTTGCTGCGGCCGATGACGTTCTCCTGCTCCTGCAGCTGGGTGCGGTCCCACGCCTCGATGATCATGCGGATCTTGCGGGTGACGAGGTAGCTCCCGCCCGCGAGCCAGTCGGGCCCGTCGCCGGATGCCACCCACACCTGCTCCTCGACCGTGGAGGCCTCCTCCGCCTTCACATTGGCCGTGCCGTCCTTGAACCCGAACAGGTTGCGCGGCGTCACCTGCGAGGTCGACGTGGACGAGGTGCGCCCGAACCCGAGCTGCGACCAGCGGATCGAGGCCCGACCGAACGCGATGCGGCTGAGGTTGCGGATGGCGTGCACGGCGACCTGGGGGTCGTCGGCGCACGCCTGGATGCACAGGTCGCCACCGCCGGACTCCGGGCGCAGGGCATCCCCGCTGAAGCGCGGGAGCCTGGTCAGCAGCGGTGGTCGGCGATCGGCGATGCCGAAGCGGTCGGCACCGGCATCCGTGCTGAAGAGGCTCGGGCCGAAGCCGAACGTGATCGTGAGTCCGCTCGCGGGCAGGCCGAGCGCCTCGCCCGTGTCGTCCGGGGGAGCGAGCGGCGAGCCGTCCACGGCGCCGCCCTCGGTGACCTCGAGGCCCTGGGTGAGGCGCGAGGCCGCGAACGTCCAGTCCTTGAGCAGCTCGATGAGGTCGTCGCGCGTGGCCGTCGACGAGAGGTCGAAGGCCGCGAAGTGCAGGCGATCCTGGGCGGGCGTCGTGATGCCCGCCTGGTGCGCGCCGAAGAACGGGTAGGTGACGTTCGTGCCGATGCCGTTGGCGGTGGTGAGGCCGATTGCGGCGACGGCGCCCCCACCCAGGGCGATGCCGGCGGCACCGGCCCCGACGAGTCCGAGGAGGCCGCGCCGCGACAAGCCGGTGGGCGGGGTCGCCTCAGGGTCGGTCATGGTGACGATGCTATTCAGACAGGCCGAGCACGGCGTGGGTGAGGTTCGACAGCGGCTCGGCGAGGGCGTTTACCTGGTCGGAGAGCTCCTTGCGCTGCGCCTCGGTCACGGTGCTGTAGTCGACGAAGCCGGTCTCGAGGGAGCCGTACTTCGCGAGCACTGCCTTGAGTGCGGCGAACTCCGTCTCGATGTCGGCGACGAGCGCGGCACCCTCGGCGCCCTTGGCCGTCGCGATGTCCTTGACATTGCCGAAGGCCACCTCGGCGCCCTGTACGTTCGCGTAGAAGTCGTAGAGGTCGGTGTGCGACCACCAGTCCTCCTCGCCCGAGATCTTGCCCACGGCGACCTCGTCGAGCAGCCCGATGGCACCGTTCGAGATGTCGGCGAGCGAGACCGTGAAGTCCGGGGCGTTGACGAGGTCGGCGAGTTGCTGCACGTCGGCGACGAGGCCGTCGGCGTAGGCCTGCCGCTCCTCGGTGGTGGATGGCGCCCAGTCCAGGAAGGCGGACTCGCCGTCGGAGTTGAGCGCGCCATCCGCCGGCGGCCACAGGTCTTTCTCGATGCGGTGGAAGCCGGTCCAGTCCAGGCCCTCGGCGACGGCGTCGACCTCGCGGTAGTCGATCTTGGGGTCGAGGTCGCCGAACGCCTCGGCGGTGGGCTCGATGCGCTCGTAGGCGACGCGCGCCGTCGGGAAGAGCGAGCGGGCGGTCGCGTCGTCGCCGGCGGCATAGGCGTCGGCGAAGGCCTGCACCTGCGGCTGCAACTCGGCGACCTGCGCCGTGATGTACGACACGTAGTTCGTGACGGCCTGGTCGGAGAGCGCCTGCTCGTCGGCGGAGAGCGCGGACGCCTCGCCCGTCACGGTGAACTCGGCGAGGCCCGTGGGGGCGCCGATCTGCTGGAAGCGGCAGGCCGTGTAGTACGTGCCGGGACCGAGCTGCACGACGTACGACACGGTCTGGCCGGGCGTTACATTCTCCTTCTCGGCGACGATGCGCAGCTTGTCGTCGGCGAGCACCTCGAACTCGTTCACGTCGGTGCCGCTGTTCGTGATCGAGAACGTCACGCTGCCCGCGGTCGTCGTCGTCTCGGACACCACGCAGGTGTCGTCGGTGATCGTCACGGTGAGCGCCGCCGCGCCGGCGGGCGTGTTCGGCACGCAGCCGGTGAGCACGAGGGCGAGTGCCCCGGCTGCGGCGGCGCCGCTCACGAGTCGAGTGGCGAGCGGGTGGTTACGCATGGATGTCTCCTGGTTGTGTGCTGTGCGAGGGGGCGGCGGGGCGCGCCTTGGCGCTGGCCACCCGGAGGAAGAGGGGAGTCACGACGGCGAGGTACAGCGCCCACGCGATGAGGCGCGCCCACGTCGGCTCGGCGGTGTAGTTGAAGAGGCCGGCGAGAACCACGCCGTACCAGCTCGAGGGCGGGATGACCGTGGCAAGGCTGTAGGCGGCCTGCCCGTTGCCGGGGAGCACTCCCGCCTCCTGCAGGTCGCCGATGCCGTAGGAGAGCACTCCGGCCGCGACCACGATGAGGAACAGGCCGGTCCAGAGGAAGAAGCGCGAGAGGTTGATGCGCACCAGCCCGCGGTAGATGAGGTAGGCGATGACGATCGAGACGAGGATGCCCAGCACCGCGCCGATCGTGCCGAGCACGGCGTTGCCCGTCGACGAGACACTCGCCCAGATGAACAGCGCGGTCTCGACGCCCTCGCGCCCCACGCTCACGAACCCCACCACGACGATGCCCATGCCCGTGCCGGCGATCGCGGCGTCGAGCTTGGACTGCAGCTCGCCCTTGAGTGCGCGCGAGTGCCTCGCCATCCAGAAGATCATCCACGTGACGAGCCCCACGGCGAGGATCGAGAGGGCACCGCCGAGGATCTCCTGCGCTTGGAAGCTCAGCCCGTAGGGGCCCCAGGTGAGGATCGCGCCCACCGCGAGCGAGATGCCGATGGCGATGCCGATGCCGATCCAGAGGCGGGGGAGCACGTCGCGCCTGCTTAGCTTGTTCAGGTAGGCGACGAGGATGCCGACGACGAGACCGGCTTCGAGGCCCTCACGCAGGCCGATCAGGAAGTTTGCGAGCACGAGCGGCTTTCGGGGCGAATGACGGTGGAGATTGGTAAGGCTTACCTAACTCACTCGACCCTACCGGGCGCCGCGTATCCTGTCTACTTGAGGCAGAAGGGGCCCGCTGACATGGAACGAGTGCTGTTCGTGCACGCTCATCCCGACGACGAGACGCTCGCCACCGGGGCGGCCATCGCGACCCTGGTGGCCTCCGGCGCGTACGTGGCGGTGCTCACCTGCACGCGCGGCGAGCTCGGCGAAGTGATCCCGGATGCCCTGCAGCACCTCTCGGGCGACGCCCTGGGCGAGTACCGGCTCGGCGAGCTCAGTGCCGCCCTCGCCGCCCTCGGAGTCACCGACCACCGCGTGCTCGGCAACCCCGACGCCCGCTGGGAGGGCCGCGCGCCCCGCCGGTACCTCGACTCCGGAATGCGCTGGGGACCGTCCGGGGCGCAGGCGCTGCCCGATGCGGACCCGCTCTCGCTCTCCGCTGCCGAGGCCGGCGAGGTGGCTGCCGACATCGCCGCGGTGATCCTCGATGTCGACCCGGATGTGGTCGTGAGCTATGCGGCGGACGGGGGCTACGGGCATCCGGACCACGTTCGAGCGCACGAGGCCACCCGCACCGCGGCCGAGGTGCTCGGAGTGCCGTTCTACGTCGTCGACAGTGACGGCGCCCGACGCGGGCCCGTGGTCGTCGAGCCCGGCGCCGTCGTCGACCGCAAGCGCGCGGCGCTCGAGGCGTACCGCACGCAGGTGACCGTCACGGGCGACGAGTACCGACTCTCGTCGGGGGAGCCGCGGCCCATCGCCGCCGTCGAGTCGTTCACGCGCGTGCGCCCGCCCGAGCCGGGGTTCGCCGAGTACGGCATGGCGGCCCGCATCGTGGCCTTCGCGATCGCGGGAGTGCTCGGGCTGTTCGCCGGCGCCCTGCTCACCGCGGCGCACCAGTCGACCGTCGCCGTCGCCGGTGTGCCCGTGCCCTGGGGCGTCATCGTGGGGCTCATCATCGTCGCGGCGCTGTTCCTCGGGCTGCGCATCGTGTTCGAGTCGCGAGCCGTCGCGCTCGCGGCGGCCGTCGGCTTCCTGGTCGCGGCATCCCTGCTCTCGCTCCAGAGCGCGGGCGGCTCGATCCTGGTGGCCGACAACCCCGCCGGGTACGTGTGGACGTTCGGTCCCGTGATCATCGGGGTGGTGATCCTGGCATGGCCGCGGTTCGCCAGTCCGAAACCCTCAGCGGCACGAAGCATCAGCGGCACGAAGTAACATTGAGCTACCAGCCCGGAAAGGTCCCGATCCCACGTGACGTATGTCATCGCCCAGCCCTGCGTCGATCTCAAGGACCGCGCGTGCATCGACGAGTGCCCTGTCGACTGCATCTACGAGGGCGACCGGATGCTCTACATCCATCCCGACGAGTGCGTCGACTGCGGCGCCTGCGAGCCCGTCTGCCCCGTCGAGGCGATCTACTACGAAGACGACCTGCCGGGCAAGTGGAGCGACTACTACAAGGCCAACGTCGAGTTCTTCGACGAGGTGGGCTCCCCGGGCGGTGCGTCCAAGGTCGGCGTGATCCACAAGGACCACGCGCTCATCATGGCCCTGCCCGAAGGCGGCGGCTCGTCCGAATGACGAGCGGAGCCGACCAGCGGCAGCCCCTGCAGCTCCCCGACTTCCCGTGGGACTCGCTCGCGCCCTACGCCGAGCGCGCCCGCTCGCACCCTGACGGCTTCATCGACCTCTCCGTCGGCTCGCCCGTCGACCCGACGCCCGCCGTCGTGCGCGAGGCGCTCGCCGCGGCCACGGATGCCCATGCCTACCCCGCGACCGCGGGCAGCCCCGCGCTGCGCGAGGCGATAGTCGACTGGTTCGCGCGGCGCCGCGGAGTCGACGACCTCACCGTCGCGAACGTGCTGCCCACCATCGGCTCGAAGGAGCTCGTCGGGCTCCTCCCGTTCCTGCTCGGTCTCGGCAAGGGCGACATCGTCGTGCATCCGTCGATCGCCTACCCGACGTACGCCATCGGCGGCGCACTCGTGGGGGCGACGGTCGTCGCGGCCGATGACCCGGCCGACTGGCCCGAGGGCACGAAGCTCGTGTGGGTGAACAGCCCCGGCAACCCCGACGGCAGCGTGCTCGACGTCGACCAGCTGCGGGCGGCAGTCGCGCGCGCCCGCGAGCTCGGCGCCGTGATCGCGAGCGACGAGTGCTACGCCGAGCTCAACTGGGCGGGGTCCGAGCCGACCTCGAGCATCCTCGACCCACGTGTCATCGCGGGGGAGCGCAACTCGGTGCTCGCCCTCTACTCCCTCAGCAAGCAGTCGAACCTCGCGGGCTACCGCGCGGCACTCGTCGCGGGCTGCAGCGACCTCATCGCCGAGCTCCTGGGCGTGCGCAAGCACATCGGCCTGATCCCGCCGGAGCCCGTGCAGGAGGCGATGATCGCCGCCCTGCGCGACGAGGCGCACGTCGCCGAGCAGCGCGAGCGCTACCGCGCGCGCCGCGCCCGCCTGAAGCCCGCGCTGGAGGCCGCAGGCTACCGCGTGGACGAGTCCGTCGCGGGGCTCTACCTGTGGGTCACGAACGGGCGGGATTCGTGGGAGACGGTGTCGGAGTTCGCCGATGCCGGGATCCTCGTGGTTCCCGGGTCGTTCTACGGCGAGACACCGCCCCAGCACGTGCGCATCGCGCTCACGGCGTCCGATGCCGATATCACCGAGACGGTCGCGCGGCTCGAGCTCTTGGCGTAACTCCACAACCTCGCCGCGCTTCCCTTGGGTCTTGCGTCAGTGGTCGTATCCACTGCGTAAGCTGTAGGGGTGAACGATGCCGCTCCTGATTCCGAGAAGGCCACCCTCCATTTCCCGGGGGGTTCGGCCGAGTTCCCGATAATCCGGGGTACCGATGGCCACGACAGCATCGACATCTCCACGTTCATGAAGCAGACCGGCTTCACGACCCTCGACCAGGGCTTCGTGAACACCGCGTCGACGCGCAGCGAGATCACCTACATCGACGGCGAGCGCGGAATCCTGCGCTACCGCGGTTATGCGATCGAGGATGTGGCCAAGAACTCCACGTACCTCGAGGTCGCGTGGCTGCTCATCTACGGCGAGCTGCCCACGCCGTCGGAGCTGTCGGACTTCGACGAGCGCATCCGCCGCCACACCCTCCTGCACGAAGACCTCCGCCGGTTCTTCGACGCCCTCCCGCACAGCGCGCACCCCATGTCCGTACTCTCGAGCGCGGTCTCGGCCCTCTCGACCTACTACGAGGACTCGCTCAACGTGCACGACCCCGAGCAGGTCGAGATCTCGACGATCCGCCTGCTCGCCAAGCTTCCCGTCATCGCCGCCTACGCGCACAAGAAGGCGCTCGGCCAGGCGTTCCTCTACCCCGACAACTCGCTGAGCTTCGTCGACAACTTCCTCAAGCTCAACTTCGGCACGATGGCCGAGCCGTACGAGGTCAATCCCGTGCTCAGCACGGCGCTCGACCGCCTGCTCATCCTGCACGAGGACCACGAGCAGAACGCGTCGACCTCGACGGTGCGGCTCGTGGGCTCGACCGAGGCCAACATCTTCGCGTCGATCTCCGCGGGCATCAACGCCCTGTACGGTCCGCTTCACGGGGGCGCGAACGAGGCCGTGCTCAAGATGCTCGCCGAGATCAAGCAGTCGGGCGAGGGCGTCGAGAAGTTCGTCGAGCGGGTCAAGAACAAGGAAGACGGCATCCGTCTCATGGGCTTCGGCCACCGCGTCTACAAGAGCTTCGACCCGCGCGCCAAGCTCGTGAAGGAGAGCGCCGACGAGGTGCTCGCCGCGCTCGGTGTGAAAGACGACCTGCTCGACATCGCCAAGGAGCTCGAGCACGTCGCCCTCAACGACGACTACTTCATCGAGCGCAAGCTCTACCCGAACGTCGACTTCTACACGGGTGTCATCTACAAGGCGATGGGCTTCCCCACCCGCATGTTCACCGTGCTGTTCGCGATCGGCCGCCTGCCCGGCTGGATCGCCAACTGGCGCGAGATGAACGAAGACAAGTACACCAAGATCGGCCGCCCGCAGCAGTTGTACACGGGGGCCGCCGTGCGCGACTGGCCGGCGGGCCGCTAGGGGTCGCTGCAGACATGGCGTGGTTCCGCAGGTCACGCCGTCGGTTCAGCCTCGGGACCTTCGTCGAACCCGAGGATCGCCCTCCCGCGAGCATCGAGGACCTGCTGGAGGAGGGTGAGCTGCTCTCCGCTGCTGCGGTGCGACTCGCCATCAAGAACCGCATCATCACGGGCTCACTGCGCGACGAGCTGAACTTCGACGAGGGCCGCTACGTCGCCGCCGTCGCCGAGGAGCTGCACATCCTCGCCGACGAGACGGATGCCGATGCCGAGCGCGCGGCGAACGACCGGGCAGCAGCGGGCCAGCGCCCCGGCCGCGCGCAGCACTTCCACGACTACCGCAGCGCGGATGCCGCGATCCTCGAGCGCCGCGAGGAGTACGACCGGCGGCTCGCGGCACGCCTGCGGGAGCTCGCAACGGACGAGCAGTTCGCGCGCGACACCGCCGCGCGGGCGCGGGAGGCCGCGTGGGACGAGATCGCGGCATCCGTGAAGGCCAGGCTCACCCGCGCGGCGACGATCGGCGACGAGCCCGACTACGTCATCGAGCGGATGGACCGGCTGCGCGAGTTGACCCGCGACATCAGGCGGCTAGAAGGCCTGGACCGCGACGATCGGCCCTAGCGGCGGGCAATGCAGCTAGATCTCCTCGACAGTGATGCCGATGTCGCGGAAGGTGACTGACGCGGCGCCATCCGCCGACGGCGAGCAGCGCACCCCCAGCGTGATGTCGGGCAGGTCGTAGTTCGACGCGAACTCGAGGTGCGTCCATTCGCCCGCCGGCGCGATCGTGCTGCTGCCCGCGAAGAAGTCGAGCTGGCCGCTCGTATCGACGAGCCCGCAGCGCAGCGAGCTCGACGGCACCGTGGTGGAGAGCGACGGCGCGTACAGCACGTCGAGCGCGTAACCCACCCGCACGTGCCCGCCGGTGATGGTGAGGTTCGTGACGCGCAGGTCGGTGTCTGACGTGTAGGTGCCCGCGAAGATGGTCTGCTCGGGGTCGGTGCTGAACCAGGCGCGCCCGAGCACGCCGAGCAGGAGCACCGCGGCGACCGCGGCGACGAGGAGGGCTACCCGACTACGCGTGGAGGGCACTGTTGAGCTCGACGCCCGTGCCGTCGCGCTGCAGCACCTCGACGGCGCCCGACACCGAGTTGCGGCGGAAGAGCAGCCCGGGCACGTTCGCGAACTCGATGGCCTTGACCGTGCGCGGGGTGGCTTGCCCTGACCCCGTCGAAGGGCCGACTACGACGACCTTCGTGCCCGCAGTGACGTACAGCCCGGCCTCGACGACCGTGTCGTCGCCGATGGGGATGCCCACTCCCGAGTTCGCGCCCAGCAGCGCCCGTGCGCCGATCGACACCCGCGTGGTGCCGCCGCCGCTCAGGGTGCCCATGATCGACGCGCCGCCGCCGATGTCGGCGCCGTCACCGACGACGACGCCCTGCGAGATGCGGCCCTCGACCATGGAGGTGCCGAGGGTTCCCGCGTTGTAGTTGACGAAGCCCTCGTGCATGACCGTCGTGCCGGGGGAGAGGTGCGCGCCGAGCCGCACGCGCGACGCGTCCGCGATGCGCACGCGCTCGGGCGAGACGTAGTCGAGCAGGCGGGGGAACTTGTCGATGCCGGTGGGCGCGATACCGGCGCGCTGCAGCGGCAGGCGCATCCGTGCGAAGTCGTCCGGATGCACGGGGCCGGCGTTGGTCCACACGACGATGGGCAGGTGCGCGAAGATGCCGTCGAGGTTGATCGTGTTGGGCGCCACGAGCAGGTGGCTGAGCAGGTGCAGGCGCAGGTACGCGTCCGACGTCGAGGCGATGGGGGCGTCGAGGTCGACCTCCACGGTCACGAACTCCAGTCGCACGTTGCGGCGCTCGTCGGAACCCACGAGGTCTTCGAGCTCTGCGGGCGCGATGTGCGGGTCGGTGCCCGCGGGGAAGGCGCCGAGCCGCGGGGCGGGGAACCAGGTGTCGAGCACCGTGCCGTCGCCCGAGATCGAAGCAAGACCGTATCCCCAGGCAGCGCGCGACGTCATAGAGCAAGACTACTTAAACTGATCCCATGCCCCTTCTCGACCTGTCGCAGTCGTCCGTCGAACTCACCAGGGCGCTGTGCGACATCGAGTCGGTCTCGGGCAACGAGCGCGGCATCGCCGACGCCATCGAGACGGCGCTCGTCGGCCTCGCGCACCTCGAGCTGTTCCGCGACAGCGACGCCCTCGTCGCGCGCACCACGCTCGGCCGCGACCGCCGCGTCGTCATCGCCGGCCACATCGACACCGTGCCCGTCAACGACAATCTCCCGGTGCGCACGGAAGACGGATACCTCGTGGGCCGCGGCACCGTCGACATGAAAGGCGGCGTGGCCGTCGCCCTCAAGCTCGCCGCCGAGCTCACGGCGCCCCCCGTCGACCTCACCTGGATCTGGTACGACCACGAGGAGGTCGACAGCGCCCTCAACGGGCTCGGTCGCCTCGCGCGAGTGCGGCCCGACCTGCTCGCGGGCGACTTCGCGATCCTCGGCGAGCCGACCAGCGCGACGATCGAGGGCGGCTGCAACGGCACCGCGCGCGCCGACATCCGTCTGCACGGCGTTCGCGCGCACAGCGCCCGCGCCTGGGTCGGCCACAACGCGATCCACGACGCGGCCCCCGTGCTCGCCATCCTCGCCGACTACACACCGGCGGAGGTGGAGGTCGACGGCCTGGTCTACCGCGAGGGCCTCAACGCCGTGGGCATCACGGGCGGCGTCGCGGGCAACGTCATCCCCGACGAGGCGGTCGTGAGCGTCAACTACCGGTTCGCGCCGAGCCGCTCGGCCGATGACGCGATCGCGCACCTGCGCGACGTGTTCGCGGGCTTCGACATCGAGATCACCGACATCGCCGAGGGCGCGCGCCCGGGGCTCGACGCCCCGCTCGCGCAGGACTTCCTCGCGGCGGTGGGCGGTGTCGCGAGCCCCAAGTACGGCTGGACCGATGTCGCGCGCTTCTCCGCGCTCGGCATCCCCGCCGTCAACTACGGGCCGGGGGACCCGCTCAAGGCGCACGCCGACGACGAGCGAGTCGCGATCGCCGAGATCGTCGAGTGCGAGCGGGGGCTGCGCGCGTGGCTGACGGGCTCGTAGCCCGCAGGCGCACCGCCCTCACGGTCCGCTACCGGCTCACGCCGTGGTGGGTGAAGGTGATCGTCGTGTGCGTGCTCTCGCGCTTCGTGACGACGGCGATCATGCTCGCCTTCGCCTCCCGGCAGCAGCAGAACGCCTGGACCCTCGCGCACCCGAGCTACGGCGACTTCGCCTCGATCTGGGACGGCCACTGGTACTACATCATCGCCGTCGTCGGCTACCCGTCGCAGTTGCCCCTCACCCCCGACGGGCACGTGGGCGAGAGCGCCTGGGCGTTCATGCCCGCGTACCCCGCCGTGGTGCGACTGCTCATGCTCGTCTCGGGGCTCGACTTCGGCACGGTCGCCGTGTTCGTCTCCGTGGCGTGCGCACTCGGCGCGGCGCTGCTGTTCTACCGGCTCATCCACCTCGTGCTGCCGGGATCGGTGGCGCTGTTCTCGGTGGTGCTGTTCTGCGTCGCGCCGCTCTCGCCCATCCTCCAGGTCTCGTACGCGGAGTCGATGCACCTGCTGCTGCTCGTGGCCGCCCTGTACCTGCTGCTGCAACGCCGGTACTGGATGCTCCTGCCGGTCATCGCCGTCATGTCGCTCACGCGCCCGAGCGGGCTCGCGTTCGCGCTCACGCTCGGCCTGCACGTCGTCTACCGGTTCTGGCGCCGCCGCACCGAGGAGTTCCCCGTGGGCGAGCGCGTGGCATCCGTCATCGCGACGCTGTTCAGCGGGTTCATGGGAATCGCCTGGCTGCTCGTGGCGTGGGCGATCACGGGCGATGCGAGCGCGTACACCGAGACGGAGCTGGCGTGGCGCTCCGCCTACATCGGCTACCAGGAGCTCGTGCCGTTCACGCCCTGGCTCAAGGCCGCGGGCTTCTGGGCGGGGCAGTGGGGCGTTCCCCTACCGCTGCTCGTCGTCATCCTCGCGCTCGTCGTCGCCGGGTTCTTCGCGGCCCTGTTCACGCGGTCGGCGAAGCGCCTCGGTGTCGATCTGCGGTTCTGGATCGCCTCCTACGCGCTCTACCTGCTCGCGGTGTTCTTCCCGCAGTCGAGCACGTTCCGGCTGCTCGTGCCGCTGTTCCCGGCCCTCGGCGCGCTCGCCCAGCCGCGCAGCGCCTGGTACCGCGTGGGGCTCGTGGTGGTCATGATCGTGGGTCAGATCGTCTGGGTGGACATCGCCTGGTGGGTGGACGGTTACGACTGGACGCCACCGTAGCGCCAGCGGAAATGCGCGCGTTTTCACGTTCTACCCCCGATCTGGGATAATGGTCAGGTATCCGTGTGAAAGGGGAACACCCATGGCAGCCATGAAACCGAGGACCGGTGACGGGCCAATGGAGGCTGTCAAGGAAGGTCGCCTCATCATCGTTCGCGTGCCCCTCGAGGGTGGAGGGCGCCTCGTCGTCTCCGTGAACGATGCCGAAGCCAAGGAGCTTCACGATGCACTCGCCGGAGTTGTCACTCCCGCGTAGTGCTGCCTTCCTAGTCAGTCAGTTTTGTCATCTGCAGGAGTCCGTCTCCTACCGGTGACAGCGCCGTCAGCACGGCGTCGGATGACGCGATCTCCCTGAGGAGCATGCGGAATCCGGCGACCGTGTCGTCGCGCGCCGCCGGGTCGGCCACCCGCCCCCGCCACAGGGCATGGGCGACGACCACGGTTCCGCCGCGGCGCGCCAGGCGCAGCCCGTGCTCGACGTACTCGATGACGTTGCCCGGGTCCGCGTCGATGAACACGAGGTCGTAGCTGCGCTCGTTCATGCGCGGCAGCACGTCCTCCGCGCGGCCGCCGATCAGGCGCAGGCGGTTCACGGGGATTCCGGCATCCGTGAAGCCCTTGCGGGCCACGGTCTGGTAGTCCAGCTCGGCGTCGATGGTGGTGAGAACCGCCTCATGCGCCCCACTCAGCATCCACAGCCCGCTCACGCCGAGGCCGGTGCCGACCTCGATGATGTTCGCGGGATTGGTCGCCGCCGCGATCACGGCGAGCTGCGCACCCATCGCGGGCGTGACCGGGTCGATGCCCACCTCGAGGGAGTGCTGGCGCATGAGCGCGATGTCGGGGCGTTCGACGATGAACTCTTCGGCGAACTTCCCACTCAGCAGCTTGTCTGGCACTAGGCAACTCTAGGCGGCAGCACGGCGCGCGGCGGGTATCCTGAGCGGGTGTCCTTTGGCCTGACGTTCGACAAACTCCTGATCATCGGGATCATCGCCGTCTTCCTGCTCGGGCCCGAGCGACTGCCCTACTACGCCTCTCAGCTCGCGCGGCTCGTCAAGTCGCTGCGCACGATGGCCAACGGCGCCCGCGATCGCATGCGCGAGGAGATGGGCCCCGACTTCGACGACATCGACTGGAAGAAGCTCGACCCGCGCCAGTACGACCCGCGCCGCATCATCCGTGAGGCCCTGCTCGACGACGAGGAGCCGGCGCCCGTCGTCAAGCCCGCCCGCGAGTCGGCCTACGCCCAGCGCCAGCGGTACCTCGCCGAGGGCAAGCCGGCGCCGTTCGACGCCGAGAGCACCTGACCCCGATCAGCGGCGGCGCAGACCCTTCAGGGCACGCAGCAGGAACAGCATCACGCCCGACAGCCGCGACCACTCGGGTCCCGTGCGCGGCAGCGTGAGGATTCCGGTCGCCTCGGCCACGGTGCGCGCCTCCACGTAGCGCAGGATGCCCTCCGGGCCGTTGCGGCGGCCCAGCCCCGACTGCTTCATGCCGCCCTGCGGGGCGTCCACGCTGCCGAACGAGGCCCGGTAGCCCTCGTTGATGTTCACGCTGCCGGCCTCGAGCCGGTCGGCGACCCGGCGCGCACGCGAGATCGAGCCGCTGAACACCGAGGCGTTGAGCCCGAACTCCGAGGCGTTGGCGGCCGCGATCGCCTCCTCCTCGCTGTCGACGACGGTGATCGCGACCACGGGCCCGAAGGTCTCGTGCGAGAAGCACTCCATCGCCTCGGTGACGCCCGTGAGCACCGTCGGCTCGAAGAAGAACGGCCCGAGGTCGGGCCGGGCGCGACCGCCGGCGAGCACCGTCGCCCCCTTCTTCACGGCGTCGTCGACGTGCTTCTGCACGCGCTCCAGCTGGGCGGCGGAGGTGAGCGAGCCGACATCCGTCGTGTAGTCGAGGGCCGGCCCCTGGCTGAGGGCCTGCGTGCGCGCCGCGAACTCGGCGGTGAACTCGTCGGCGACCGACCGGGCGACGTAGATGCGCTCGATCGACACGCACAGCTGGCCCATCGACGAGAACACCGAGTAGACGGCGTTCGCCGCCGCGGTCGAGGGCTTCACGTCGTCGAGGACGATGAGCGGGTTCTTGCCGCCCAGCTCGAGCGAGGCGCCCGTGAGCGTCGCCATCGCGCGCTCGCCGACCCGGATGCCCGTGGCGCTCGACCCCGTGAACGCCACGTAGTCCGCCACGTCGACGACGGCGTTGCCGACCACGTTGCCGTCGCCCGCGACCACGGCCCACAGCGCGGCGGGGACTCCGGCCTCGATGAAGGCCCGACGGGAGGAGAGGATCGACAGCGCGCCCTGGTTGTCGGCCTTCTGCACGACGGCGTTGCCCGCGGCGAGGGCGGGGATCACGTCCATGATCGAGAGTGCGATGGGGTAGTTCCACGGCGTGATGATGCCGATGACGCCCTTGGGCTTGTAGCCCACGCGTGTGCGAACGACCGTCGGGATGCCCGACCGGCGGTAGCGCGTGCGCAGCACGCCGCGCGCAGAGAGCGCGTAGTACCGCGTGACGGAGGCGCTCTGGAAGACCTCCTCGAAGGCCTGCCCGCGCGTCTTACCCGACTCGGTCTGCAGGATGTCGAGCAGCTCCTCCCGCCGCTCGAGCAGGAGGTCGTGCGCCTTGAGCAGCACGGCGCGGCGATGGGCGAAGCCCGCGGCCTGCCACGACTTCTGGGCGATGCGGGCGGCGGCCGCGGCATCCGTGACGTCCTGGGCGGAGGCGGTCGGCAGGTTGTGCAGTACCTCGCCCGTGAAGGGTGCGATGACGGGCACGGTGTCGCCGGTCGTGGTCGTGAGATCGCCGACGAGGTCGGAGACGAGAGGCTGGGTGAGCGTCGATGCTGCCATGGGGCAAGCGTACGCCGCTAGGCTCTGGCCATGGAGAGCGTTCTCACCCGGAAGACCATCGCCACCTACGCTGTCGGATCGGTCGGGACGGGAGGCTTCGGCACGCTCCCCGGCCTCGTGCTCCTGGCGTACATGACCGACAACCTCGGCATCGCCGCCGCGGCGGCCGGGGCGCTCATCACCGTCGCGAAGGTGTGGGATGTGATCATCGATCCGGTGATCGGCGCGCGCAGCGACCGCAGCCTCGCGCTGCGCGGCACGCGCAGGCCCGCGATGATCCTCGGTGCGCTCGCCCTGCCGGTGTTCTTCGTGCTCACGTTCGCGGTCCCGGCCGGGATCGGCCCCGTCGCCTCCGGCGTGTGGGTGCTCATCGCCTTCCTCATCACGGCAACGGCGTTCTCGCTGTTCCAGGTGCCGTACATCGCGCTGCCCGCCGAGCTCACCGACCAGTACGACGCCCGCACGCGGCTCATCTCGGCACGCGTCGTCGTGCTCACGCTCGCGATCCTGCTGTTCGGGGCGGGGGCGCCCGAGATCCAGAAGGCGTTCGAGAACTCGTACACGGGCTACCTCGTGATGGCCATCGTGGCGGGCCTCGTCATCGGCGGCGGGCTGTTCATCGCCTCGTTCGTGGCGAAGCGCCGCGACCCGGTGCCGGCAGAGCCGTTCTCGATCGCCGACAACTACCGGGCGGGGTTCGCCGCGCTGCGCCGCAGCCAGCCCTTCCGCTCGCTGCTGGCCACCTTCCTGCTGCAGGGCCTCGCGACGGGGCTCATGCTGGCGGGGGCGGTCTACCTCGCCAACCACGTGATCCCGGGCGGCAGCGTGACCTTCATCTTCATCTCGCTGGTGGCGCCGGCGATCCTCTTCGCGCCGGTGTGGGCGATCATCTCCCGGCGCATCGGCAAGGAGCGCACCTTCATCGTCGCGTCCGTGCTGTTCGGCATCGCCACCCTCGTGATGGCCCTGCTGCTCGTCTCGCCGGGGCAGTGGGTGTACGCCCCGATCGCCCTCGCCGGAATCGGCTACGCGGGCATGCAGTCGTTGCCCCTGTCGATGCTGCCCGACGTCATCTCGCACGACGCCGGTCGCCACGGCCAGGGCGCTGCGGGCTCCTTCGGCGGGGTCTGGACCGCGGGCGAGACCACCGGCATCGCGCTCGGCACCACGGTGCTCGGCATCGTGCTGAGTGCATCCGGCTACATCGAATCGGTGGGGGGAGTGGACGTGCAGCAACCCGCGTCTGCGGTGACGGGCATCGCGCTGAGCTTCAGCATCGTGCCCGCCGTGATCATCGCCCTGTCGCTCGTGACGTTCTCGCGCTACCCGCTCCGGAAGGCAGACATCGATGCAGCTCGCTAACGACCCCGCAGGCATCCTCGCGCGGCTCGCCGAGCTGCGCGCCGCGGACGCCCCGACCCACGGCGGGCACGTGCTCTCGTACGTGTACGACTCCGGCCTCGCGGAACTCGACGAGCTCGCCGCCGCCGCGATCCGCGCCGTGCAGCCCGTCAACGGGCTCGACCCCACGACCTTCACGTCGGTGGCGGTCATGGAGGGCGAGGTGGTCGGGTTCGCCCGCGACCTGCTCGGCGGTGACTCCGACGTGGTCGGCAGCGTCACCACGGGCGGCACCGAGAGCTGCCTGCTCGCCGTCAAGACGGCGCGCGACCTGTGGAACGCTTCGAGTGCCTCAGCGACCGGGCGGCCCCGGCTCCTTGCGCCCGTGACGGTGCACGCCGCCTTCCAGAAGGCCGCGCACTACTTCGGGCTCGAGCTCGACCTCGTGCCCGTGGGCCAGGACGGCAGGGTGGACGCCGCCACGATCATCTCCCGGCTTGGCCCCGACGTCGCGCTCGTGGTCGTCTCCGCGCCGAGCTACCCGCACGCCGCCCTCGATCCGATCGCCAAGGTCGCCGCCGCGGCGCAGGCGGCGGGCATCCCGTGCCACGTCGACGCGTGCATCGGCGGCTGGGTGCTCCCGTTCTGGACTGGCCTGCCCGCGTGGGACTTCCGGGTGCCCGGCGTCACGAGCGTGAGCGCCGACCTGCACAAGTTCGGGTACGCGCCCAAGGGCGTCTCCGTGCTCCTCCAGCGCGGCCGCGACCGCCAGCGCGCCCAGTTCTTCGCGACCACGCGCTGGCCCGGCTACCCGGTGGTCAACCCGACGATGCTCGGCTCCAAGTCGGCGGGCGCGCTCGCCGCGGGCTGGGCGATCACGCACGCCCTCGGCCGCGACGGACTCGCCGCGCTCGCGCAGTCGTGCGAGCGCGCCACCAGCGCACTGATCGACGTCATCGGCTCGATCGAGGGCCTGCGCGTCGTGGGCGACCCGGTCGGGCCGCTCATCGCTGTCGCGACGGATGCCACGGCCGAAGCCTCGGCCCAGGTCGACCCGCACCACTGGGCGGACCAGGTGCGCGCCCACGGCTGGCTCCTGCAGCTGCAGCCCGGGCTCGCCCAGTCGGATGGCACCGTGCTCCCGCACACCACGCACCTCACGATCACGCCCGTGACCGAGGGCGTACTGCCCGAGCTGAGCGCGGCCCTCGTCACCGCGGCCGACGAGGTGCGCGGCATCCCCGCCGTCTCGCCCGCCGACGTGCTCGGTGCGCTCCCGGCCGGCTTCGCCCTGCCGTCGGGGCCCATCGACTCGGAGACGGCCCTCGCGATCCTCGCGGGCATCGGCCTGGTCTCCACGGAGTCGGGCGGACTGCCGGACCGGATGGCGCCGTTCCTCGCCCTCGTGTCGGCGCTGCCCGCCCCGCTCACCGAACGGCTGCTCACCGAGCTCATCGCGCGGGTCGTCGAGCCGCGCTAGCCGGTCTCGTGGGCGGCCTCGAACCGCTCGGCCTCCGACCGCAGCGCCTCGACCACCACGCGCACCGACGGTCGCTCTGCCCGGTCGGGCCGCAGGAGCGCGGAGATCAGACGTGACGCCCGCACGCCCTGGAGCGGCCGGGTGATGAGCCCGTTCTCGCGGTCGCGGGTCGTGAAGCGCGGCAGGATGCCGATGCCGTGGCCCGCCGCGACGAGCGACTCGACGATGCCGTTGTCTGCGAGCCGCTGCACGATGTGCGCGGGCGTACCGTTCGCGGCCTCGATGCCGCGCAGGATGCGGTCGAACGGCAGCCCCTCGGGGGTGCCGATCCACGTCTCGTCCACGAGGTCGGCGGGGGTGAGCGCGGCTTTCGCGCCGAGGCGGTGGTTCTCGGGCATCGCGATGTCGAGCGGCTCGCGCATCAGCGGAACGACCGTGAGCCCGCGCGCCGTCCACGCCGGCAGCACGCCGGGGGCGTCGGCGACCACCACGTCGAAGTCGGCGGTGAGGTCGGCAACGTCGGTGACGAACGAGTCGAGGTCGTGGGCGTGGAGGGTGAGGCCGGGCATCCCGTCGATCGCGGTCAGGAGCCCGGGCAGCAGCATCTGGCCACCCGAGGGGAAGACCGAGAGCGTCACCTCGCCGCGGGGCTGCGACCGGAAGTCCTCCCAGAGGGCCTCGGCGCGCTCGATCGCCGTGGCCACATCCGCCGCGGTACGGGCGAGGGCACGGCCCGCCGAGGTCAGGACGATACCGCGGCCCGCGCGCTCGGTGAGCGGCACGCCGGCCTCGCGCTCGAGGATCTTGAGCTGCTGGGAGACGGCGGAGGCCGTGCGTCGCGTGGCGCGCGCGACGGCGGTGATGCTGCCGCGGTCGGAGAGCTCGCGGAGGAGCTCGAGGCGCCGGATATCCATGTAGACAGACTACACAGTCACATAAGTTAAGGGTTCTTGTTCTACATGGTTGACGACGGCGACAATTGAGCTATGACACTCCAGCTCGTAGTCCTGACGGCCATGGCCGTCGCGGGAATCGCCGCCACCGTCACCGCAGTCGTGCGTGATGGTTACGGGCGCGTCCCCACCCGCCGCTTCTAACGAAGCCAGCCGTCCGCGCTCTTGAAGCGCGCGGCCCACGCCACGCCCCGCTCGGTTACGAGTCGGGGCGTTTTGCGTTCCGGCGGGCGACCAGCGTCGCGGCGCCCGAGGCGATCTGCGCGGCCGCGGCGATGAAGGCGACCGCGATGAGGGCGGTGAGGCGGAGCGGGTCGGAGCGCAGGGTCGGCTCGACGATCGCGACGACCATCACGCCGAGGAAGATCGCGCCGAGCACGAATGATCGTCGCGGGGAGCTCGACTCCCACCAGCGCAGTTTCGCCACGCCCCCACGGTAGTGCCTCGACTACGGCATCTGGCGCAGGCGCGGGTCGGATTCTTGGGCGAGCGGCGCCCGCTCGGGCGACTGCCAGACGCCCCTGCGGCGCATGACGATGGTGCCGATGGCCGCCGCCCCGAGGGCGAGCGCAAGCGCGCCGCCGATCACCGAGACCCAGATCGCGCGCGTGAGGCCGCCCGCGAACGCCGGATCGAGCCACGGCAAGATCGCACTCACCACCCAGAGCCCGGCCAGGCCGAGGTAGACGAACGGGTAGCGCACTTCGAAGACGCGCTGCCAACGACTGCGGGGTGCTCTCGTCGTATCCATCCTTCGACGCTACGCCTGTGCGACGGTGAACCCCAACTTCCGGCCGGCGAGACCGCGAGCGCGGGTGGCGAGGGCGGCGGCCAGTCCGCTGATAGCAACGGCGGCCGCATCACCCGGATGCCCGAGCACGACGGGAAGGCCGGAGTCGCCGCCCTCGCGCAGCGCGAGGCTGAGCGGCACGGAGGCCAGGAGGGGCACGTCGAGGCGCGCCGCGGCATCCGTGCCCCCGCCGGACCCGAACAGCTCGAGGACGGTGCCGTCGGGCTGGGGGAGCCCCGCCATGTTCTCGACGACGCCGATGACGGTCTGGCCGGTCTGGCGGGCGACGAGTCCGCTGCGCTCCGCGACCTCGGCGGCGGCGGCCTGCGGCGTGGTGACGACGAGCACCTCGGCCTGGGGCAGCAGCTGGCCGAGCGAGATGGCGATGTCGCCGGTTCCGGGCGGCAGGTCGAGCAGCAGCACGTCGAGGTCGCCGAAGTACACGTCGGTCAGGAACTGCTGCAGCGTGCGGTGCAGCATGGGTCCGCGCCAGGAAACGGCTGTGTTGCCCGAGACGAACATGCCGATCGAGATCACCTTCACGCCGTGGGCGACGGGCGGCAGGATCATCTCGTCGACCTGCGTGGGCTTGGCGCCCCCGATGCCGAGCAGGCCCGGGATCGAGAAGCCGAAGACGTCCGCATCCACGATCCCCACCCGCAGCCCGCGGGCGGCGAGCGCGACGCCGAGGTTGGCGGTGAGGGTCGACTTGCCGACGCCGCCCTTGCCACTCGTGATCGCGTAGATGCGCGTGAGGGAGTCCGGCCCGAACTGCAGTGCCTTCGGGCGGCCGCCGCGCAGCTTCTCGGTGAGGGCGGCCCGCTCGTCGCGCGACATCACGGAGACGTCCACCGCCACCGACTCGATGCCCGCGACGGATGCCGCGGCCTCCCGCACATCGCGCTCGATCGTGTCGGCTGCCGGGCACCCGACGATGGTGAGCTTGAGGCCGACGGTCGCCGTGCCGTCGACCACCGAGATGCCGCCGATCATGCCGAGCTCGGTGATGGGGCGGCGGATCTCGGGGTCGATGACGCGCGCGAGAGCGGTTTCGATGGCCTCGACAGCCTCAGCCACCGGACTTCTCGTCTTTGTCGAGGTCCTCGAGCAGCGCCCTCAGCTCGGCGCGGATGAACTCCTTGCTCGCGAGATCCTGCATGGCGAGCCGCAGAGCGACGACCTCGCGGGCCAGGTACTCGGTGTCGTTGAGGTTGCGCTCGGCGCGCTGGCGATCCTGCTCGATCTGCACGCGGTCGCGGTCGTCCTGACGATTCTGGGCGAGCAGGATGAGGGGCGCCGCGTACGAGGCCTGCAGCGACAGGATGAGTGTGAGCGCGGTGAAGCCGATGGCCGCCGAGTCAAAGCGGATGCCCTCGGGCGCGAGCGTGTTGTAGAGCATCCACAGGATGACGAAGATCGACAGCCCGAACAGGAACCACGGGGTGCCCATGCCGCGAGCGATCGCCTCGGTGAAACGCCCGAAGCGGTCGCGACTCTGGAAGAGCGGGAGCCCCTGGCGCATGCCGCGCGGCGAATCGAGGCGCGCCTCAGTGCGTGCTGAGCGGTTGTTAGCGCGTGCCACGGGATGTCCTCCTCACGGGTGTGGATACGAGTTTCTTTTCCTCCTCGTTGGTACTTCGCCAGTCGTCCGGCAGCAGATAGTCGAGGACATCGTCAATGGTCACCACCCCGACGAGACGGTGGTTCTCATCCACGACGGGAACCGAGACGAGGTTGTAGCTGGCGAGGATGCGCGACACCTCGGCAGCGCTCGTGCTTGCCTGCACGGGCTCGAGGGTGGCATCGATGAGGGCGCCGAGGCGCTCGTTGGGCGGGTAGCGCAGCATGCGCTGGAAGTGCACCATGCCGAGGAACCGGCCCGTGGGCGGCTCGTACGGCGGCAGGGTGACGCAGATCGCGGCGCCCAGGGCGGGGGCGAGCTCGTGCCGGCGGATGAGGGCGAGGCCCTCGGCTACCGTCGCGTCCGCAGACACGATGATGGGCTCGGTGGTCATGAGCCCGCCCGCGGTGTCCGGGGCGTAGGAAAGCAGGAAGCGCACGTCCTCCGCCTCCTCGGGCTCCATGAGGTCGAGGAGGGTCTCACCGCGCTCGTCGCTGAGGTGCGCGATGAGGTCTGCCGCGTCATCCGGCTGCATCTGGTCGAGCACGTCGGCCGCGCGGTCGTCGTCGAGCTGGTTGAGGATGTCGACCTGCTCGGTCTCGGGCATCTCCTCGAGCACGTCGGCGAGGCGGTCGTCGCTCAGCTCCTCCGCCACTTCGAGCATGCGCTGCTCGGGGAGGTCGAGCATGGCGTTCGCGAGGTCGGCGGGCAGCATGTCGGCGTAGCTCGCGACGAGCTGGGTGGCGGACTGCGACTCGCCGGAGGTCTGCTTCTCGATCAGGTCGGCCCACGCGGTGAACAGGGTGGCGCCCTTGGCGAACAGGGCGGCGTTGGCCTTGGGCCGGCGCAGGAAGGCCTGGGTGACCTCCCACTCGCCGAGGCTGGTCTCCTCGATCGCGACATCCTCGATCGTGGCTTCGCCGGAACCGTCGCGCAGGCGAACGGTGCGGCCGAGGAGCTCGGCCATGACACGCACCTCCCCGCCGCGCTGCTCGAAGCGGCGCAGGTTGATGAGCCCGGTCGTGATGATCTGGCCGGAGCCGATGCTCGTGACGCGCCCGATCGACAGGAAGACGCGGCGCTTGCCGGGAACCTCGAGCACGAAGCCCACGACGCGCGGGCTGCCCGCAGTGCGGTAGACGACGAGCACGTCGCGCACCTTGCCGACGCGGTCGCCGTTGGGGTCGAAAACAGAGCACCCGACCAGTCGGGCGGCGAATACTCTCGTCGTGCTCATAGTCAAAACCCTAGTCCAGCCGCAAAAGGAGGAGGCCGCATGGGACAATGAAACCCGTGAGCAACCCCAGCGCATTCGGCCGCCGTGCCCCCGTCCTCCCGTCCATCCCCAAGGGTGATGTGCTCGGTACCTACGACACCTACCTCGAGGCGCAGGGTGTGGTCGATCGGCTCGCCAAGGCCGACTTCGAGGTCGCCAAGCTCGCGATCGTCGGCAACGATCTCAAGACCGTGGAGCGGGTCACCGGCAAGCTCACCTACGGGCGCGCCGCACTCGCGGGCGCGGCATCCGGCGCCTGGCTCGGGCTCTTCTTCGGGCTCGTGCTGACCATCTTCAGCACCCCCAGCCCGCAGGCGTTCGGCTTCGTCGGCGCGGCCGTGCTCATCGGCGCCGGCTTCGGTGTGATCTTCGGCATCGTGACCTACGCGGTCAACCGCCGTCGTCGCGACTTCACGTCGACCCACCAGGTGCTCGCGTCGAACTACCAGATCATCATCGACCCCGAGCTCACGGCCAAGGCGCAGATGACCCTGCAGGCCCACCCGGAGCAGTAGCGCAACCCCGGGACACTTCCCGGCAGGCGGCCTAGCGTCGAGGCATGAGCAACACCGACATCGCCCGTGCCCTGCAGACCGCGTTCGACGAGCAGGATGCGGAGGCGGCGGACCGCCTCGTCGCCGAGCACTTCACATTCACGAGCCCGCAGGACGACCACCTCGACAAGGCGGAGTGGCTGCGAGTGTGCTTCCCGACCGCAGCGTACTTCTCGAGCCGCACCATGCTCGCCATCGAGGAGCTTGGCCCGCATGACGTCGTCGTCTACTACGAGTACGTCGTTGCCGAGTCAGGCGAGCACTACCGCAACGCGGAGGTGCTCACCGTGCGCGACGGGCAGGTCGTGGAGACGCGCGTGTTCTTCGGCGGTCGGGAGAGCTAGAAGAGCTCGTTCTCGTCGCGGGAGATGACGAATCCGTGCCCGCTGACGCTGTTCTTGCACGTCACGTGCGTCTCTTCCGAGAAGCAGGTCACGGTGCCGAACGTGACCATCTCGCCGTACTGCAGCACCCGGATGGAACCCTGATCGTCCATCGAGGTCGCCATAGCCGCGGGGAATCCGGGGTCGCTGCGCTGGCGCGGGTGGGTCGGATCCTCCCCGGTCGCCTCGATCCCGTAGCCGCACGGCACCTGCGAGTCGTAGCAGTAGTCGTCGGGGGAGTCCTTCTCGAAGCTCCAGTTCTGCTCCTTGATGGCGCAGCCCCAGAGGGAACCGTGCTCGGGGCCGAGGATGGCGCATCCCAGGTTGCGAGAGGGGGAGACGAAGTTCACGTCCGCCGTCGTCCAGCCTCCGAAGTTCGCGGGCAGGGCGGAGCTGTCGATGAAGAACTCGCTCGGATCCACGGCCGTGAAGTCGGCGGGGTCGGGCGTCGGTGCCACGGTCGGCGTCGGGTCAGGGGCGGGCGTGGTCGTCGCACTCGCCGGGGGCGTCGGTGGAGGGCTGGTCTCGGCCGTGGGGGGTGCGGACGTGCATCCGGCCAGAAGGGAGAGAGCCGCCAGAGCCAGAGCGATCGGAGCAAGCCTCATGTTGGAATGCTACCGGCTAGCGCTCGAGCCACGCCTCCACGTCGTCCGCCGTGCGCGGGATGCCCACCGACAGGTTCTCGGCGCCGGACTCGGTGACGAGGATGTTGTCCTCGATGCGCACGCCGATGCCGCGGTACTCCTCGGGCACCGAGAGGTCGTCGGGCTGGAAGTAGAGGCCCGGCTCGATGGTGAACACCATGCCCGGTTCGAGCACGCCCTCGAGGTAGAGCTCGCGGCGCGCGGCGGCGCAGTCGTGCACGTCGATACCCAGGTGGTGAGAGGTGCCGTGCACCATGTAGCGGCGGTGGTACTGGTGCTCGGGCAGCAGCGACTCCTCGGCGCTTACCGGCAGGAAGCCCCACTCGGCGGTCCTCGCCGCGATGACCTTCATGGCCTCGGCATGGATCTCGCGGAACTTGATGCCCGGCCGCACGATCGCGAACGCGGCGTCCGCGGCCTCGCGCACCGCCTCGTAGACGCGGCGCTGCACCTCGGTGAAGGTGCCGTTCACCGGCAGCGTGCGGGTGATGTCGGCCGTGTAGTAACTGTCGAGCTCGATCCCCGCGTCGATGAGGATGAGGTCGCCGGGCACGACGGGGCCGTCGTTGCGCGTCCAGTGCAGAATGCACGCGTGCGGGCCGGATGCCGCGATCGTGTCGTATCCGACGGTGTTGCCCTCGGCGCGCGCCCGGCGGTTGAAGGTGCCCTCGACGAGCCGTTCGCCCCGCGCGTGCGCCGTGATCTCGGAGAGGTCGCCGACGACGTCGTCGAACCCCAGCTTCGTGGCGTCGACTGCCGCGCGCATCTCGGCGATCTCGAACGAGTCCTTCACGAGGCGCAGCTCGCTCAGGTCGCGCGCGAGCTCGTCGTCGGGATCGTTCTCCACAGACTCACTGTCCGCGGCGAGCAGGCGTCGGCCGTCTACCTGGTCGGTGATGTCGCGGTCGGCGTCGCGCACGAGGAGCGTGTCGGCGTCGACGCTGTCGATGACCGCGGCGACGTCGGCGAGGCCGCGCGTCGCGAGCCCGAGGTCGGCGGCGACGTGCGCGAGCGAGGGGCGGGCGCCGATCCAGAACTCGCCGATCTCGGGGTTCGCGTAGAACTCGTCGGACTCGCGGCCCGCCGGCTCGCGGAAGTAGAGGGTGGCGTCGTGGCCCGACTCCGTGGGCTCCAGCACGAGCACGCTGCCGGGCACCGAGTCGGAGCCCCAGCCGGTCAGGTGCGCGAACGCGGAGTGCGCGCGGTAGGCGTAGTCGGTGTCGTTCGAGCGCACCTTCGCCGCGCCCGCGGGGATGATGAGGCGCTTCCCGGGGTGCATCGCCGAGATCCTCGCCCTGCGCTCGGCGGCGAAGGCCGCCTGCTCGCGCGGCGCGGGGAGGGCATCCGGCCGCTCTGCCCACTGGCTGGAGATGTACTGGGCGAACGTCTCGGAGACCGGGGTCGTCGAACGGTTGGAGGTGGCGCGGGGAGCGGTCTTGTCAGCCATGGGACAAGTCTGCCTCCTGTTCGGCAGACGCGCACGGTCAGAAGGTGCGCACGCCCGCGTCGTACTCCATCGTGAAGCCCTGCCCGCGCGAGTTCGTGCAGGTCACCCCGGTGTCGTAGTTGATGGCGCAGGTCATGCCCGCGACGGTCACGGGGCTGTCGTAGGCGATGACCTCGGCGGGCTCGGCGAACGAGGGCACGCACGGCCAGTACGCGCCCGAATCGGTGACGCCGACGAAGACCCCGGGTGCCCCGGTGGTGCAGGCCTGGGCGGGGAACGCGTAGTTGATGTTCACCTGCTGGCAGATCGCCCCGGGCACACCGTTGAACGCGCCCACCGAGCACCGCAGGTTGCCCGACTGGCTCTTGAAGGCGTGGTTGACCACGGGCGCCGCCGTCGGTGTCGCGGTGGGTAGCGGGGTCGCCGTCGCGAGCGGCTTGGCCACCTCGTCGACCGTGGGCTGCACGGATTCCCCGGCGCTCGCCTGCGTCGGCTGGGCGTTCGACGTGAACCACCAGGCGGCGATGCCGCCCCCGGCGAGCAGCACGGCGACCACGCCGGCGACGACGGGGATCAGCAGGCGCGGCAGGGGCCGGGCCGCTGCTGCTGCACCGGGCGGCGGGGGCGGTGCCGGCAGCGTCTGGGTGGCGGGAGGCGGGGGCGGCGCGGGGAGCGCGGTGGCCTGCGTGGCGGCGACCTCGAACGGCGTGCCGCACTGGTCGCAGAAGCGAGCGTCGCCGGGGTTCACGGCCCCGCAGTTGCCGCAGGTGAGTTCGCCCGCCATCAGTCCTCCTCCTCGCCGCGGTCATCGATGTTGCCCATTATGGCGGGTGGAGCGCGGCGATTCTAAGAATTGCTCGCGTCACCGTGACCGATATTCTGCACTCATGACGACAGCCCCGAGCACCAACCCGTTCACGGGGATTCCGATCTCAGACTTCGTGCGCGACGGGGGAGCGGTGCTGCTCCTGCTGCTGTCCCTCGCGATGCCGTGGACCTCCACGAGCTTCGACGGCTACGGGCCCTCGTTCGCGGCCGGCCGCGTCGACGTCGTGCTCATCACCCTGCTGAGCGTCGCGTCGGTCTCGCTCACCTACCTCGCCCGCGGCAGGGTGCTGCCGCCGGCGATGACGGTCAACACGGTCTGGCTCATCCGCGAGCTCGTGAACGTGCCGTACCTGCTGCTCGTGATCGTCTACATCATCATCGACGCGGTCACCGGCCGCGGGCTCGGAACCGCGGCCGCGTTCGGGCTCGCCGGTGTCGTGCTCGCGGCACAGCCGCGCGAGGCGGAGACCCGGGCCTTCGTGGCGGGCGCGCCCATCAGCGTGCTCTGGCGGCGCATCGCGCTCGGCTTCGGCGGGGTCGCCGTCCTGACGACCTTCATCGCCCTCGTGCTCTCCCTGGTCTCGTTCATCGGCTCCGGCTACCCGCCGGCGTCGGTGCTGTATGCGCTCATCGTGTCGCTCGCCATGCTCGCCGCCAGCGCGCTGCTCTACTACGGCGTCGCCCGCCGGAGCGAGGCGGGCCGCCTCGCCGCGTTCGGTGTCGGCGGCGCCGTGCTGGGCGCCGTGTTCATCGACCTCTTCACGCGCTTCGCGCTCTCGGGCTACGTCTACTCCCTCCACGGCGCGGGCGGCTACGTGGTCGTCTTCGCCGCCGTGCTCGCCGCTCTCGCCTCCGCGCCCGCCGTGCGCGCCGGGATGAACCCCGCCGACCCGGTGCGTCGCTGGCTCACGGCGGCGGGTGTCGTACTCCTCGCGCTCGCCGGCCTCGCGGGGCTCAGCCTCCTCACCACCGTCATCTCGCTCGTGGGCGGGTTCGGCTACCTCGGCCTGCCCGTCGGCATCATCATGATCGTGTGCTGCCTGGGCATCGCCGCCCTGGCGGTGTTCGCGCGCATGCAGCTCACCGCCAACCCCGCGAACCGGATGATCGTGCTCATCCTCACCGGCGGCGCCCTCGTGCTCGGCCTCGTGTACGTCGTGCTCGCCGGCCTCGCCTGGCTCAACTCCGTGCTGAGCATTGTGCTCGCGTTCGGACTGCCGATCGTGGTTGCCGTGTTCCTCACCGTGCCGAAGGAGGTGCGCGCGTACTACGCGGCGGTCGCCGCGGCGCGACCCGTGTACGCGCCCGCGGCACCCGCCGCGCCGCCGGCGCCCGCCGGCCCTCCCGCACCCCCGGTGGCCGCGCCCGCCGATCCGCGCATCGCCATCGCCCTCGACCCCGCCACCCCCGCGGCCATGCTGCACCAGTTCGCCGTCGACGAGCCCGCGCTGCGCCAGTACGTCGCCGCGAATCCCTCCACCTACCCCGACCTGCTCACGTGGCTCGGCACGCTCGGCGACCCCGCGGTGAACGCCGCGCTCGCGGCGCGGGCGTAGCGCCCTCAGTCGGCGGGAGTGAACTGCGCGAGCACCGGGCGGTGGTCGCTACCGTAGCCGTCGTGCGACTCGACGACGCGGAATCCGCTCACGCGCCAGTTGGCGGTCGCCATGACGTGGTCGATGGGAGCGCCGAGCAGGGCGGGCAGAGCCGCGGGCCAGGTGCCGACCGCGGCGTTGCCCGTGGCATCCGCCGCGTCGTGGCACTCGCCGATCGCCGCGCCCGCCGAGGTGGCGAGGCCGGAGTAGTGGTCGAGAGTCGAGTTGAAGTCGCCCGCGACGATGAGGTTGTCGCCGTCGCACGCGGCCTTGAGCCACTGCAGGTCGTCGCGCCAGTGCTGCATCTCGCCGGGCACGGGGGCGACGGCATGCACGGCGACGATCGTCGGGCCCGTTCCGTCGACGGGCGTCGCGACCACCGTCGGGAGCACCGAGGTGGTGACCGCCGACTCGTCGACCTGGTACTCGCCGAGGTCGACGCTGATGAGCAGCGTGGTCGAGCGGGCCTTCGAGATCTCGTCGTAGGCGGTCGTGAACCACGCCATCGGCTTGCCCGCGTCGGCCATCAGCTGCGCGACGGCGATACCCGCGTCGCGCGACGTCTCGGGGAGCACGACGATCTCGGCGCCCGTGCTGAGTGCGAGAGATGCGATCGCGTCGGCGCCCGGGGCGTCGCCGAGGGTGTTCCAACTGAGCACGGTGATGTCGCTGTCCGTCGCCGACTCGAACCCGGGGCTGCCGAACCCGCGGGTCGAGAGCACCGCCGCCGTGACGAGCACGAACGCGAGCATCGCGATGGCGAGGGATGCCGCGAACCGGCGCACGGGCGCCGAGATGAGTGCGGCGAGCGTGAGTGCCACCGCGAGCACGAGGGCGACCGCCGCGACGAGGCCGCGCAGCGACACGACCTGCGCGACTATCGGAACGGTAGCGAGCCCGAACACCTGGGGCCAGAGCGCCACGATGAGGGCGGCGCCGACGGCGACGATGACGACGGCGGCGAGGAATCTGCGGAACATTGCCGCCGAGCCTAGCCGAGCGCCGCAGCGAATAGGCTGGACGGATGCCCGACGGCCCCATCGACCTGCACACGCACTCCGCCGTGTCCGACGGGACCGAGACCCCCACCCAGCTCGTGCGCGCGGCGGTCGCCGCGGGGCTTTCCGCCCTCGCGATCACCGACCACGATTCGACGGCCGGCTGGCAGGAGGCGTTCACCGCCGCCGCGGAAACCGGGCTCACGGTCATCCCGGGCATGGAGCTCAGCACGAACTACGGCCCCGCGAGCGTGCACGTGCTCGCGTACCTCTTCGACCCCAACAACGGCGAGGTCGTCGCGGAGACCGCGCGCATCAGGGACGGGCGGCTGCACCGCGCCGAGCGCATCGTCGAGCGCATCGCCGCGGACTACGACCTCACGTGGGACGACGTGCTCGCCGAGGCCTCGGACGGTTCCACCCTCGGGCGCCCGCACATCGCCGACGCGCTCGTGCGCAAGGGGCACGTGCCCAACCGCAGCGCTGCGTTCGAGAGCATCCTGCACTGGCGCGGCGGCTACTACGAGAAGTACTACGCGCCGTCACCGCTCGAGGGCGTGCGGATGATCGTCGGCGCGGGCGGAGTACCCGTGCTCGCGCATCCGGCGACGCACAGCAAGTACCGGGCGATGGAGGACGGGGTGATCCGCCAGCTTGCCGACGCTGGGCTCTTCGGCCTCGAGGTCGGCCACCGCGACAACACGGAGGACGGCAAGCGCTGGCTCCTGAAGCTCGCGAAGAAGTTCGGCCTCGAAGTCACCGGGTCGAGCGACTACCACGGTGAGGGCAAGCCGAACCGCCTCGCCGAGAACTCGACGAGCCCCGAGGTGCTCGCCAAGCTCGTCGAGCGCGGAACTGGCACGGCGCCCTACGTAGGCTGACTACGCCGTCGGCGCGGTGTTGCCCGGGGTGCCCGAGCCACCGCGGCGCGTGCGCGTGCGACGACGGCGCGACGGCGCTGCGCCGTCGTGCGTTCCACCGCCGGCGGCGCTGTCGCGCGTGGCATCCGTCGACTGCGACGTGCGGGGCGGGCGCGAGCTCTGCTGGCTACCGCCACTGCGGCCACGGCCACCATCGCGACCACCGTCACGACCGCCCGAGGAGGGCGCGGGGTCCTTCACGCGGGCGACCGAGCCGGGCAGGCGGCCCTTCGTGCCCTCGGGGATGTCGAGGTCGGTGTAGAGGTGCGGGCTGGAGGAGTACGTCTCGACGGGCTCCGGGATGCCCATCTCGAGCGCGCGGTTGATGAGCGACCACTTGTGCATGTCGTCCCAGTCGACGAACGTCACGGCGATGCCGGTCTTGCCCGCGCGGCCCGTGCGGCCGGCACGGTGCAGGTAGGTGTCGTGGTCGTCGGGGATGGTGTGGTTGATCACGTGCGTCACGTCGTTGACGTCGATACCGCGAGCCGCGACATCCGTTGCGATGAGGATGTCTTTCTTGCCCGCCTTGAACGCGGCCATGGCGCGCTCGCGCTGCTCCTGGTTGAGGTCGCCGTGCACGGCGGCGGCGTTGAAGCCGCGGTCGTTGAGCTCCTCGACGAGCTTGGCGGCAGCGCGCTTCGTGCGCGTGAAGACGACGGTCTTGCCGCGGCCCTCGGACTGCAAGATGCGCGCGATGACCTCGTCTTTGTCGAGCGAGTGGGCGCGGTAGACGACGTGCTTGATGTTCGCCTGCGTGAGGCCCTCGTCGGGGTCGGTCGCGCGGATGTGGATCGGGCGGTTCATGAAGCGGCGGGCGAGGGCCACGATCGGGCCGGGCATCGTCGCGGAGAACAGCATCGTGTGGCGCGTCGGGGAGGTCTGTGCGAACAGCTTCTCGATGTCGCTCAGGAAGCCGAGGTCGAGCATCTTGTCGGCCTCGTCGAGCACCATGACCTTGACGTCCTTGAGCGACAGCAGGCGCTGCGAGGCGAGGTCGAGCAGGCGGCCGGGGGTGCCGACGACGACCTGCGCGCCGGCCTTGAGCTCCTCGACCTGGCCCTCGTAGGCCTTGCCACCGTAGATCGCGGCGATCTTGGTGCTGCGGTTGGAGGCGGCGAGCACGAGGTCCTCGGCGACCTGCACGCACAGCTCACGGGTGGGGACCACGACGAGCGCCTTGACCCCCGGCTCGGGGTCGGTGCCGAGCGACTGGAGCAGGGGGAGGCCGAAGCCGAGCGTCTTGCCCGTTCCGGTCTTGGCCTGGCCGATGATGTCCTGGCCGGCGAGGCCCATGGGGATCGTCTGGGTCTGGATCGGGAAGGGCTCGATGATGCCCTTGGTGGCCAGCGCGTCGACCATGTCCTGGTCGATATTGAGTTCGGAAAAAGTCACAGAAGTAGAGCCCTTACGAGACAGTGCCTTTTCAGGCAATGAGCCACGCCCGTTCTGTCCTGGGGCGCAGGACCTCCGCCAGAAATGGGAGGTATGTGCACAGTCTAAGCTAAACCCCGTGGCTAACTGGTTCTCGCGCAAACCCCGGCGCATCGAGGTGCCGCGCCTGCGGTCTCGCAACGAGGACGTGGCGACCACGAAGGTCGACCTCCACGAGTTCACCCCCGAGATCATGACCTTCCTCGGCCGGGCCGCGTACGTGCAGCTCACCCAGTTCGAGAACCTCTCGCGCGCCATCTCGAGCGCGCCGTCGACGGCGGCCAAGACCGCGATCGGGCGCGCCGCAGAGCTCTCTCTGAGCAAGCACCGGATGCTCGTCGACGAGATCACGCGCGCCGGCGGCACCCCCGCCGACGTGATGGAGCCCTCCACCGCCGATGTCGACAGGTTCGAGCGCGCCACCCACGGCGCGGACTGGTTCGAGACCCTCGTCACGTGCTACCTGACCGCGGGCTTCCTCGACGACTTCTTCGCGCGCCTTGCGATCGGCCTTCCCGCAGAGCCCGCGCGCCACATCGCGACGATCTACGCGGGCGAGTCGGGCGAGGCGGTCCTCGCCGGCCTCCTCGAGGAGGCCATCGAGGCCAATCCGCGGCTCGCGTCGCGCCTGGCGATGTGGGGCCGTCGGCTCGTGGGCGACACGATGCTCGTGGCGCGGGCGTCGCTGCAGTACAGCGAGAACCACAAGTCGGACGAGGCGCGCATCGAGCCGGTCTTCACCGAGCTCATCGCCGCACACACGCGGCGGATGGATGCGCTGGGCCTGACAGCCTGACGGCCGCGCCGGTCGATCGGCTGGCTACGCCTTACCGCCGGAGAGGTGGTGCAGAGTGTGCGCGTCGTGCTCGGCACGGCGGCGCGGGAGGTACAGCGCGAGCCCGAGCGCGACGAGGAACGCGGCCCCGAGCGACGAGACCCAGATCCAGGTGCCGTCGAAGGTCCAGCGGACCGCCCAGAGCGTGCCCACCCACACGACAGCCGCCGTGATAGCGCTGGCGGCGGGCAGGAGCAGCAGGCCGTACGTGCTGCGCTTGGGGATCGTGTAGCGCACGATGGCGCCGATTCCCGCGGCGATGACGATGACGAAGAGCAGCTCCATGGTGCGACTTTAGGCGACGAAGCCCACGCGACGCGACTCCTCGGAGCCGATCTCGAGGTAGGCCAGTGACGCGGTCGGGACGACGTAGACGTTGCCCTTGGCATCGGCGAGGCGCACGTACTTGGCGTCGGCGGCGAGAGCGTCGGCCACGACCTTCTCCACGTCGGCAGACGACTGCGACGACTCGAAGCTGATCTCACGGGGGCTGTTGGCGATGCCGATGCGAATGTCCACGTGACCAGATTAGGACATGCCGGATGCCCGCCCTCGCGCCGTTCTCTGTCAGCGCACTGTGTCGTCCACCCCCGCTACCGTGGTGTTGTGGCAGTCACCGGATTCGTGCGAGCGATCGCCCCCGCGCCGATCGTCGAGCTCGACGAATCGCAGCGCGCCGTGGTCGACCTGCCCGATGCCGCGTCCGCGGCCGTGCTCGGTGCGCCCGGTACCGGCAAGACGACGACTCTCGTCGAGGTCATCGCCGACCGCGTGCTGGGTCGCGGCTGGGACCAGTCGGCCGTCCTCGCCCTCACCACCTCCCGTGCGACGGCCACGCGCCTGCGCGACGCGGTAGCCCTTCGGCTCGGGGTGCCCACCACGGGCCCGCTCGCGCGCACCGTCAACTCGCTCGCCTTCGAGGTGGTGCGCGACGCCGCCCGCCGCGCGGGCTCCGCCCCGCCCCGGCTCGTGACGGGTGGCGAGCAGGACTCCGACCTGGCCCAGTTGCTCGAGGGCCATCTCGAGGAGGGCACGGGGCCCGCGTGGCCCGACTCACTCGGCCCGGAAGTGCGGGGGCTCCGCCGGTTCCGCAACGAGCTGCGCGAGCTCATGATGCGCGCCACCGAGTACGACGTGCCGACCAGCCGCCTGCGCTCGCTGGGCCGCCCCGAGTGGGCGGCCGCCGCCGACTTCATCGACGAGTACGTGCAGGTGGTCACCAACTACCGCGAGGGCCAGTTCGACGCCGCCGAACTCGCGCGAGTCGCCGTCGCCGCCATCGAGTCCACCGACCCGGGGGAGCGCGTCGCCGGCCTGCGCCTCGTCGTCGTCGACGACCTGCAGGAGGCCACCGAGTCGACCCTGTCGCTGCTGCGCGCGCTCGCGGCCCGCGGCATCGCCATCATCGGGTTCGGTGACCCGGATGTCGCGGCGAACGCATTCCGCGGCGGCGAGCCCGACTCGCTCGGCAGGCTGGGTGCGGTGCTCGGGCACCCTGAACTGGCCACGCGCGTGCTCACCACGAGCTACCGGCAGGGTGCGGCGCTGCGCGCGCTCACGGCATCCGTCACGGCGCGTATCGGCGCGGCGGCCGCAGGCACGCAGCGTGCGGCGGTCTCCGGGGGTGTCGACGGCGAGATGCCCGTGGCGCGGATCGAGGCGTCGAGCCCCGCGCGCGAGTGGGCGACCATCGCGCGCGAGCTGCGCCGCGAGCACCTCGAGCACGACGTGCGGTGGAGCGACATGGTCGTCGTGGTGCGCAGTGGCGCGCAGATCTCGGTGATCGCGCGCTCGCTCGCCCTCGCCGAGGTGCCCACGCGCACCTCCATCGGCGGCACCGCCTTGCGCGACGACGCGGCGGCCCGCGGCCTGCTCACCCTCGTCGACGTGGGGATCGGTCGCACCCCGCTCGATGCGCAGCGCGCCACCGAGCTTCTGCTGAGCCCGTTCGGCGGCCTCGACCGGCTCGCACTGCGCCGCCTCCGGCTCGCGCTGCGCGCCGAGGAGGTCGCGGGGGGCGGCACGCGCACGGCCGACGAGCTCGTGGTCGAGGCGCTCGCGGCGCCCGGCCGGTTTGTGACGATCGACCACCGCGTGGCCAGGCAGGCCGAGCGGCTCGCCGAGACGCTCGCGCTGCTCGGCGCGAGCGGCGGGTCGATCGAGGAGCTCCTGGGGCTCGGGTGGGAGCGCAGCGGGCTCGCGCGGTCGTGGAAGGAGCAGGCGCTCGGCGCCGGCATCACCGCCGCCGAGGCGAACCGCAACCTCGACGGCATCGTCGCGCTCTTCACCGCAGCCAAGCGCTTCGCCGAACTGCGGCCAGACGATGCGCCGAGCATCTTCCTCGAGAACGTGCTCGACGCCGACGTGCCGGAGGACACGCTCTCGCCCCAGCCGAACGACGAGACGGTGCTCGTGACGACGCCGTCGGGAACCGTCGGGCTCGAGTTCGACACGGTCGTGGTGGCCGCCCTGCAGGACGGCGCGTGGCCCAACCTGCGTCTGCGCGGCTCGCTGCTGCACCCGCAGGAGCTGGTGCGCGCCGTCACGGGCGTCGACGCGACGAACCTCGACGAGCGGCGCCAGGTGCTCGGCGACGAGCTGCGCATGTTCGCCCTCGCGATCTCCCGCGCGCGGCGCCGGCTCATCGTCGCCGCAGTAGTGAATGAGGACGAGGCGGCGAGCGTCTTCCTCGGCCTAGTGCCGGATGCACCGGTGCTCGACTCGACCGCGCAGTCGACACCCCTCTCCTTGCGGGCGCTCGTCGGCAGGCTTCGGTCGCAGGCCGCGGCCGGTTCGCCCTCGGCGCCCGCGAACCTCGCGGCCCTCGCCGCCGAGTCCATCCCCGGCGCAAGCCCGGACGACTGGCACGGCCTCCTCGCGCCCTCGACCACCGGCCCGCTCTACGAGGGCGAGAGCGTGCCCGTGTCACCCTCCGGCCTCGAGAAGCTCGTCGACAGCCCGCTCGACTGGTTCCTCGAGCGCATGGCCGGCTCCGACTCCGGCGTCATCGCCAACGTCGGCACCATCGTGCACTGGGCGATGGAGACGGCGCCCGACTCCCGGCCCGAGACGCTCTGGGCCGCCGTCGAGTCGCGGTGGAGCGAGTTGCTCTTCGAGGCCCCGTGGCTCGCCGAGCGCCAGCGCGCGATCGCGCGGCGCTTCACCGACGCGCTCTCCGAGTACCTCGGCGAGTTCGAGAACGACGGCAAGCAGCTGGTCGGGTCGGAGATCAGATTCCAGCTCGAGGTCGACCGGGCCGTCGTGAGCGGGTCGATCGACCGTGTCGAGCGCGCGGCCGACGGCTCCATAGTCATCGTCGACCTGAAGACGGGCACGCCGATCACGAGCCAGGCGCGCATCGACGAGCATCCGCAGCTCGCCGCCTACCAACTCGCGTACGCCGAGGGCACGCTCGCCGAGCAACTCGGCTCCCTCGAGCACCACGGCGGCGGCGCCAAGCTCCTCTTCGTCAAAGAGGGGGTGCGGGGCAAGAAGTACCGCGAGGGCGTGCAGGGCCAGCTCGACGCCGAGCAGCTCGAGGAGTTCCGGGAGCGGGTGCGCGAGGCATCCGTGCTCATCGCGGCGGCGGAGTTCGCGGGGCGGGCCGAGCTGCCGATGTTCGGGGTCGGCGACCCGTCGCGGCTGCGGGCGCACCGGGTGAAAGCGGTCAGCAGTGATTAGCGCGTGGGACATCGCGGATGCGCTGAGCCGCCCGCGCCCCACCGACCAGCAGCGCGCCGTCATCGAGGCGCCGCTCGCACCCGCCCTCGTCGTCGCGGGAGCGGGCAGCGGCAAGACCGAGACGATGGCCAACCGCGTGCTCTGGCTGCTCGCCAACGAGCTCGTGCGGCCGAGCGAAGTGCTCGGGCTCACCTTCACGCGCAAGGCCGCGGGGGAGCTCGGCACCCGCATCCGGGAGCGCATCGCCCAGCTCGCCAATGTCGGGCTGCTCGGCGATGACTACGACCCGTTCGAGTCGCCGACCGTGCAGACGTACAACTCGTACGCGAACGCGCTCTACCGCGACAACGCCGTGGTGCTGGGGCGCGAGAGCGACGGCGCCGTGCTGGGCGAGGCCGCATCGTGGCAGCTCGCGCGCACGACCGTCATGCGCAGCAGGGATGCCCGGCTCGCCGGCCTCACCAAGAACCTCGACCCCGTGACGAAGGCGGTGCTCGGGCTCTCTCGGGCCGTCGCCGAGAACGTCGTCGACCCCACCGAGGTGAAGGAGTTCGCCACGCGGTTCGCTTCGATCGCCGCGCTCGAGCCGGGCGGCCGCGGCGCGTACGCCGCTGTCGACGGGCTCGTCGAGAACATCACGGCCCTCGACACGCTGCTCGACGTCGCGGCCGAGTACGACGCCGCGAAGTACGCGCGCGGGCTCGTCGAGTACTCCGACCAGGTCGCGCTCGCGCTCGCGATCGTCGACCGGCGCCCGGAGGTCGCCGAGCAGGAGCGCGAGAGGTTCCGCGTCGTGCTGCTCGACGAGTACCAGGACACGTCGGTGACGCAGACCCGGCTGCTCGCGCGGCTGTTCGCCGGGCATCCGGTCATGGCCGTCGGCGACCCGAACCAGTCGATCTACGGCTGGCGCGGGGCGAGCGCGTCGAACCTGGACGAGTTCCCGGCGGCGTTCGGCGCGCGGGAGCGGTTCGCGCTGTCGACCAGCTGGCGCAACGGCACCGTGATCCTCGAGGCGGCCAACGCCCTCGTCGAGCCGCTGGGCGCGACGGTTGAGCGGCTCGAGCCCGGGCCCGCTGCCAGCTCGCTCGCCGTCGACGTGCGCTTCGAGGAGAGCGTGATCGAGGAGGCGCGCGCCGCCGCGGAGTGGCTCGCCGCCCGGATGTCGAAGAAACCGTCGGCCGCGATGCTGTTCCGCACGCGCAAGATGCAGGGGTTCTTCCTCGAGGCGCTGCGCGAACGGGGCATCCCGTTCCACGTGCTGGGACTCGGCGGCCTGCTGGCAGAGCCCGAGATCGCCGACCTCGTCGCCGCCCTCACAGTCGTGCACGACCCGGCCGCGGGCCTCGAGCTCATCCGCCTCCTCGCGGGCTCGCGCTGGCGGCTCGGGGTGCAGGACATCCACGCGCTCAACCGCCTCGCCTCGACCCTGCGCGACCGGGACTATGCGCAGCAGCCCTACGACGACGACCTCAAGCAGAAGCTGCGCACTTCGGTGGCAGAGGGGGAGGGCGGCTCGATCGTCGACGCCCTCGACTTCATCGGCACCGCCCGCGAGGGGCACTCGTTCCTCGCCGCGTTCAGCGAGACCGGCCTCGCCCGGCTGCGCGAGGCGGCACGCCTGTTCGCGCGGCTGCGCTCGCGCACGGGCCTCGACCTGCCCGACTTCGTCGCGTTCGTGCTGCAGGAGCTGCAGCTCGACATCGAGGTCGCCGCCAACGACTACCGCGCGCTCGGCACCGCGACCATCGAGGCCTTCTACGACGCGCTCGACGGATACCTCGCCCTCGCCGATGTCGCAACACTCGGCGGCTTCCTCTCCTGGCTCCGCGAGGCGGAGTTGCGCGAAGACCTGTCGCCCCGCCCCGAAGACCCGGTGCCCGGAACCGTGCAGGTGCTCACCATCCACGGCGCGAAGGGCCTCGAGTGGGATCTCGTCGTCGTGCCGCGCTTCGTCGACGACGAGCTGCCCGGCAAGCCGGTCGAGGGCGGCTACCAGGGCTGGCTGGGCTTCGGGCAACTGCCGTGGCAGTTCCGCGGCGACGCCTCGGAGCTGCCCGTCTTCGGCTGGCAGCAGTGCACCACGCGCAAGGAGGTCGCCGACGAGCTCGCCGCCTTCAAGGAGCGGGTGCGGCACCACCTCGACCGGGAGGAGCGGCGCCTCGCCTACGTCGCCGTCACCCGCGCCCGGCACGCGCTGCTGCTCACCGGGTCGTTCTGGGCCACGCAGGCGAACGCGCGCCAGCCCAGCCCATTCCTGCTGGAGCTCGAGGCGGCGGGCATCGTGGCCCCGCTGCCGACCGCCCCGGCGAGCGACGAGAACCCGCTCGGCGACTCGTACGAGACGATTCTCTGGCCGTTCGACCCGCTCGGCCGTCGCCGGGCGGCCGTCGAGGCCGCGGCGGAGGCGGTGCGGGGCGCCACCGCGTCGCTCGAGGGGCCGTGGCGGCGGGAGCTCGAACTGCTCCTCGAGGAGCGCAGGCGCCGCCTCGGCGCCGACGGGCTCGTCACGATGCCGGTGCGCGTGCCCGCGTCACGGTTCAAGGACTACGTGAGCGACCCGGCATCCGTGGCCTCGGGCCTGCGGCGGCCCATGCCGGAGCGCCCCTACCGCGCCACCCAGCTCGGCACCCTGTTCCACTCGTGGGTGGAGAACCGGTACGGCGTGGGCGGTGACTCCGAGGAGCTCGATGCGCTCGTCACCGAGCTCGACGCGGAGGACGCCGTGCCCGACGCCGACCTCGCCCGACTGAAGGCGATCTTCGAGGCGAGCCCGTGGGCGGCGCGGCAGGCGGTGGATGTGGAGCGCGAGATCCACCTGCCGTTCGGCGGCCGCATCGTCATCTGCAAGATCGACGCCGTGTACGACCAGCCCGACGGCAGGTTCGAGATCGTCGACTGGAAGACCGGCAAGGCGCCGAAGGACGCGCAGGACCTCGAGGACAAGCAGCTGCAGCTCGCCCTCTACCGGCTCGCCTACGCGACCTGGCGCGGCATCGACCCCGACCTCGTCGACGCCGTGTTCTACTACGTGTCGGACGACCGGATCATCCGACCGGAGCACATCTACAGCGAGGCCGAGCTGCTCGCCCGGTGGGAGAAGGCGTTCGGCTAGCTACTGAACGGGCCGGCTCAGGATCGCCTTCGTGAGCGCTTCGACGGGCTCGCGAGCGCCGGCCCGGCTGCTCACCAGGGTGAAGTCGACCTCGCCGAGCTCGGGAAGCCCCAGCGACGCCGAGACCTGGGTGAGGTCGGCCGGGATGAGCGACTGCGCGAGCACGGCCACGCCGATGCCCGCGCGGGCGGCGGCGAGCACTCCGTTGACCTCGCGCACGTTGCAGGTGATACGCCACGTGCGTCCCGCGGCCTCGAGCGAGCGGATCGCGTTGACACGGCTGATCGCGGGCTCCGGGTAGGCGATCAGGGGCACGGGCTGATCGGGGTCGAGCGTGAGCCCGCGGTGGCCGACCCAGACGAGGCGGTCGCGGCGCACGAGGCGGCCCTCATCCCACCCCGGGTCCTGTTTGATGAAGACGAGGTCGAGGTGGCCCGAGTGCAGCCGGCGGAGCAGGGCAGGGCTCTGGCTCACGGTGAGCTCGAGATTGACCTGGGGGTAGACCTGCCGGAAGTCGCGCAGGATGCCGGGCAGCTGGGTGAGCGCGAGGTCGTCGGCAGACCCGAACCGCAGCCGGCCGCGCATCGCCGAGCCCGTGAAGTAGTCGACTGCCTGGTCTTGCGCCGCGAGGATCGAGCGCGCGAACCCGAGCATCGCCTGCCCGTTGTCGCTCAGCGAGACGGTGCGGGTGTCACGCAGCACGAGGTTGCGCTTGGCGGAATCCTCGAGCTTGCGGATGTGCTGGCTCACGGTCGGCTGGCTCAGCCCGAGCTGCTCGGCGGCGTGCGTGAAGCTCAGGGTGTCGGCGACGGCAACGAAGGTGCGCAGCAGCACGGGGTCGAACACGGCGTTGCCTCTCATTACGAAACGTGATGAGCTTTATAGCTCCGATTCGTCCATGATATGACCGTGACCGGCCTACGGTTGAGGGGTGGCAGTCACTCCGGAGCAAGCACCGGCGACAGTCCCCATCGCGATAGCCATGCAGCGTCCGGCCTGGCGCGACACCTTCGGTGCGCTCCGGATGCACAACTACCGCCTGTACGTCGCTGCCCAGTTCATCTCCAACACGGCCGGCTGGTCGCAGCGCATCGCCGTGGACTGGCTCGTGCTCGAGATCACCGGCAGCGTCACGCTCGTGGGCCTCACCATCGCGCTCCAATTCCTGCCGACGCTCCTGTTCGGCGCGTGGGCGGGTGTCGTGGCCGACCGGTTCCCGAAGCGCGCGGTGCTGCTGCTGTGCCAGTCGGTGGTGGGCGTGCTCAGCGCTGTTCTCGCGGTGCTCGCGATCACGGGCAACGCGCACCTCTGGCTCGTGTACACGCTCGTGCTCGCGATCGGCACCGTGCAGGTCTTCGACGGGCCCGCGCGCTCGGTATTCGTCAATGAGCTCGTCGGGCCGCGCCACCTGCGCAACGCGATCAGCGTCAACGCGTCGATCTTCCACCTCGGCGCCCTCATCGGCCCCGCGATCAGCGGTGTGCTCATCGTGGCCGTCGGGTCGGGCTGGGCAATCGCCGGCAACGTCGTCGCGGTCATCGTGGGTGTGGTCGCGCTGCTGGCCATGCGCGGCCACGAGATGCTCGTCGCACCGCGTGCCCCGAGTGCGAAGGGGCAGATCCGCGAGGCCGCGCGCTACATCCTCGCCAAGCCGAGCCTCTTCTGGACCATGGTGATGGTCGGCTTCGTCGCGGTGTTCGGGATGCCCATGCCCGCCCTCCTCGCCGGCATGGCCGACACCGTGTACCTCACCGGTGCGCAGGGCTACGGGCTCTACAACTCGCTCGCCGCCGTCGGCGCCCTCACGGGAGCGCTGCTCTCCACGCGCCGCGCGAGCTTGCGCCTGCGCACGATCATCATCGGCGCCGTCGTGTACGGGCTGCTGCTCATGTCGACGGGCCTCGCGCCGTTCTACCTCGTCTTCCTCGCGCTGCTGCCCACGATCGGGCTCTCGCGACTGCTCTACATGACCGCGAGCGAGACGATGGTGCAGCTCTCCTCCAATCTCGCGATCCGAGGGCGCATCATGGCGTTCTGGGTGATGGTCGTGGTGGGCGGTCAGGCGCTGGGCGGCCCGCTGATGGGCTGGCTCGCCGAGGTGCTCGGGCCGAAGACGGCGATGGTCATCTCCGGCGCGGTGCCCGCGGCGGCCGCGATCGTCATCGCTCTCGTGCTCGCGCGCAGCGGTCGGCTGCGTGTGACGGTCACGGCCCGCCGCGGCCGGTGGGTCGCGATCGTGCCGAAGGTGGCCTCGTAGCTAGACGGCCTTCTCGGCGCGGGCGAGGAACGCCTCGACCTCGTCGACGGCCATCGTCGGCATCGTCTGGGCGCCGATGGGGTTCATCACGTCGTTGTGAACGCTGTCGGCGAGGGCCGTGAGCATGCCCACGGCGTCGTCCACGATCTCGGTGCTGCGCTGCTCCGTGCCGTGCAGCAGCCACTTGGCCACCTCGAGCTCGGCGTAGAACATGGCGCGCTGCTTGACCTGGCGGTCGCCCGCGCCGCGCACCCGCGCGTACGCGTCGAACGCGGTCTCGGCGACGGGGGAGTTGGCGAGCAGCCACTGCAGGTCGCGTGCGGGGTCGGAGACGCGCAGGTCCTGCCAGCCGAGCACGCCGGTGACGACGCCGTCCGCGCTCAGGAACGAGTCGGCGGTGAGCGAACCGTTGGTGACCGTGGGCTGGAACTGCCATAGCTTCGCGTCCTCGGCGGCGCGCTCCCACCGGCCGAGCAGCGCGGCAGGCACGAGGCCGGTCGCCGACGCGCGGTCGAGCACGGTGACGCTCGCACGCAGGCACTCGCCCGCGGTCATGACGGGAAGACCGGCATCCGCCACGAAGCTCGTCGGCAGCGAGTGGATGGCGGCAATAGCGGTGCCCACGGATGCCGCGAGCGAGCCCTCGCCGTAGCTGAACGCGTGCAGCTGCACCTTGGTGCCGTAGACGAACTCGTAGACGATGGCGCGCGTCGAGTCGATGGGCACCTGGCCCGCGAACGTCGAGACGGCGAACGGAAGGCGGGTGCGCACTCCGGCGCTGAGCGAGCGGAGCGCGACGAGGTCTGCCGACTGCTCCGCCTCGGCGCGGGCGTTGCGCGGCGCGCGGATGATCCAGTGGCGACCGTCGCGCCCGGTGAGGATGGCGGCGTCGAAATCGCTGCCCTGGCTCGCGCCGAACGAGGAGGCGGCAGCGACCTCGAGGCCGGGAACTGCCGAGGTCGCGAGCGCGGCTAGAGTGAGATGGGATCTGGCCATACCCACAGGGTAGGTCGCCCACCCCACGCATCCGCTTCACGCCACGCACTTCCGACGGGGTCCCAGTCATGCCCAATTCCTTCCTCTCGCGGCTCCCGCTCTCCCGATTCGAGATCGACCGCGACAATCTGGCGCGCGAGCGCGAGGGGCTCTTCGAGGAGTTGTGGGCCGACCCGGCCACGCGCATCCTGCCGATCTTCCAGGGCAGTGCCCTGCTCTCGTCGCCCACGTCGCTCGCTCTGCTGCCCGTCGACGCCGTGCCCGACGCGGAGTTGCGCGTCTACCTGGGCCGCTCGACGTCGACGACGAGCCCCGAGCCCGCGGGCACGCCGATCGTCGCGGCGCTGCTGGAGGACGCGGGGCACCTCGCGGAATCCGACTGGGCGAACCTGCGCGCGGTGGGCAGCCAGTTGAGTGACCGGGACGCGGGCATCTTCACGGAGGCCCTCGGAATTCTCAACTGGCACGCCTCGCACCGCTTCTCCCCGCGCACCGGCGAGCCCACGGTCGCGGAGAAGGGCGGCTGGGTGCGCCGCGACCCCGTGTCGAACACGGAGGTCTTCCCGCGCACGGATGCCGCGATCATCGTCGGCATCACGGACGCCGACGATCGCATCCTCCTCGGTTCGAACGCCCTGTGGGAGAGCAACCGGTACTCGCTCCTGGCCGGGTTCGTGGAGCCGGGGGAGTCCCTCGAGTCCGCCGTCATCCGCGAGGTGTTCGAGGAGTCGGGCATCCGCGTCGTCGACCCCGTGTACCTCGGCAGCCAGCCGTGGCCCTTCCCCGCCTCCCTCATGCTCGGCTTCCTCGCGAAGGTCGATCCCGCGCACGGCACCGAGACGACGCCCGATGGCGCCGAGATCCTCGACCTGCGGTGGTTCACCCGCGACGAGCTCGCCGCTGCGCTCACCGAGATCAAACTGCCCGGCCCGACGTCCATCGCCCGCGCGATCCTCGAGGAGTGGTTCGGCGGGCACATCGACGACGGGCAGCGGTGACCGCCGACGACCTCCTGGCCGGCCTCGACGAGCAGCAGCGCGTGGCCGCCGAGGCACTGCTCGGGCCGGTGTGCCTGCTCGCGGGCGCCGGCACGGGCAAGACCCGCGCCATCACCCACCGCATCGCGTACGGGGTCGCCACCGGGGTGTACCCGCCCGGGCGGGTCATGGCCCTCACCTTCACCGCGCGCGCTGCGGGCGAGTTGCGCGGCAGGCTCCGTGCCCTGGGTGCCGGCGGCGTCGCCGCGCGCACGTTCCACGCCGCCGCGCTCTCACAGCTCAACTTCTTCTGGCCGCAGGTGATCGGCGGCACCATGCCGCGCCTGCTCGACGGCAAGGCCAAGGTCATCGCGCACGCCGCGGACACCCTGCGGCTCAAGCTCGACACGGCGACCCTGCGCGACGTTGCCGCCGAGATCGAGTGGCGCAAGACCTCGCGGCTCTCGCTCGACGAGTACGCGGTCAAGGGCCGCCCGCTGCCGCCCGCGCTCACCGCCGAGAAGATGGTCGCGCTGCAGCGCGGGTACGAGGATCTCAAGGACGAGCGCCGGCAGATCGACTTCGAGGACGTGCTGCTCGCCGCTGCGGGGATGATCGAGGCCGAGCCGCGCGTCGCCCAGCAGGTGCGCGAGCAGTACCGCTTCTTCGTCGTCGACGAGTACCAGGACGTCTCGCCCCTGCAGCACGACCTGCTGCAGCTCTGGCTCGGCGACCGCAACGACCTCTGTGTCGTCGGCGACGTGAGCCAGACGATCTACTCGTTCGCGGGCGCCTCGCCCGACTACCTGCTCGGGTTCGGATCGGAGTTCGAGGATTCGGTCGTCGTGCGGCTCGAGCAGAACTACCGCTCGACTCCCGCGATCGTCGCCGCAGCGAACCGGCTCATGCGCGACCGCCCGGGCGCGCTCTCGCTGCACGCGGCGACGGGTCGTACCGGCCCGACCCCCGCGGTCACGCGCCACGAGACCGACAGCTCAGAGGCGCGCTTCGTCGCGGGCTCCATCGCCGACGAGATCGCGTCGGGGGTGCGCCCCGAGGACATCGCCGTGCTCTTCCGCATCAACGTGCAGTCCCAGGCGCTCGAGACCGCGCTCTCCGACGCCGGCGTGCCGTACGTCGTGCGCGGTGCCACTCGTTTCTTCGAGCAGCGAGAGATCAAGGAAGCGCTCATGCTGCTGCGCGGCGCGACCATCAACACCGCGATCGAGCCGCTGTTCAAGACGGTGAGCGACGTGCTGCGCTCCATCGGCTGGTCGCAGGAGCCCCCCGAGACCCGCGGGGCCGTGCGCGACCGGTGGGAGTCGCTCAACGCCCTCATGAACCTCGCCGAGCAGGCGCCGGAGGGCACGAGCCTCAAGCAGTTCGTCGACGAGCTGTTCGAGCGCCAGGCCGGCCAGCACGAGCCCACAATGTCGGCGGTCACGCTCGCGACCCTGCACTCGGCGAAGGGCCTGGAGTGGGATTCGGTCTACCTCGTGGGCCTCGCCGAGGGGCTGGTGCCGATCAGCTACGCGAAAGACGCCGCGGCCGTCGACGAGGAACGCCGGCTGCTCTACGTCGGCATCACGCGCGCTCGCCGCCTGCTCTCGCTCAGCTGGTCAGCTGCGCCGCAGCAGGGCCGCTCCGGGCAGCGCTCGCCCAGCCGGTTCCTGGCCGAGCTGGGCTAGTCGCCTCCGACCCGTCGCGGCCGAGCAGGTGGGCGATCCCGCGGCAGCCGCAGTCGGGGTGGCGCTGCCACGCGCGCACCTCACGAGCGCCGGTGGCCGCATCGATGCGCACGGATGCCGCGACCGCAGCCCCGCCCGCAGCACCGAGCCGCTCGAGCACGAGCCGACTCGCCGCCGCCGCTGCCTCCATCACGAGCACGGGCGACTCGCCCCGGGAGCGCCGCCCGAGCAGCTGCGTCGCGATCGCGGGCCACGCGGGGTCGCGGTCGCGGTGGTGCAGCTCGAGGCACAGCAGGCACGGGCCGGCCCCGGGCTCGACGACCGGGCCCACGAGCACCCCCGAGTCGCCGACGACGACCGGCAGGTGCGGCACGTCGCGGCGCAACCAGAGCGCGTGCAGCTCGGGCGCGAGCACGAAGTGCCCGGCGACTACGGCGAGGTCGGGCCGCTGCTCGGCGAGGGATGCGGCATCCGGCCCGGTGACCACGTCGATGCCGCTGCGGGCGAGGGTCGAGGCGATGGCGGTGACGAGCGACTCGCTGCCGTGCACGGCGACCGTGCCGGCGACCGGACTCGTCGGCGCGGCACCGAGGGCCGGGCCCAGGGCGGCGAGGAGCGCGTCGCGCTCGTCGGTGCGGGCGCCCGCGATCATGGCGAGGCCGGAGTCGCTCACTCCCACGACGAGGGCGGCGAGCATCCGTTCGTCGGTCTCGGTCACCTCGTCGAGCACGACGACGACGGGATCGATGCCGAGCTGCACGCTCGTGGGGCTGCGCCAGACCAGGGGGAGGCGGGGATCGAGCCGGAGGATCATCGGGTCATGGTGCACCCGGTGCGCGCCAGCCCGGGCGCGCGTTCCACAGCGGGAGCCGGGGGACTACTCCTCGCGCGGGCGCTCGCTCGTGTCGTCGTTGAGCAGATCCTCGATCGCCTGGTCGATGTCGTCGGGCTCGGGCGCACCGGCGGTGATCCGCGCGATCAGGGCGCTCGGGTCGTCGATGTCGTCGCCCGTCGGCACCAGGTCGGGGTGCGACCAGAGGGCGTCGCGCTTCTCGGCGCCCACGGCGTCGGTGAGCTGCTGCCACATCGCGGCGGCCTCGCGCAGACGGCGCGGGCGCAGTTCGAGGCCGACGAGGGTCGAGAACGCCGACTCGGCCGGCCCGCCGGATGCCCGCCTGCGGCGCACGGTCTCGGCGATCGCGCTGCTCGAGGGCAGGCGCTTGGTGGCCTCCGCCGTCACGACATCTACCCAGCCCTCGACGAGCGCGAGGGTCGTCTCGAGGCGCCCGAGCGCGGCGAGCTGCTCGGGGGTGCGCGGGGCGATGAGCGCGCCGCTCTTCATCGCCGACTGCAGTTCCTCGGGGTTGTTCGGGTCGAAGTCGGCGGCCAGCGACTCCAGCCGCGTGGTGTCGATGTGGATGTCGCGCGCGTACTCCGTGATCGAGGTGAGCAGCTGCAGGCGCAGCCACTTCGCGTGCCGAAAGAGTCGCGCGTGCGCGAGCTCGCGCACCGCGAGGTAGAGCTGCACCTGATCGACGGGGATGTCGAGCCCCGCGCCGAAGCCCAGCACGTTCTGCGGCAGGATCGCCGCGCCGCCCTCGGCCGAGTCGAGCAGCGGGATGCCGATGTCGCCGCCCGAGACGACCTCGCTCGAGAGCTGGCCGACCACCTGGCCGAGCTGCATCGCGAAGAGCGTGCCGCCCACGTTGCGCATCACCTGGCTCGCGGAGGCGATCATGTCGTCGAGCTCCCCGGCGCCGTCGAGGGAGTCGGCGCTCTGCGTGAGCACGTCGGTGAGGGAGGTGGCGATGGAGGTGGCGACGGGCTCGGCGAGCTGCGTCCAGACGTCCATGGTCGCGGTCACCCACTCCTGGCGGCTCATGAGCCGCGGGGCGGCGACGAGGTCGGAGATCGAGGTGGCCTCGTCGAGCCACAGGGATGCCACGTGCAGGGCCTGCTCGAGCTGCGAGCGCTCGGCGGGCAGTGAGACGACCGTGCCGCGCGCGGCGAGGCCCTTGGCCTGCTCGAGCGCGAGGCCCCAGTTGATGCCGTCGCCGCTCGACTGCAGCGCGCTCTGCAGCTGCGCCATGAGCTGCGCGACCATCGCCGGATCGTTCGGAAGCCCGGCGGCGCCCGCGAGCTTCGCGGGGTCGAAGTCGGTGTTCCCCTCGAGGAACGCGCGCAGCATCTCCCGGAACTCGTCTGCTGCGTCGCCGCTCTCAGCGGGCTCCCGTGAATCCTCAGCCATACGAACTACGCTAGCCGCTGCATAGTCGGAGGCGGCTGGATTTCGCCTACGCTGGAACCTCTCGCCGTGCGCCCGTGGCGAACAGACAGTGAGGGAAACGGTGCCGCTCTTCACCGATATCGAACCCGACGCAGCCCCGCGCCGCCGTCGCCTGCGTCTCGGCTGGGGCTTCCTCGGCCTCGGTCTCGTCGGGCTCGTGGTCGTCGCGCTCCTGCCCGCCCCGTACGTCATCGAGCAGCCCGGCCCCGTCTACAACACGCTCGGCAAGGTCACCGTGGGCGACGACACCGTGTCGCTCATCGACATCCCGAGCGAGAAGACCTACCCGACCGACGGTGCGCTCGACATGCTCACGGTGACGATCCGCGGCAACCGCGAGAACCTGCCGAACTGGCTGGAGGTCGCCGCGGCCTACTTCGACTCGAGCCGTGCCGTCGTGCCCGTCGACCTCGTCTACCCGGCGGGCGAGACGGTCGAGCAGTCGAACCAGCAGGGCGCCACCGATATGGCGAACTCGCAGAAGGCCGCCATCGCCGCAGCCCTCACCGAGCTCGGCTACGACCTGCCCACGACGCTCTCGGTCGTCGAGACCTCGCCTGGCTCGCCCGCGGAGAACGTGCTGAAGACGGGCGACGTCATCTCCTCGGTGAACGGCAAGACGTTCAAGGACGTCACCGAGCTGCGTGCCGAGATCGCCGCGAACGGCACGGATGCCCCGGCCGCCGTCGACATCCTGCGTGACGGCACCCCCATGGCCCTCGAGCTCACGCCCGTGCTCAGCGACGGCGAGAACCCCGCGCCCATCCTCGGCATCATCGTGGGCAGCGAGTTCGACTTCCCGTTCGAGGTCAAGATCCAGCTCGACAACGTCGGCGGCCCGAGCGCCGGCATGATGTTCGCGCTCGGCATCATCGACAAGCTCACGCCCGGCGAGCTCAACGGGGGGCAGAACATCGCGGGCACCGGCACCATCGACGCGACCGGTGCGGTGGGGCCGATCGGGGGCATCCGGCAGAAGATGTACGGCGCCGTGGGCGCCGGAGCCACGTACTTCCTCGCGCCGGCCGACAACTGCAACGAGGTCACCGGGCACATCCCCGCGGGCCTCGAGGTGTTCTCGGTGAAGACCCTCGACGACTCGCTCGCCGTGCTCGATGCCATCGAGTCGGGCTCGGACACCAGCTCGCTGCCCACCTGCCCAGCAGGTTAGAAAGCGATCGCTCAGCTTCGTCCCTTTAAGATGGGCATAGCCCTTATTGCAAGGACTGTGCCCCCAACAGCAGGAGCGAATCCCAGTGTCGAATTCAGCAGCCCCGTCCGCGGCAAATAGAACGAGGGTGACGCTCACCATCACGGCGGTCATCATCGCCGTGATCGTCATCGTCTTCTTCGTGGCCTCGAACCTCTACACCGATGTGCTGTGGTTCGACCAGCTCGGCTACCTCAACGTGCTCACCACCCAGTGGTTCGCCGGGGCCATCATGTTCGTCATCGGGTTCTTCGGCATGGCGCTGCCGGTGTTCCTGAGCATCGAGATCGCGTTCCGCGCGCGACCGGTGTACGCCAAGCTCAACTCGCAGCTCGACCGCTACCAGCAGGTCATCGAGCCGCTGCGCAGGGTCGCGATGTTCGGCATCCCCGGCGTGCTCGGCATCTTCGGCGGTGTCTCGACTGCCACGCACTGGCAGCTCGTGCTGCAGTGGCTCAACAAGACCTCGTTCGGCCAGACCGACCCGCAGTTCGGGCTCGACATCTCCTTCTACTTCTACGACCTGCCGATGTACCACGGCGCGCTCGGCTTCGCGTCGGCCACCGTGCTCATCGCCGGTATCGCCGCGCTCGCGACGAGCTACCTGTACGGCTCCATCCGCTTCAGCGGCCGCGAGGTGCGCATCCAGCGCGCGGCGCGCATCCAGCTCGCGATCACCGCGGCGATCTACCTCGCCCTGCAGGCCGCGAGCATCTGGTTCGACCAGTACTCCACGCTGTTCTCGACGAGCCAGGGCTTCCTCGCGACCGGCGCCGGTTACACCGAGGCCAACGCCACCATCCCGGGCCGCGCCATCCTCGCCGGCATCGCGGCGCTCGTCGCCGTGCTGTTCATCGTCACGGCCATCATCGGCCGCTGGCGCCTGCCGGTCATCGGCACCGCCCTGCTGCTCGTGAGCGGGCTCGTTGTCGGCAGCATCTACCCGTGGGTGGTGCAGCGCTTCCAGGTCGAGCCGAACGCGAAGGTGCTCGAGGCCGACTACATCCAGCGCAGCATCGACGCGACGCGCGACGCGTACGGCGTCGCCGACGTGCAGGAGAAGGCGTACAGCGCCATCACCGACGCCGAGGCTGGCGCACTGCGCGCCGACGCCGAGACGACGGCGAACATCCGCATCCTCGACCCGTCGATCGTGCCCAAGGCGTTCGCGCAGCTGCAGCAGTTCAAGCAGTACTACAGCTTCGCGCCGCACCTCGATGTCGACCGCTACGTGATCGACGGCAAGACCCAGGACACCGTTCTCGCCGTGCGCGAGCTCAACCAGGCCGGCCTCGGTGAGTCCCAGACGCCGTACAACAACACGTTCGTCTACACCCACGGCTACGGAGTGGTTGCCGCCTTCGGCAACCAGCGCGCGACCGACGGCAACCCGGTGTTCCTCGAGTCGGGCATCCCCTCGGTCGGCGACCTCGGTGACTTCGAACCGCGCGTGTACTTCGGCGAGGACTCGCCCGAGTACTCCATCGTCGGTGCGCCCGAGGGCGCCAAGGACGTCGAGCTCGACTACCCGTCCGGCGGCGAGGAGAGCGACGCGAACGCGACGACGACCTTCACCGGCAACGGCGGGCCCCTGCTCGACAACCTGTTCAAGAAGATCATCTACGCCATCAAGTTCCAGAGCGAGCAGATCTTCCTCTCCGACGCCGTGAACGACAAGTCGCAGATCCTCTACGACCGCAACCCCAAGGACCGCGTTCAGCAGGTCGCGCCGTACCTCACGCTCGACAGCGACGCCTACCCGGCGATCGTCGACGGCAAGATCGTGTGGATCGTCGACGCGTACACGACCGGGACCAACTACCCGTACTCGCAGACGCAGCAGCTCTCGAAGTCGATTGCCGACACCTACACGCCGACCCCGGCGTTCGCGATCGACGACATCAACTACATCCGCAACTCGGTGAAGGCGACCGTCGACGCCTACGACGGCAGCGTCAAGCTGTACGCGTGGGACGACAAGGATCCGGTGCTGAAGACCTGGCAGAAGATCTACCCCGGCACGGTGCTGCCCATGAGCGACATGAGCGCTGAGCTGATGTCGCACGTGCGCTACCCGTCCGACCTCTTCAAGGTGCAGCGCGCCATCCTCGGCTCGTACCACGTCACCGACGCGGGCTCGTTCTACTCGAGCGACGACCAGTGGGTCACCCCTAACGACCCCGTGCTCACCACCGAGACGCCGCAGGCGCCGTACTACCTCACCATGCAGGTGCCCGGTACCGATGCCCCGGCCTTCACCCTGTACTCGACGTACATCCCGAAGGGCAACGCCGACTCCACCCGCAACGTGCTGACCGGATATCTCGCCGTCAACTCCGACGCGGGCCCGGACTACGGCAAGCTCACGCTGCTCACGCTCCCTAAGCAGACCACGGTGCCCGGGCCCGGGCAGGTGGAGACCAACTTCAAGACCGACACGGCGGTGGCGAGCCAGCTCGCCCTGCTGCAGAAGACGGACACCGAGGTCAAGCTCGGTAACCTCCTGACCCTGCCCGTCGGTGGCGGCCTCCTCTACGTGCAGCCCGTGTACGTGCAGGCGACGAGCGGAACCATCTACCCGCTGCTGCGCAAGGTGCTGGTGTCGTTCGGCGACCAGATCGCGTTCGAGGACACGCTCGACCTCGCCCTCGACAAGCTGTTCGGCGGTGACTCGGGCGCCCAGGCGGGCGACGGCGACGTGCCCACGTCGCCCACGGATCCGACCACCCCCTCGGACCCGACGACGCCCACGGACCCGACGACACCGACCACGCCGACGGACAACGCCGCGCTCAGCCAGGCGCTCGCCGACTACCAGGCGGCGTTCAAGGATCGTCAGGCGGCGTACGCTGCCAACGACCTCGTGGCGGCCGCCGAGGCCGACAAGCGCATGGTCGCCGCCGTCGAGGCAGCGATCGCCGCTACCCAGTAGGGTTCACGCCCGCGCCGATCCGGATGAGGTTGTTGTCCGGATCGGCGAGGGCGAACTCGCGCATGCCCCAGGGCTTGTCCTCGACCGGCGTGATCCGCGCCAGCGATGTGCCGGCGGCCCACAGTGCGCGCAGCCCGGCCTCGTCGAGCTCGTGGTAGCCCGGCAGCGGCGACGCTGCGCTGATCGCGGCGTGCGCGGCATCCACGTCGTTAACGGTCACGTAGACCATGCCCGCCGCGACGAAGGGGTCGAAACCCGCCGAGAGCGAGATGTCCAGAGACACTCCGTCAGCACGGATGAACGCGTACGTGCTGTCGTAGGCCTCGACCGTGAAACCGATCGCGCGGTAGAACCCGGCCGATCTGTCGATGCTCGCCACGGGGAGGATCGGCCTCGCCGTGCCCCCGCTCCAGACGTTGTCCATGCGGCGATGGTAGCCCCGGGCGAGGTGCGCCGGGCCACTGTGTTAGAGTGGAGGTACGCCGCGGGGTGGAGCAGTTCGGTAGCTCGCTGGGCTCATAACCCAGAGGTCGCAGGTTCAAATCCTGTCCCCGCAACCACGTGAACGAAAAGGCCCAGTCTTCGGACTGGGCCTTTTTGTTGGTCTGCGCTGTCGTTGTGGCCGGGCTGTCGTTGTGGCCGGCTACTCCCGACCGGGCTCCGCCGGTGCAATGTCAGCTAGCCAGTCGTGCAGCACGCGCACGAGTTCGGCAGTGATGGCCGCCTCGCTCGCGGTGATCGGCGACTGCGGCGCAGAGGAGGCTGACCCGGTCGTCGGCTCGAAGCCGCGCAAGACGCGGTGCACGGGTGTGAAACCGGCCCGGGCCACGAGCGGGAACCGGCCGGGGGCGGGTTCGTCCAACGGTGAGCGGCGAGGCTCGGGTTCGGGCCAGGGTTGCTGGAGCACGAGAGTTGTCGACACGGTGACCCCTTGGCTTGATCGCGGATAGCTCCGCGGCCGGGGGTAGGGGCAACAGGGCTGACGCTACGTCACCATCGGTGATCCGTCAACCTTCGGGCGCAGTGGCATCCGTGCCGGTTGCGCGTCGGCCCCGCGCCAACTCCGACACGGCGAGCGCATCCGGCGAGATTGCGCGGTTGCTGATGCCTTCCGCGACCGCGCGGATGGTGAGGTTGTTCGAGCGCGCGTACAACCGGATCAGGTGGAACGCGTCGTCGATCGGCACCGTCAGGGTGTGCGCGATCATGCCCTTCGCCTGCTCGACGAGAATCCGCGAGTCGAGGGCGCGGTGCAGCTGGTCGGCGAGGATCGTGCTCTCGCGTGAGATGCGCTCCTGCAGGATTCCGATGGTGGCGACGTCGGCCAGGGCCTGCGCGACGGCGGCGTCGCGGCGCGTGAGCGCCCCGGCCCGCGCGGCGAAGAGGTTCATCGTGCCGATGACCTGCCCGCGGAGCTTCAGCGGAACCGCGTGGGCCGACCGGAACCCGCTGTCGAGCGCCGCTTTTCGAAAGGCTGGCCAGCGGTCCGAATCCGCGATGTCTGCGACCGACACGACGTGGCCCGTGGTGAAGCACTCGATGCACGGCCCGCTGTCGGCCGTCAGCTGCATGACCTCGACGAAGTCGGCGGCCTCGCTCGTGGAGGTCATGAGCTGCAACTGCCCGCCCTCGTCGACGAGCATCAGCCCTCCGGCGTCCGTCTCCAAGATCTCGGTGCACTGCTCGACGAGGTTGTGGAGCAGGTCGACGACGTCGAAGTCGGTGGTGAGCGTGTCAGCCACGGATACGAACGCTCTCGTGATGAGCGTTTCGCGAGATGTGTTCTTCACTGGTCATCGTCTCCTAGGTTCTGTCAATCGGGCAATGCGCTGAAGTCGGTGCGGCCGGCCACGACGGATGCGGCGAGCTCGCCGATGGGCATCCCCGTCGCGAATGCCCGGCTCCTCAACCGCGTGAGTGCCTCGGTGGCCGAGACCTCCAGTTGCGCCTGGATCATCCCCGTCGCCTGGTGCACCTCGCGGCGCAGCGCCGGGGCCACGTCGTTCTCGGCGGCGTGGGGATCGTCGGCCATCCGTGTCGCCATGCGCACGGCGGCGATGGCTACTCGGTCTGCCATGGACGAGGCCAGCGAGATCTGATGCGCATCGAGCCACCGGGGGTGCGCGCAGTAGAGGTCGACGACGCCGACCGTCGCGGCACCGATCCTCATCGGGAAGGCGAAGGCCGCGGCGATCCCGGCGTCCTGGGCGGCCCCGGCGAACACGGGCCACGACCCCGAGAGGGCCTTGGTGATGTCAGGGCACATGACGGGGGCTCCGGTGGCCAGCGCCTCCCAGTGCGGCCCCTCGCCCAGCTCGAACTGGAGGCTCTCCGCACGGGCGGCTGTCGCGTCGCTGGCGCAGACCGTCACCTGGCTGCCCGCGAAGTCGAAGACCGAGATCGAGGCGCCATCGACGAAGAGGCCGGTCACGAAGGGTTCGCACAGGCCGTGCCCGCGCAGCGTCGAGTCGAACGGGACGATGGGAGTGGATGCGGCTGACACGGGTCGCTTTCAACGAGAAATCGTTGCGCAAGAGGACCCGGGCATGATCGGAGGAGCCCAGACGCGGGAAGCGCCTTACCTCCCACGATAGTCGCTCACTTCGTGGCGAACACCACCACCCGCGATGAGTGCTGTCGTAGACGAACTGCAGCGCCGTCCCGAGCCCCGAGAAGGAATTCGAGTCGGGCGCCATGTCCTGGGTCGAGTACACGTTCAAGCACACACTGTCGCGGCCACCGCTGAGGTAGCTGAAGCCGCCCCTCGTCACGACCGACGTCATGCCGTGGAACTCGTCGAACCCGTCGACTGTGCCGCCCTCGGCCTCTGTCACCGTGTAGACCTCCGGGATGTCGAATGACGAGTCGATCGAGAGTCGCGCGACCTGCTGGGCACCCGCCCCCAGGGGATGGGATTGGACTCTCTCCACCACTACCAACGAGGTGATCACGACCGCGGCCACGGCTGCGACACTCAGCACGATAACGACGGTGGAGCGACGGATGCGGCTCGCCCGCGTGAGCGACCAGCGCGCCGCGCGCGGGCGACTCGTCGGGGGTCTCCTCGAGCAGCACGGTGGTGGTCGGCAGCTGTGGAGAGTCTGCACGAGCACCCTCCTGTCTCCGTACCATACATGCATGGCCAGAATAGTGTGGTGCTCATGAGTCAACTCACGGGCGCCGTCATCATCCTGCTCATCGCCATCCCGGTAGCGCTCGCGTGCTACGTCGGTGCTGCCCTGGCCCGGGAGGCGCGCACGATCCGTGAGTCGGCGAGGGCCAGCCGACGGAAACGAGGAGACACATGAAAGCAGTGAAGAAGGTCGGCATCGTTGCCGCGATCACCGCAGCGCTTGCGCTCGTACAGGTCGGGGTCGCCGCGGCGACCACGGTGCAGGTGGGCGGCGGCCTGTGGTCGTACGGCACGACCACCGACGTCGTGTACTCGAACTACCACCACGGCGGCGCGTACCACAGCGCGACCGCCTGCAACCAGGCGGCGTTCGACAAGTGCCACCAGTCGGCGGCCGCTCCGGGGGCGTGGGCGAACGCCTCCAACGTGCGGACGCTGTGGGGCAACACCGCCTACTGGAACACCTACTAGGCGCCCGGCAATGCGCGCAGCACTGGTGCTCGGCATCGTGGCGCTCATCGCGGCACCGCTTGCCGGATGCAGCGCTGCCGCGCCGAGTTCACCGCAGGAAGGCCCGGGGGCCGCACCGGCCGGCAGGTTCACCGGTCCCTGGGCCGACCTCTTCGAGAGCACGTACGCGCAGACCACCTCCGACGACGAGCTGCGCGCCCTCGAGGATGGCGAGATCACCGCAGAGGAGTACGCGTACTTCCAGGGCCGCATCGTCGAGTGCCTCGCGGGCCTCGGCATCGACGGCCACTTCAACCCCGACGGGTCGCTCGACTACTCGAACGCGAAAGACGTCAGCCAGGAGGCGATCCGCGACTGCAACCTCGACAACGGCATCCGCATCCTGACCCTCCATGACGCGATCGTGCGCAACCCCACCCATCGGGACGAGACCGACATCATGCTCGAGTGCCTCCAGCGCGAAGGGGTGGTGGGTGCCGGCTACACGCGCGCCGACCTCGAGAACGGGGTCGATCTCGATGCGCTCGGCGACGACCCCGCGTTCGCCGGATGCGCGGCCGACCCGCTCGGGTACGGGGTCGACTGAATGCGGCACTGGGCGGTGATCGCACTCGTCGGCCTTATCGCGGGCGCGGCACTCGGCTGTGCCGTCTTCGTCGCGCTCGTGCCGGGCGAGGGGCCCGCGTCGCTCGCGAGCGCCGGAGAACTCGACATGGTCGAGCCGTCGACCATGGAGTACGACGATGCGCGGGAGGTCACGATCACCCTCACGCTCGAGACGGGGTCGGGGGTGCGCAGCCCGCGGGCGGGCATCCTGACCGCGACCAGCTGCGTACCGGGACAGGCAGTGGCCTCGGGCTCGACGCCATTCGCCGTCGACGGTGCATCCGTCGTCGCCCTCAGCACCGCGACCCCGTTGTGGCGCGCCATCGCGGTCGGAGACGAGGGCGCCGATGTTGCAGCTCTCGAGAACGAGCTCGTCCGGCTCGGTGCCGCGCCGGAACCCGACGGGCACTGGAGCTGGGCCGACGTGCGCGCCTTCGACTCGCGGCTCGACCCGGTCATCACCGACGACGACGGCACGGTGCCGTTCGCCGCGATCACCTGGCTGCCCGCGCCCGACGTGGTCGTCGACTCCTGCCCGGTGGCGCTCGGCTCGACGATCGGTGTCGCGACCCTCGTCGCGACGTTCGCGCCGCGCATCACCCTCGCCCGGTTCGCCCCGCCCGTGGGCGCGGTCGACGGCGCGCGCGGGCTCGTGTTCGACGGCGAGGAGTTCGCCGCGCCGAGCACGGGCGAGATCGTCGACCGGGGTGCGCTCGACACCCTCGCGGCGTCGCCCTCGTTCGCCCAGCGTGACCCGGCGCAAGACCCGCCCACGATCACGGCGTCGAGCGTGCTCACCGTGCCGATCGCCGTCACCGTGCTGCCGCCCAGTGCGCTGTACTCGCTCGAGGGCGGCTCCGGGTGCGTGCAGAGCCGGGAAGGCGCCGCGCGCGTGAGCGTGATCGCATCGCAGCTGGGCCGCACGCTCGTGACCGTCGCGCGTCCGCTCGGGCAGGTGCGCGTGCATCCCGATACCAGCGTGCCGTGCCCGTGAGCCCCCTCGCGCTACACGGTGTGGGCCACCGATTCGCCGGGGGCAACCAGCTGTTCTCAGACCTCACCCTCGCCCTGGAACCCGACCGTCTGTACGCCCTCACCGGCCCCTCGGGTGCGGGCAAGAGCACCCTGCTGAGCATGCTGGCCGGCTGGCTGCAGCCCACCGAGGGCAGCATCGAGCGCGAGCCCGGCACGCGCGTGGCATGGGTGCTCCAGAGCCCGCACGGAGTCGCCGGCCGCACGGCGCTCGACCACGTCGCGCTGCCGTTCCTCGCGCGCGGCCTCGAGCGTCGCGACGCCGAGACGGATGCCCGCGCCCTCCTCGTCCGCTTCGCGCTCGCCGATCGTGCCGACCGCGCCTTCGGCACGCTCTCCGGCGGAGAGGCCCAGCGGCTCATGCTCGCGCGCGGGATCGCGTCGCGCCCCGACCTGCTGCTCGTCGACGAGCCCACCGCGCAGCTCGACCGGCGCGAACGAGACGATCGGCTCACTGCGCTCGCCCGCCACCATCGTCGTCATCGCCACCCACGACGCGAGCACGCGCGAGCGCTGCACCGACGAGATCGCCCTGTGGCGAGCCGGCGTCCCGTGATGCGCGGGAGGTCGATCGCGAGCGAGGCGTGGCGCAACATCACCTCCGGCGCCGCACTGACCGTGCCGCTCTGCGCCGTGCTCGGCGCACTCGCGGCGGCGCTGACCGGGCTGGGGTCGTTCGAGACGCTCGCGCTCACAGCGCACGCCGAGCGTTTCCACGATGCGGGCGCCGCGATCCTCATCCTGCAAGCACCCGGGGCGGTCGACGGTCGCGCGTGCGAGGCACTGAACGGCACGCCCGGTGTGCGCTCCGGTGCGCTCCGCGCAGCGCCCGGGAACGTCGTCGGTGCCGCGCTGCCCGACTCGAGCGTGCCGACATACGAGGTCACGAGCGGGTTGCCCGGCCTGCTCGGCGCCGAACCCCGGCGCGCGGGCGTGCTGCTCTCCCCGGAAGTCGCACGCACGCTGGGTGACGGCCTCGGTGGGGTCGAGGTTGCCGGGGTATACGGCTACCCCGACGACGGACGGCGCGCCGACCTCGGGTACGCGGTGCTCGTCCCCACCCTTGCGAGCGGGGCCTTCGACGAGTGCTGGGCCGAAGCCTGGCCGCCGTCGCGCGAGCTCGAGTCCCTCCTGCGCACGAGCTACTCGCCACGGGCATCCGGCACCGATCTGCGCATACTGCAGCTCAACGGCACCCTCGGCGAGACGTTCGATGGCGCGGCGCAGTTCGCCGCCCGCACCACGCGGTGGCTGCCGCTGCTCGGGGCCGCGGCGGCGTTCGTCATCGCCTTCGCGGCGATGCGCCTGCGCCGGGTCGAGCTCGCGTCGGCGCGGCACGCGGGAGTCCGCCTCGCCGACCAGCTCGCCATCGCCCTGGGCGAGTGCCTGGCCTGGGTCGCGGCCACCATCGCCCTCGTCACGCCGATGCTGTGCGCCGCCCTCCTCCACGCACCCCGCACGGATGCCCCGGCGCACGTCCACGCCGCACTGCTGACCACGGCGCTCGCCGTTGCCGCCGGGGTCGCGGGGTCGGCGCTCGCCGTGCTCCTGAGCGGCGAGAGGCACCTCTTCCGCCTCGTCAAGCAACGGCGCTGACCTGAACTCCCACCTGCGCGAGCGCGGTAGATTCGTTGCATGACTCCGCTGCAGGCGCGCATCATCTACGACCTCAATGTCCAGCCGTCGATCGACCCGGCCGAGCAGGTGCGCCTGCGCATCGACTTCCTCAAGGCGTACCTCCGCAAGACCTCGACCACCGGCCTCGTGCTCGGCATCAGCGGCGGGCAGGACTCCTCGCTCGCCGGCCGCCTGTGCCAGATCGCTGTCGAAGAGCTGCGGGCCGAGGGCTACAACGCGTCGTTCACCGCGGTGCGCCTGCCGTACCACGTGCAGGCCGACGAGGCGGATGCCCAGCTCGCCCTGAGCTTCATCAAGGCCGACCACGCGGTCACCTTCAACATCCGCCGCGCCGTCGACGGCTTCGAGGCCGAGTACGCCGACGCCACGGGCGCCGAGATGCTCGACTTCACCAAGGGCAACGTCAAGGCGCGCGCCCGCATGATCGCGCAGTACGCCCTCGCGGGCCAGGGCAACCTGCTCGTCGTCGGCACCGATCACGCCGCCGAGGCGGTCAACGGCTTCTTCACCAAGTTCGGCGACGGCGGCGCAGACGTGCTCCCGCTCACCGGGCTCACCAAGCGGCAGGGCCGGGCGCTCCTCGAGCACCTCGAGGCACCGGAGCGGCTCTACCTCAAGGCGCCCACCGCCGACCTGCTCGACGACACCCCCGGGCAGACCGACGAGGCGAACCTCGGGCTCAGTTACACGCAGATCGACGACTACCTCGAGGGCAAGGAGGTCGACGAGAAGGTCGCCGTCGCCATCGAGACCCGGTACATCAACACCCGCCACAAGCGCACGGTGCCGGTGTCGATGTTCGACGACTGGTGGCGCGACTAGTGAGCCTCCTCGCCGTCGCGCAGTTCGCGCCCGGTGACGACCGCGACAGGAACCTCGCGGTCATCGAGGAGTTCGCCACCGAGGCCGTCGGCCGCGGAGCGACCCTCGTGGTGTTCCCGGAGTACTCGTCGTTCTTCGAGCCCGAGCTCGGCGACGCCTCCGTCGCGGCGGCCGAGTCACTCGACGGTGCGTTCGTGACGGGCCTCGGCGCGATAGCGGCGAGGCTGGGCATCCACCTGGTCGCGGGCATGCTCGAGGCGGCAGGCGACAAGGTGTCGAACACGCTCGTCGCGGTCGGCCCGTCGGGCACGCTCGTCGCGACCTACCGCAAGCTGCACCTGTACGACGCGTTCGGGCAGAAGGAGTCCGACCGCGTGCAGGCGGGCGCAATCGAGGCGCCGCAGACCTTCGGCTGGAACGGCTTCACGGTCGGGCTGCAGACCTGCTACGACATCCGCTTCCCCGAGGTCACGCGTCGGCTCGTCGACGCGGGCGCCGACCTCGTGCTCGTGCCCGCGGAGTGGGTGCGCGGCCCGCTCAAGGAGCACCACTGGCGCGTGCTCGTCACGGCGCGGGCCATCGAGAACACCGTGTACGTGGCCGCCGCCGACCACGCCCCACCCATCGGGGCCGGGAACAGCATGGTCGTTGACCCCATGGGCGTCGAGCTCGTCACGATCGGCGAGGAGTCGGGCATCGCGGTTGCCGACGTGACGGTGGGGCGCGTGGCATCCGTGCGCCTGACGAACCCCGCTCTGGCGCTGCGCCGGTTCGGGGTCCACCAAATCTAGGGGCACCACCTTGGGGGTATGTACCCCGATTGGTTTGGTCCGTACAGTGAGTGACATCTCATCCCAGGGGGGAACGGATGCCTGAACTGTTTAGAGTCGTCATCGTTGAAGACGACCCAGATGTCGCGCTGTATTCCAAGACGGTCTTGGAGAAGCGCGGCGATTGCGTGGTCATCACGCTCGCCGACCCGCGCCTCGCGGTGAACGCGGTCGCCGAATTCCAGCCGGATGTGCTGCTCACCGACATCGAGATGCCCGGCATGTCCGGGCTCGACCTCATCGCCCAGGTGCGCCAGGTGAAGCCCGGCCTGCCCGTCATCGTGATGACGGCCCACGCCTCCGTCGACTACGCCATCACGGCGCTGCGGCACGACGCCAACGAGTTCCTCACGAAGCCCGTGAGCTCGGCCGACCTCGTGAGCCACGTCGTGCGACTGGCGACCGAGGCGCGCCAGGCCGCCACGGTCGTGTCGTCCGCAGAGAGCGTGCTCGCCATCGGCGCACACCCCGACGACGTCGAGGCCGGCGTCGCGGGGATCCTCGCGGCGCACCGTGCGGCGGGCGACACCGTCACGATCCTCACCCTCTCCGCAGGAATGCGCGAGGGGGGCATCCAGCACGCCTGGAACGAGGGCTCGCAGTCGGCTCAGGTCATCGGCGCCAACCTCCTGCTCGAGGATGCGCTCGGGGGAGCGCACCCCAGCGGGCTGCCGCTCGTCGACATCATCCGCAAGATCATCGGCGACGTCGGAGCCACCGTCGTCTACGTGCACAGCAAGAACGACGACAACCAGGACCACCGCACCGTGCACGACGCGACGCTGGTTGCTGCGTCGAAGGTCCGCACCGTCGCGTGCTACCAGAGCACGTCGTCGACGCCCGACTTCCGGCCCAACCGCTTCGTCTCCATCGACGGTTTCACCGACAGCAAGCTCGCCATGCTCGGCTCGTTCGCCGTGGGCGTCGAGCGCCCCGCCTACCTCGACCCCGACTTCGCGATGGCCACGGCCCGCGCCTGGTCGCGCTTCGGGACGGGCTCGTACAACGAGGCCCTCGAGATCATCCGGGATTCGGCAGCCGTCTAGGCGCCGGGAGCAACGACATGTACCAGGGGGAACTTGTAATGGACAGGCCTGCCATCGACCAGGTCCGCATCCTCGTCGTCGAGGACAGCGAGGACCAGGCCGGCCTGCTCCGCCGCTACTTCGAGAAGGCCGGATGCGACGTCACCGTCGTCGAGTCCGCGGAGGATGCGATCTCGGCGTACGCACTGCAGCACCACGACCTCGCCGTGATCGACCTCCAGCTGCCCGGCATGGACGGGTGGCAGCTCGCCACCAAGCTCAAGTCGGAGCGCCCGGCGTGCGCGATCGCCATCACGTCGGTGCTCGACGCGTCTGACTTCCCGATCGCCGACGCCGCGCTGCCCAAGCCCTTCACCGCGGCCCAGGTGCGCCAGGTGCTCGTCAGCACCGTTCCCCGGTGGGTCGCGTCATGACCACGACAGTCGTCGTCGCCGATGACGATCAGGACATCCGATCGCTCGTCTCCATCGCCGTGGGCAAGGCGGGCCTCGAGCTCGTCGCAAGCGTCGGCGACGGGGCGCTGGCTCTCGAGGCGATCCTCAAGCACCAGCCCGACCTCGCCATCCTCGACGTCTCGATGCCCGAGATGACGGGCCTCGACGTCTGCCGCGCCGTGCGCAGCAACGACACGGTCGGCGATCTCCGCATTCTCCTGCTGTCGGCATCCGTCGACGAGCAGTCGCAGTCGATCGGTATCGAAGCCGGTGCCGACTATTTTCTCGCCAAGCCGTTCAGCCCTCGTGAGCTGGCGACGTGGCTGTCAGTGGGGAAGGAACCCCGATGAGTGACTTCTTCACCCGCATCAGCGAGCGCTTCTCGGCTGACCTCGACCACCCGTCGCCCGCCGTCAAGCAGTCGGCGACGGCGATCGCGGTCGTCGCGGCCGCGATCCTCACGCTCATCGTGCCGAGCCTCGGCTTCTCCAATACCGCGGTTGCGGTGGCGGGCATCGGCATCATCGCGTTCGCCACCCTCATCTCGCTCGTCTTCACGCGGTTGGACAACCTCGAGCGCTACGCCCTGCTCATCCCCGCGATCGACCTGTTCGGGCTCGGCGCGTTCGGTGCAGGCACGGGCGGCACGGATTCGATCTGGATCTCGCTCATCATCCTGCCCGTCGTGTGGCTCGCCGCCGCCGAGGGGCGCCGCTTCATCGCCTACGCGGGAGTGGGCACCTCCGTGGCCCTCATGACGCCGTTCATTGTGAGCCTGACGTGGCCGCAGACACTCGGGGAGTGGGTGCGGGGCATCTTCACGCCGATCATCTTCGCCGTGGCCGCCGCCATCGTCAACGAGCTCGCGCGACAGAGCCGCAAGCAACTGCGCTCGATCAAGGGCCTCGCCGAGGAGAAGGAGCGCATGCTCCAGCGCACCGTCGAGTACGCGGCCCAGCTGCAGGAGAGCGAGGCGAAGTACCGCGCCTTCGACCGCATGTTCCGCGGCGTGTGGGCGGCTGTCACCGAGCAGTCCGTCATCGGCACGGATGCCACGGGCCTCATCGACGCCTGGAACCCGGGTGCGACGAAGATCCTGGGGCCGACGCCCGACGAGGCAGAGGACCACCTGCACATCTTCGACTTCCACCTCCCGGAGGAGCTCGAAGACCGTGCCCGCGAGCTGAACTACCCGCCCGGCGAGACCGTGCTCAACCCCGGTTTCTCGGCGCTCGTCGAGAGCGCGCGCCTCGGCCAGGCCGAATCCCGCGAGTGGACGTATGTGCGCAAGGACGGCAGCCACGTTCCCGTGCAGCTCTCGGTCACGAAGCGCGTCGACGAGGAGGGCCGCACGCGCGGCTACCTGTTCGTGGCATCCGACGTCACCCAGGCCCGCGAAGTCGCTCGCCTGAAGGACGAGTTCGTCGGTCTCATCTCGCACGAGCTGCGCACGCCGCTCAGCTCGATCCTCGGGTACCTCGAGCTCATGCGCGACGACGAGGACAACCCCCTCTCGGAGGAGCACCTGCAGTACCTGGGTGTCGCCGAGCGCAACGCCCACCGCCTACTGCGCCTCGTCGGCGACCTGCTCTTCACCGCCCAGGTGGAGTCGGGCAAGTTCCCGCTCGACGCTCGCGTCGTGCCGCTCGAGACCATCGTCTCCGCCGCGATCGAGTCGGCCACTCCCGTTGCCGACAATGCCGGCATCAACCTCGTCCAGAAATTGCCCGACGTCCCGGCCGTGGTGCACGGAGACCCCGTGCGCCTCGGTCAGGCCGTGGACAACCTGATCTCGAACGCGATCAAGTTCACGCCCCGCGGCGGAACCGTCACGCTCGCCCTCGATGTCACCGCGGACAACGCCATCATCACGGTGCGCGACACGGGCATGGGTATCGCGGACTCCGAGCTCGACAAGCTCTTCTCGCGCTTCTTCCGCGCTACGACGGCCACGCGCAACGCGGTGCCCGGTGTGGGCCTCGGCCTGACCATCACCAAGGCGATCGTCACGGCGCACCACGGCGAGATGGGTGTCGAGAGCGAAGAGGGCGTAGGCACGTGCTTCAGCATGACGCTGCCCCTCAGTGCGGTCGCCGCGGCGGTCTGAGTCACGCTGCCCACAGGGTGCACAGACCGGTCCGCGGTTGGTGCCATGATGTGTCAATGACCCGTGATCTGACCCGACGCGCGACCGCGCGCGACGTTGCGAAGCTCGCGGAGGTCTCGGTGGCGACGGTGTCGCTCATCGCCAACGGCAAGTCCGCGGGCCGGGTCACGCCCGAGACCGAGCAGCGGGTCCGCTCGGCGATCCAGCAGCTCGACTACCGCATCAACACGACCGCTAGCGCGCTCGCCCGCGGCAGGCGCGACACGGTCGCGTTCGTGTCACCCGACCCCGCGAATCCGTTCTTCTCGCTCGTGCTCGACGGTCTGGCCTCCGCCCTCGACGAGTCGCTCTCGCTGACGATCCTGTGGCCGCGCCACGGCGACGACTACGACCCGTCCACGGTGCAGCGCGCGCTCGCGGGCGACCTCGCGGGCCTCGTACTCGCGAGCCCGGGCGCCACCCTGCTCGACACGATCTCACCCACCTGCCCCACGATCCTGCTCGAGTCGGGCGAGACCCGCGCGGGCATGGCGAGCATGGACCTCGATGTCGAGGCGGCGGGCACGGGCATCGCCGACCACCTCGTGGGCCTCGGCCACCGCCGGGTCGGCTACCTGGGCGTCGAGCGCGACCGCTCGACCCTCAACCACCGTCGTGACGCGGTCGAGCGGCAGCTGCAGTCCCGGGGCGCGGCCCTGAGCGTGCCCGACCTGATGGTGCAACGGATGACGACGCAGTCGGCGTACGACGCAGCGCTCCCGCTGCTCGGCCGCTGGGTGGCCGACGGCGTCACTGCAGTGGTGTGCGCCGACGACCTGCTCGCCTACGGAGTGCTGCGCGCCGCGCACGAACTCGACATCCCCGTGCCGGGCACGCTCTCGATCGCCGGTTTCGGCAACCTTCCGTACTCGTCGATGGTCGCCCCCTCGCTCACGAGCGTCGACCTCTCCGCCCGAGAGCTCGGGGTGCGCGCGGGCAACAGCCTCAACGGCATGCTCCTGGGCTCAGACCCGGCGCCGAACGAGACGCTGCGCACGACGGTGGTCGGGCGCAACTCGACCGCGCGGGCGCTCGTCTAGCCGAGGGCCGAGTCGACGTAGTCCAGGTCGGGGCTGCCGCCGTCGAAGAGGAAGAGGAACACCGCGTTGTCCTTCGCGGTGACCACGGCGTAGGTCGAGTCGAACTCGAACATCACGCGATCGTCGACGCGCGTGGCGTTGCGGTCGTGCCACTCGGTGGGGTCGTCCGGGCGCGTGAAGGCGGAGCACTGGCCCGCGGCGCTCTCGACCTCATCCACGAACGCTGCGGCGTCGGCGGGGGTGGGGAAGAGGCGCGCGTTCACCCAGGGCGCGCCCGGGGCGGTGCCGTAGCCCCACACCTGGTAGAACGGCTGGCCTGTGTCGACGTCGTTCTGCGACCACAGTCCGGTGCCGAACTGGGCGACGATGCCGCACTCGCTCGGCGAGCTGCCGAGGAGGATCGCGGAATCGCCGGTGCGGGCATCCGTGGGTACGCCGAGGTCGGTGGCGATGGCGGCGAGATCGTCACGCGTGAGCGGAGACGAGTCGGGGTAGCGCGGCTGCGCGAGCACGAGCACCGCGACGACGGCGGCGACGACCAGCAGGAGCGCTCCCGCGCCGACGCCGATCCAGAGCGGCCGGATGCGACGGGCCGCCGTCTCCGTCGCGGCGGGCGCGGGCAGGGGAGAGGGTACGAGCGTGCCGGTCGGTCGACTGTCACCCGTCCACGCGGCGCCGTCCCAGTAGAACTCGTACGCCGGGTCGTCGGGATGCGCGTACCATCCCGCAGGGGTCGTCGTCATGCCAGCATGCTAGCCCGCGACGAGCTCCAGGTAGGACGACGCGACGGCCTCATCGATCGCGCGCGGGACCGGCACGACTACCGAGTCGGCGGAGACGCGGCCGCGGGCGATCGCCTCGAGGCAGCGCACCTGAAGCGCGAAGCCCAGGTCCATCGACTCGATCGAGTTGCCGAGCGGGCGGGGGCCGGCGAGGTTTGCCATGTGGCCGCCGGTGGCGAGGTGGATGCGGCGGCCATCACGGGTTCGGAGGGTCTGCAGGCCCTCCGTGGCATCCGTCACACTCTCGACGTCGCCGTGGCCCAGCAGCGCCGGCGCATCGATCTCGAGCGGGAAGTGCCCCGCGTTCATGAGCACCACGTCGTCGCGCAGCAGGCCCAGGTCGTCGGCGAGCAGGATGTCGCGGTGCCCGGTGACCGTCACCACGACGTCCGCGCGCCGTAGCGCCGTCTCGCGGTCGCTCACATCGAAGCCGTCGAGGCACGCCTCCAGGCGCTTGACCGGGTCGGTGTCGATCACCGTGACCAGCCCGTACGCGTTGCGGAAGTTGGCGGCGACGCCCTGACCGCACGAGCCGTAGCCGAAGACGACGATGTGCTTGCCGCCGGTCGAGCGGTTCGTGATGCGCAGGTACGACTCGAGCACGCTCTGGCCGACCGCGTGCTCGTTCTCGGCGAACTGCTTGATCGGGCTGTCGTTGATGACGAGGATCGGCAGGCCCAGTGCATCGCGGAACGGCGCGAGACGCGTGCGGCCGGAGGTGGTCTCCTCGGTGCCGCCCAGTAGGCCCTCCCACGGCTCCTCCAGGTAGCGCGCGAAGAGGTCGCCACCGTTGTCGAGCAGCAGGTCGGGCTTCTCGGCGAGCACCGCGCGCAGGTGGCGGTCATGCTCGGCCGGGTCGCTCGTCGGACCGCCCTTCACGTCGATGCCGTGCTCGCGCAGGTAGTCCACGGTCTCCTGCTGCGTCGTGTTGAGGTTGCCCGTCGAGACGACGCGCGCACCGCCTGCCGCGAGGGTCATGATGAGCGCGGCGGTCTTCGGCTCCAGGTGGATGCCGGTGCCGATGGTCAGACCTGCGAACGGCATGGTGTCGGCGAACTCCGCCGAGATCGCGGTCAACAGCCTGGTGCTCTCGGCAACCCACTCAATACGTGACGTCATGCGGCGACTCTAGGAGCCGCGCCTCACCCTTGTCAAGCGCTTAACTAATGTTAACTGAGCTGTCTATTGAGTTCGCAGCTCCGACAGCTGTGCCGACGCCCGTTCGAGCAGCTCGACCTTCTTGCAGAAGGCGAACCGCACGAGGGACTCGTACCCGGTGCGCCGATCCGGGTGCACGAACGCCGTCACGGGAACGCCCACGACCCCGGCCAGGGCGGGGAGCGCGCGGCAGAACTCGGCGCCGTCGGTGACGCCGAGGGGCGAGGCATCCGCGATCACGAAGTAGCCGGCCTGTGGACGGCTCACCGCGAAGCCGGCCGCGGTGAGCCCGGCCGAGAGGATGTCGCGCTTCGCGGCGAGGGTCGCGGCGGCGGTGGTGAAGTACTCGTCGGGCAGACCGAGGCCCACGGCGATCGCCGGCTGGAACGGAGCACCGTTCACGTAGGTGAGGAACTGCTTGACCGCGAGGATGGCGGCGACCAGTTCGGTGGGCGCGACGATCCAGCCGATCTTCCAGCCCGTCGTGCTGAAGGTCTTGCCGCCGCTCGAGATGGTGATCGTGCGCTCGAACGCGCCGGGCAGGCTCGAGATCGGGGTGTGGGTGGTCTCGAACGTGAGGTGCTCGTACACCTCGTCGGTGACGATGAGGGCGTCGTGCTCGTGGGCGAGCTCGACGAGTAGCTCGAGGGTCTCGCGCGGCAGCACCGAGCCGGTGGGGTTGTGCGGCGAGTTGATGAGGATCAGCCGCGTGCGATCGGTGACGGCCGCCCGCAGGTCGTCGTGGTCGGGCTGGAAGTCGGGCGCGCGCAGCGGCACCGTCACGTGCGTCGCCTTCGCGTGGGCGATGAGAGCTCCGTAGGCGTCGTAGAACGGCTCGAGCGTCACGACCTCGTCGCCCTCATCCGTCAGCGCGAGGATCGTCGCCGCGAGTGCCTCGGTCGCCCCCGCCGTGACGAGCACGTTCGCGCCGGCGTCGACACGGATGCCGTAGAACCGCTCTTGGTGCGCAGCGATGGCCTCCCGCAGCACGGGCATGCCCATACCGGGCGGGTACTGGTTCACCCCGTCGCTGATCGCGCGCCGCGCAGCCTCGAGCACTTCGGCCGGGCCGTCCTGGTCGGGGAAGCCCTGCCCGAGGTTGATGGCACCCGTCGACGTGGCGAGCGCCGACATCTCGGCGAAGATCGTCGGCCGCAGCTCTCCGTCGTTGCCGAGCAGCATGGCGCCGCGCGCAGCGCGCTCCCACGATCCCGACACAGTCACCCGCCGAGCCTATTGCGTGTGGAAAGGGCGTCCCGATTTCTACGGTCGTTGGATAACGTCGGAACCATGCGCTCAATTCTCGTGCTCGTGCTCCTTGTCATGCTTGCCGGATGCCACGGGGATCAGCCGCCCGTGACACCGGTGCCCACGCCCAGTGTCACGCCCGTGTTCGCGTCGGAGGAGGAGGCGTTGGCGGCGGCGGAGGAGAGTTACAAGAGGTACTTGCGAGTCTCCGATGCGATTGCGGCGGAGGGTGGGACTCACCCCGAACGCCTTTCCCCGTACGTGACTCCAGAGGAGCTGCGACGAGCGAATGAAGACTTCGGCTCTCTACAGTCGGCTACTCGCCACATGCAGGGCGAGAGCAAGTTCGACTCGCTGACCCTGCAACGACAGGACGCCCAAGAGATTGTGGTTTATCTGTGCCTTGACGTGTCGGAGGTGAGAGTCATCGATGCCGGGGGCTCCGACGTAACCCCTGCAAGCCGTGTCGACCGGGTGCCACTCGAAGTTGCCTTCGCGCTCGATGGAAGTGAACTGCTTCTTGACTCGAGTGACGTGTGGGATGGTGAGAACTTTTGCTAGCGAAACTCCTTACCGTGGCGGCTTTGACGTTGGCGTCTTCCGCGGTCTTAGGAGCGGATGGAAGTTGCTCCGCAGTCGTTATCGCCGGGGGCATTTGCCCAGACATCACCGGCACCGTCAACACCACCGACGTCACCCTCACCGGCACCGAGACCCCGCGCGGCACGGTCCCGCGCACACCCCCGACCGGCCCCGCTACCCCCACCCTCGACGAGTGCTCGAACCCCGACTCGACGATCTGCCCGCGCGGCTTCATCGCCACGGTCACCGCACCCGTGACGCTGGCGGATATCGCCGCATTCCGGCCGACCCCTCCGGTCGACCACATGGAGCCGAACGGGTGGACCGTGGTGGGCCTCGACACGAACTTCTACGCGACCGGGTCCGCGCACGTGGTGCCGGGCACGCTGCTCGGGCATCCGGCCGACGTGCGTTTCACCCCGGTCGAGTGGTGGTGGTCGTACGGGGATGGCGCGGCAGCGAGCCATCCGTCTGCGGGTGCGACGTGGGCGGCGCTGGGCGTGGGGGAGTTCGACGCAACGGGGACGAGCCACGTGTACACCCGGAACGGCACCTACGTGATCGATCTCGACGTGGATTACGCCGCGGAGTACCGGTTCGCGGGCGGCCCGTGGGTGGGGATATCCGGGGTCCTGACCGTTCCCGCCAACCGGTTGGTGATCGTCGCGGGAGACGCGAAGACGGTGTTGGTCGAGAAGGAGTGCGGGCGGAATCCGGCCGGTCCTGGCTGCTAAGCGAACGCTTGGCTCGGAAGCGGCTGGCTCACAGCGCACCTAAATAGAATGTTCAGGTTGGCGATGAATGCTTGGCATCGCTTTGGAAGGAGCATTCACTATGACCGACGCCCCCCAGAACCCGACGACGGGTTCTACTGACAGCACCGAGTCCCTGGAGCAGACCCAGGCGAGGCTTACTGCCGAAGGAGGCGTTGAGACAGCACCCGCCACAGAGCGTGCGCACTCAGGCGCATCCTTCCGGCGCACCCCCGTCGTCGTCGGAGTCGTCGCGGCACTCGCCGTCGGCGCCGTCCTCGGTGGCGCATCCGGAGCCGGTATCGCGCTCCTCGCCACCTCGAACCAGGCCGGCAGCTCCGCGGTCGTGGGCAGCCCGACCGCCACGACCATCACCGTCAACGACACCAAGAGCGTCACGCAGGCGACCGCCGTTGCCGCCAAGGCGATGGCCTCCGTCGTCACGATCGGCGTCACGTCGAGCACGGCCGGCGGCACGGGCTCGGGTGTCGTGCTCAGCAAGGACGGCTACATCCTGACCAACACGCACGTCGTCACCCTCGACGGAGCCGCCTCCGACGGCGCCGTCACCGTGACCACGAGCGACGGTCGACTCTTCACCGCCAAGGTCGTCGGCACCGACCCGATCTCCGACCTCGCCGTCATCAAGATCGACGGTGTGACCGACCTGCAGCCCGCCGAGTTCGCCGACTCGTCGAAGCTCAACGTCGGTGACACCGCGGTCGCGATCGGCGCGCCGTTGGGCCTCGCCGGCACCGTCACCGATGGCATCGTGAGCGCCCTCAACCGCAGCATCACCATCGCCTCCTCGGCCGTGCCCGATGACACGAGCACGCAGGACAGCGCACCCGACCAGGGCGGCCAGGCCCCGTACGATTTCTGGAACTTCGACATCCCCGGCCAGTCGACCCAGAGTACGGGCTCGACCGCGACGATCTCGCTCTCGGTGATCCAGACGGATGCCGCGATCAACCCCGGTAACTCCGGCGGAGCGCTACTCGACTCCGACGGCAAGGTGATCGGCATCAACGTGGCCATCGCGTCGGCCGGAAGCTCGACCACGGGCGGCCAGTCCGGCAGCATCGGCGTCGGCTTCGCGATCCCCGCCAACCTGGCACAGCGCGTCGCCAAGGAGATCATGGACAACGGTTCGGCGACGCACGGCCTGCTCGGGGCATCCGTCGCCGACGTGCAGGAGGACACCAACCAGAAGAACCCGACGGTCGTCGGCGCGAGCATCGTCGAGGTCACCGATGGCGGCGCTGCCGCAGCTGCCGGCCTCAAGGCGGGCGACATCATCACCAAGTTCGACGGGCTGCCCATCACGGGCAAGACCGACCTGACCGCCCAGGTGCGCAGCCTCGCCGCTGGCGCCAAGGCCACGATCACCTACGTGCGCGACGGCAAGGCCTCGCAGGTCGACGTGACACTCGGCGAGCTGAAGTAAAGCAGTCGGTCGGGCCTGCCCTATTGGTAGGCTCGACCGACTACCAGCTCGACTCATTGGATCCCATGGCGAAGCAGCCCGACACCCTCCCCGGTGTGTCTTACGTCATGCCGGTGCTCAACGAGGTCGAGCACATCGAGGCAGCGGTCAACAGCCTCATCGACCAGGACTACGAGGGCCCGTTCGAGGTCATCCTGGCTCTCGGCCCGAGCGTCGACGGTACGAACGACGTGATCGCCGAGATGGCGCGCATCGATCCGCGCATCCGCAGCATCCCCAACGAGCTCGGCTCGACTCCCGGCGGCCTCAACGTCGCGATCCGCGCCTCGAGCAACCCCATCGTCGTGCGAGTGGATGCCCACTCCGTCCTGCCCCGCGACTACACGCGCGTGGCGGTAAAGACCCTGCTCGAGACGGGCGCCGACAACGTCGGCGGCATCATGAAGGCCGAGGGCACCACCCCGTTCCAGAAGGCGGTGGCCCACGCCTACGGCTCGCCCGAGGGCCTCGGTGGCACGCAGCACCACGTCGGCGGCAAGGCCGGCCCCGCAGAGACGGCGTACCTGGGGGTGTTCCAGCGGCACCGCCTGCTCGAGGTCGGGCTGTTCGACGAGGGCATCAAGCGGGGGCAGGACTGGGAGCTCAACCGCCGCCTGCGCCAGACCGGCGGAACCGTGTGGTTCACCCCCGACCTCACCGTCGTCTACCGACCGCGGTCGAGCTTGCGCAAGCTCATTCGGCAGTTCGTCGCCACCGGCATCTGGCGCGGCGAGCTCGCCCGCCGGTTCGGCTCCGGGCTGCGCTACTTCGTGCCGCCGCTCGCCGTGCTGGGCATCGTCGCGACGACGATCCTCGGGATCGTCGGGCTGGCCACCGGGGTGACCTGGCTCGCCCTCGCGTTCGCCGTACCCGCGGTCTACGCGGTGCTCGTGGTCGTGGCATCCGTGAACGCGGCTCGCGAGGGCCTGCGCACCGGGCTCTGGTATCTCGTAGTGTTGCCCTGCATCCACTTCGGCTGGGGCATCGGCTTCGTGCTCGGTTTCCTCAAGCTCACCCGCAACATCACCGTGCACACCGGAAGGTGACTTTGTGACCATCGACAGTCACCCGGCGCGACCGACGACGATCGCCCAGCTCCGCGAGATCAGCCAGCCGCCCGAGGTGCGCCAGCGCGCCAACGCCGAGCACTGGACCGCTTCGCTCTACCTGCGCAACATCTCGCCGTACCTCACGTGGGCACTGCTGAGGACGAGCATTAGTGCCAACGGAGTGACCGGCCTGATGATCCTCGTGGGGTGGGCGACGGCGGCGTCGCTGCTCATCCCGGGCATCGGCGGCGCGGCACTTGCGCTCGTCATGGGCCAACTGCAGATGCTCGTGGACTGCTGCGACGGCGAGGTCGCGCGCTGGCGCGGCACCAGCTCGCCCGCCGGCGTGTTCCTCGACAAGGTCGGGCACTACTCGACGGAGGCGCTCATCCCGATCGTGCTGGGCATCCGTGCCGCCGGGTGGCCGCTCGAGTTCCCCGGTGACTTCGCGTGGACGACCGTCGGGTTCGCGCTCGCCCTCGTGATCGTGCTCAACAAGGCGCTCAACGACATGGTGCACGTCGCGCGCGCCAATGCCGGCCTCGACAAGCTCAGCGACCGCAAGGGCGAGGCCGAGCCGAGCCAGGCGCTCGTTGCGCGCCTGCGCAGGGCCGCGAAGTTCGTGCCGTTCCACCGGCTCTACCACTCGGTCGAGTTGACGATCCTGGCGTTCGCCGCGGCTATCGTCGGGCTGTTCCTGCCGCCGCTGCTGGCCGACCGCATCCTCGTGCTCGCCCTCCTGCCCCTCGCGGTGCTCGCACTGGTGGGGCACTTCGTGGCAATCATGGCGTCGAAGCGAGTGCGCTCCTGAGTTCTCGAGAGGTGCTGCCACCGACAGTCGGCGTCGTCTCCCTGACGCAGGGCACGCGACCGGATGACCTCGCTCGCAGTCTCGCGAGCCTCGCCGCGCAGACCGGTGTGACCCTCGACACCGTCGTGGTGGGCAACGCCTGGGTGCCGGAAGGCCTCCCCGCCGGAGTGCGCGGCGTGCACCTGCCCGAGAACCTCGGCATCCCGGCCGGCCGCAACGCCGGCGCCGACGTCGTGTCGGGCGACTACATCTTCTTCCTCGACGACGACGCGAGCATCCCGTCGCCCACGTTCCTCGCCGACGCGATCGCGAAGATCGAGGCCGACCCGACGATCGGGCTGCTGCAACCGCGCGTCGTCGACCCGAGCGGGGTGTCGAACCCGCGGCGATGGATCCCGCGGATCCGCAAGGGCGACCCCGAGCACTCCAGCAACGTGTTCTCGGTATGGGAGGGCGCCACGCTGCTGCCGCGCGCGGTGTACGACGCCGCCGGTGGCTGGGGCGCGCCGTACTTCTACGCGCACGAGGGCATCGAGCTCGCGTGGCGCGTGTGGGATACCGGACACCGCGTGCTCTACGCGGGCGACCTCGTCGCCCACCACCCGGCGATCGACCCGGCGCGGCACTCGTACTACTACCGGCTCAACGCGCGCAACCGCGTGTGGCTCGGCAAGCGCAACCTGCCGTGGGTGCTGGTGCCGTTCTATGTGGGCAGTTGGACGGCGATCCAGCTACTGCGCTCGATCCGGCGCCCCGCGGGCCTCGGCGCATGGCTCGGCGGGTGGGTCGCGGGCTGGCGCGAGAAGCCCGGCGGGCGGCGTCGCATCAAGTGGATAACGGTGTGGCGCATGACGCGTGCGGGCCGTCCGCCGCTGGTTTGATGGACTCGTGCCCCTCCTCAACGACTTCGCGACCGCGCGGCGACTCGTCCGCAACATCCTGATCTCGAGGCGCAATCGTGCGGCGGTCGCGCGGCAGTCGCCGTCGCATCCGTTGCCCGCACCGGGCACGATCAAGATCGCCGTGTACTTCGCCGACACCCAGGTGAACCTGTATCAGGTGCGTCAGTGGTACGCCCCGCTCGCCGAACTCGCAGCCACGTGGCCCGTGGCGATCATCGCGCGCGCACCCAGCACCGTGCTGGCGCTGTGGAACGAGGCGCCGGTGCCGGCGCTCTACCTGCGCAGTGTCGCCGACCTCGAGAAGTTCGTGCACGAACAGGACATCTCGATCGTGTTCTACGTGAATCAGAACGCGAAGAACTTCCAGATGTTCCGCTACGGCCGCATGTGGCACGTTTTCATCAACCACGGTGAGAGCGACAAGATGTACATGACGACGAACCAGTTCAAGGCCTACGACTACAGCTTCGTCGCGGGCGACGCCGCGATCGACCGCCTCAGCCACAAGCTCTGGGACTTCGACATGAAGAAGCGGGCGCTCAAGATCGGCAGGCCGCAGGCCGACCACTTCGGCGGTGAGCTGCCCTACACTCCCGACGAGCGCACCGTCGTGCTGTACGCGCCGACGTGGGAGGGCGACCGCGCGGCAGCGGCATACGGCTCGATCGCCACCCACGGAGTCGCGCTCACCGCCGCGCTGCTGGCCTCTCCGAACCACCGCCTCATCTACCGGCCGCACCCGCGCAGCGGCGTCGCCGACCCCGAGTACAAGGCGGCGAACGAGGCCATCATCGCCGCGATCGCCCGGGCGAACGCTGCAGACCCGACCGCGCAGCACGTCTTCGACACCTCGAACGAGCTCGGCTGGCAGCTCGCTGCGCCGGATGTCGCAATCACCGACATCTCCGCGATGGTCTACGACCGGCTCGCCACCGGCAAGCCGCTCATCATCGCGCGGCCCGAGTCGCCCGAGGCCGAGATCGACGAGAACGGATACCTGGGCGCCTGCGAGTGGCTGCTCGCGTCGGAGGCCGCGGACATCGTCGCGATCGCCGACCGCGTGCAGTTCGACGAGGGGGCGCGCGAGCGCCTGCGGTTCTGGGTCGAGCGCCACTTCGGCGACACCACCCCGGGTGAGGCGACCCGCCGATTCCGTGCCGCCATCACCAAGCTCATGAAGGAGTGGGAGAAGCACGCGAAGATCCACGCCGACGACGCGCGCGGCAGCGAGGGCGACCCGTTCGACGATGACGACGAAGACGGCACGCCCGGCGACAGCTGAGCGCTAGAAGCTCGCCCGCCACAGGTACTCGGTGCCGCTCGGGCGGAACCAGCGGACGACGAGGATGCTCGACCGCGCGAGCTGCTCGCCCGTGATCGTGACCTCGAGGCCCTCGCCCGGCTGCAGCTTGGCCGGCGAGTTGGCGGCGAGCGTACCTGCGCCGTGGATGGTCACGGCCACGCCGTGCACGGGCTCGTCGCCGATGTTGGTGAGCCGGTAGGTCGGGGGAGTGCGGTCGAGTTGGAAGGGCACACGGTAGGCATCCTCATACATGTGTGAAGCCTAGCCGCAGCCCTCGACACTCACTCGGGCGGGGCGATCGCCTTCGTCCGGCGCTGTCGCACGGCCTTCGGCGCGCGAGGTGTCTTGGGCGCTTTCGGGGCCTTCGGCTGCTTGGGGATGACCGCGAGCCACTCCGGGAACCCCACGGGTGCGGGCCCGAACGCCTCGCGCGACGACCGCACGATCTGCCTGCCGAGCAGATGGTTGCCGCCACCGCCGATCACGGCGCCGATGCCGAACGGGATGAGCCTGCCGACGACATTGGTGCCCTGCGAGACGGCGAAGCGCTTCATGAAGGTCTTCTTGAGCTGGTCGGCGATCGGCCCGACGACGGCGCGGGGCAGGCTCTTGGTGATGGTCTCGCCCCAGAACGCGTTGCGGGCAGTGCCGCCCGCCGCCTGTCCGGCGAGCTGCTTGACGAGGTCGCTGCCGGCGGTGCCGAGCACCATGGTCATCACGAGCGCCCGGGCGCGATCGGGGTCGTCCACGACGATGCCGTGCACCTCGGTCACCGACTGAGCGAACAGGGCACTCGCCTCGAGGAATCCTGCCGTCTCCACACCCGAGAGGGCCAGGGAGGCGCCGGTGCCGATGGCCGGTACGGCGGCACTCGCACCCACGAGGGCGCCGCCCGTCGTTACCGCGGCGAGGTAGCGGCGCTCGAGCGTGCGGATGATCTCATCCGGGCTGGCGTTCGGCCGACCGCGGCGGATGCTGCGGATGTGCGCGAGCACGACGGGGCGCTGCACGGTGAGCACGCGGTCGATGCCGCGCACGACCATCGGGTTGGAGACGGTGATCTCCTGGTTCTTGGCCATGGTTCAACCGTAGTGCCGGTGTCAGGCGCCGTAGTCGGCGTTGTATCGATCGAGAACGTCGTCTATAGGGCCGTCGAGCACGAGGGCGCCCTTGTCGAGGTAGAGGCCGCGCGTGCAGAACCGGCGGAGGTCCTTCTCGTTGTGCGACACGAAGAACAGCGTGCGACCGCCGGCGAGCAGCTCCTCGATGCGCGTGTAGCACTTCTCGCGGAACCCCTTGTCGCCGACGGCGAGCACCTCGTCGACGAGGATGATCGGCTCTTCGAGACGCGAGATCACCGCGAACGCGATGCGCACCTTCATTCCGCTGGAGAGGTGCTTGTACGGGGTGTCGAGGAAGTCGCCGATCTCGGCGAAGTCGATGATCTCGTCGAAGCGCTGCGCGATCTCCGCCTTCGACATGCCGTGGAGTCCGGCGGTGAGGAACACGTTCTCGCGCACGGTGAGGTCGTCGACGAACCCGCCCGTGATCTCGATGAGCGGCGCGACGCCGCCCTGCACCGACACCGTGCCCTCGTCGGGCAGGATCACCTCGGCCACGAGTTTGAGCAGCGTCGACTTGCCCTGGCCGTTGCGGCCGACGACGCCGATCGCCTCGCCCTGCCGCACATCGAAGCTCACCTCGCGCAGTGCCCAGAACTCGTTGGCGCGCGCGCGGCGCTTGCGGCCCGCGAACAGGTCTTTGAAGCTGCGGCGCGAACGGCGGTTGCGCTTGAACCGGATGCCCGCCTCGTGCACCCGGATGACGGGGTCGGCCATCAGATCTCCTTGAGCACGGCGCGCTCCGTGCGGGTGAAGACGAGCAGCCCGATGACGAAGACGACGACGGTCACGCCGGCGCCGATTCCGATGGTGAGCGGGTCGAGCTGCTCGGGGAAGAACGCCGCGCGGTACATCGACAGGATGCCGACCAGCGGGTTGAAGCTCGCGAGCAGGTGCAGGCTCGGCGGCAGGTCGGTGACGCCGTAGATGATGGGGCTCGCGTAGAAGAGGAAGCGCAGGGTGAGCTTGGTGGCCCGCTCGAGGTCGCGGAAGAAGATGACGAGCGGCGCGACGATGAGCCCGACACCCACGGTGAGCACGGCCTGCATGACGATCGCGAGGAGGAAGAACACCGCCTCCCAGTTGAGCGTGGCGCCCGCGAAGATCGCGAAGATCGCGAGCACGGGAAGGCTCGCGATGAACTCGATGCCCTTGGACAGCACGAGCCGCACCACCCAGATGGTGCGCGGGATCTTCGTCGAGCGGATGAGCTTGGCCTCGCGGATGTACGCGCGAGTCGAGTCGGAGACGGCGCCGTTGAACCACATCCATGGCAGCAGGGCCGAGAGCAGGAACACGATGTAGGGCTCATTGCCGACGCCGCGGTGGAACACCTGCGTGAAGACGAACCAGTAGATGCCCGCCATGACGAGCGGGTCGAGGATCGACCAGAAGTACCCGAGGGCGGATGTCGAGTACCGCACACGCAGGTCGCGCACCGTGAGCAGCCACAGGGACCGTCGGTAGCGGGCGATGGGGGAGCGCTCGGGGCGCACTACATCGATCGCGGACACGCGCTCTATCGTATGGTCTCGCGGCTGTGGATCGGGCTTGTCGAGATCTCACCAACGATCGAGGTCAGCTGGTGAGGTCTCGACAAGCCCGACCCACGGGCTCACACGAAGAGGTTCGCGCGCTCCAGGTCTTCGGCGAAGTCGATCTCGACCGCGTACAGGTCGGAGATGTCGACCGGCTCGATGCGGATCTTGTCCTGCGCGATCGCGAGCTCGATGCCGCGCTCGAAGTAGTCCTGGTCGCCGACGCGCTTGAGCTGGCGCAGCAGGACTGCTTTGTCGTCGCGGGAGATGTAGTTGATGCCCACGGCCTCACCGAGGCCGCCCTTGACGGTCTTCGAGAGCTCCTTGATGTAGCCCTCGGCGTCGGTCGTGTACTTGACCTCCTCGTCGGACACCTTGGCGGTGTTGACGGAGACGAACGACTGGTCGCGCGCGACCATCTTCGCGGCACGCTCGAGTGCGGTCGGGTCGAAGACCACGTCGCCGTTCATCCAGAGCACGCCGCCGGTGGCGGAGGCCTGGAGGGCGCGCATGAGGCTCTTCGAGGTGTTGGTCTGGTCGTACTGCTCGTTGTAGACGAACGACGCCTCGGGGAACGCCTCGATGATGTGCTCGAGCTTGTAGCCGACGACGATCGTGACCTGCGCCTCGTTGCCGAAGGCGTGGCGGATGTTGTCGAACTGCTGCTGCATGATGGTGCGGCCGTCGGCGAGCTCGGTGAGGGGCTTGGGCAGCGAACGACCCAAGCGGCTGCCCATCCCGGCAGCGAGGATAACGATCTGCGTGGTCACAGTAATGACTCCCTGGTTGTGTCTATCTCGTGCGAATGAACGCGGCAGGGACAGTTGTTTGCCTGTTGTTCACCGACGAGTTGCGATACGGACACACCTTTGTGCTTGCCCAAGGTTACCGAGCGGACCTGTGTGGAACACGGGAACCGCTGGGTTGTTGCGGATTTGTGATGCTAGCTCAAGGCTCCCACCAAGGGTTGGTAGGTTTGTCCGGTGGACAACGCCCCAGACTCCGGCCCTGCCAAGAAGCCGACGCCTCGGACTGCCTCCAACTCCCGCGGGGGCCGCCCCGCACCGCGCACGCGCAAGCCGGTACCGCGCAAACCCGCTCCTCCGGCTGCAGCGGCTCCCCCCGTGGTCGAGCCGGTCATCGATGAGCCGGAGACCGTCGAGGTAGTCGAGGAGCTCGAATTCGAGGATGCCACGGTGCTCTCGCCGCGCGACGCCGAGTTGCGCGAGCAGGCCGCTGACGTCGTGGAGCCGGAGCCTGAGCCTGAGCTGGAACCGGAGCCTGAGCCTGAGCCTGAGCCCGCCGCCGACGAGCCGCTCGCTGAGGCGCCCCTCGAAGAAGACGTCACCGACGACGACACTCCTGCTGCCGAACCCGCGACGCCGAGCCCGAGCCCCACGGGGTTCGCCGCGAGCGTCGCGGCGTGGGCGCGGCGGGTTGCCGCGGCATCCGGTCGCAAGCGGGCCCCCAAACCGGTTGCCGAGCCCGAGGAGGAGCGCGAGCTGTTCCCGCAGGGGGAGCTCGAGGCGCAGCCGGCGGGCGTCGTGCTGTCGGTGCGCGGGCTCACGAAGAGCTTCGACGACAAGGTCGCCGTGGCGGGCGTGGACCTCGAGGTGAGCACCGGCGCGTTCTACGGCATCGTCGGCCCGAACGGCGCGGGCAAGACCACGACCCTCTCCATGATCACGGGCCTGCTGCGGCCCGACGCGGGCAGCGTCGTCGTCAACGGGTCGGATGTCTGGACCGACACCGTGCAGGCCAAGCGCATGATGGGCGTGCTCCCCGACCGCCTTCGCCTCTTCGACCGCCTGACCGGCGCCCAGCTGCTCTACTACGCGGGAGTGCTGCGCGGGCTCGACCACGCGGTGGTCCGTGCACGCACGGCCGACCTCGCGCGGGCGTTCGGACTCGAGGAGTCGCTCGGCCGTCTCGTGAGCGACTACTCCGCGGGTATGACGAAGAAGATCGCGCTCGCGGCAGCGATGATCCACTCGCCTCGACTGCTCGTGCTCGACGAGCCGTTCGAGTCGGTCGACCCGGTGTCGGCCGCGACGGTGACCGAGATCCTCAAGAAGTACGTCGCCGCCGGGGGCACGGTCGTGCTCTCCAGCCACAGCATGGACCTCGTGCAGCGCATCTGCGACCACGTCGCGGTCGTCGTGGGCGGCGAACTGCTCGCCGACGGCACCATGGACGAGGTGCGGGGCGGTCAGACGCTCGAGGAGCGCTTCGTCGAACTCGCGGGCGGCCGCACCACGGTGGAGGGGCTCGAGTGGTTGCACAGTTTCTCCGACTGAAGCTGACGCTCACCGCCAACAACTTCAGGCGCAGCCCCGTGCAGCTCGCGGGAATGATCATCGCGCTCGTGTACGGGCTCGGCCTGGCGGCGGTGGTGACGGCGGGCCTCGGCGCCCTCCGCCTCGCGACTCCCGACGTCGCGCGCGTGACCATGGTGGTGTTCGGCACCGTCGTCGTGCTCGCCTTCCTGCTGCTGCCGCTCGTCTTCGGCGTCGACGACACCATCGACCCGCGCCGGTTCGCGCTGTTCGGCATCCGTACCGGTCGGCTCGCCCTCGCGCTCGCCGTGGCCGGCGCCGTGAGCGTGCCCACCCTCGTCGTCACGATCTTCGCCATCGCCCAGGTCGTCACCTGGTCGCGCGGTGCCGTCCCCGTGCTCTTCGCGCTGCTCGCCGCGGTTCTCATCGTGCCGACGTGCGTGCTCGCGGCGCGCGTCTCGTCGGGGCTCGCCTCGGCCTTCCTCTCGTCGCGCCGGTCGAGGGATGCCACCGGCATCACCCTCATCGTCCTGCTCGCCCTTGCCGCGCCGCTCCTCGCGCTGGGCGCCACCGTCGACTGGCAGGCCCAGGGGCTGCCGGTCATCCGTCGCATCGCCGCGGTGGTCTCGTGGACGCCGTTCGGCGCCCTCTGGAGTGCTCCGGGCGACGCGGCCGCCGGCCACACCGATACCGCCTGGCTCAGGGTGCTCATCGGCGTCGCCTTCCTCGCGCTGCTCTGGGGCGTGTGGCGCGCGCTCGTCGCGGGCATGCTCACCCGCCCCCAGCGCGAGGCTGCCGCCCGCCGCTACTCCGGCCTCGGCTGGTTCGAGCGCCTGCCCGCCACCCCGCTCGGTGCGATCGCCGCCCGCAGCTTGAGCTACTGGGGCAGGGATGCCCGCTACCGGGTGGGCCTCGCCGTCATCCCCATCGTGCCGATCGTCATGGTCGCGGCGCTGCTGGTCGCGGGGGTGCCCGCTGGCATCATCGTGTGGCTGCCCGTGCCGATCATGTGCCTGTTCCTGGGTTGGACCGTGCACAACGACATCGCCTACGACAGCACCGCGTTCTGGGCCCATGTCTCTGCAGACACGAAGGGCACGGATGACCGCTGGGGCCGCATCGTGCCCGCGCTCCTGCTGGGCATTCCCCTCGTGCTCATCGGCTGCTACCTGAGCGTGCTCATCGTGGGCGACTACGCGATCTTCCCGGGGCTCGTGGGTCTGAGCCTCTGCGTGCTGCTCGTCGCCCTCGGCATCTCGAGCGTCATCTCCGCGGCCTTCCCCTACCCCGCCGTGCACCCGGGCGACAGCCCGTTCGCGCAACCGCAGGCGGCGGGAACGGCCGGCTCGGTCATCCAGTCACTCTCGCTCGTCATCACCGTCGTGCTGTCCGCGCCCGTGGTGCTGCTCGTCTTCCTCAACCCCGGCCTGCCGTCCGTGCAGGTCCTGGGCCTCGGGCTCGGCACGGTCATCGGCGTCGGCGCGCTCGTCGGGGGAGTCGCCTGGGGCGGCCACCTGGTCGACCGGCGTGCGCCCGAGCTGCTGGCCTTCACCCTGCAGAACTAGGGGCGCAGTCGTAGAATCGCAGGATGGCTGACCTCGACCAGACCGGTGGCGGCGGAATCGACACCCTCGACCGCGAACTCGAAGAACTCCTCACTCGCGAGCTCGTCGAGGACGGCGACCACGAGCGCTTCTCGCACTACGCGCCCAAGAACAAGATCATGGAGTCCGCACTCACGGGCAAGCCAGTGCTCGCCCTGTGCGGCAAGCTCTGGGTGCCCGGGCGCGACCCGCAGAAGTTCCCGGTGTGCCCCACCTGCAAGGAGATCTACGAGAAGCTCTCGGAGTAGCGCTACGCGTAGACCGTCGGGATCGCGGGCTCCCCGCGGCTGAGGCGGAACGCGTCATCCGGCAGCTCGGCGATCGCCCGCTCGTGGTGCTCGCGCGCGAGCCGCGTGCCGTCGGGGCCGGTGTAGCGGGCGTCCACGACTCCGTCGGTGACGAGCGGCACGAGCAGCGCGCGCTCGCCGGTGGCGTTCGGCGACGCGGTGTCGACGTAGATCGTCTCCGCCTTCGCGATGCCCGAGGGGTGCAGCGACCGCATCGGCACCTTGCGACCGCCGACCGTGGCCTTGGCCGCAGACTTCTTCGCGACGCTCACCCACTCGCCCGCGGCATCCTTGTGGGCGACGAGCTTGTAGACCATGCCGGAGGCGGGCTCGCCCGAGCCCGTGACGACCGAGGTGCCGACCCCGAAGGAGTCGACGGGTGCCGCCCGCAGCGCCGCGATCGTGTACTCGTCGAGGTCGTTCGTGACCGTGATGCGCGTGCCCGTCGCTCCGAGGGAGTCGAGCTGGGCGCGCACCGCGGCCACCTGCGCGGGCAGGTCGCCCGAGTCGATCCGCACGGCGCCGAGGCCCGTGCCCGCGACCTTCACCGCGAGTTCGACCGCGGTCGGTATGTCGTAGGTGTCGACGAGCAGCGTCGTGCCCGGCCCGAGCGCGTCGACCTGCGCCTGGAACGCAGCCTCCTCGCTGTCGTGCAGGAGCGTGAACGAGTGCGCGGCGGTTCCCATCGTGGGGATGCCCCAGCTCCTGCCCGCCTCCAGGTTCGAGGTGGCTCCGAAGCCGACGATGAACGCCGCCCGCGCCGCGGCGACCGCCGACCGTTCGCCCGTGCGCCGGGAGCCCATCTCGGCGAGGGGGCGCCCCGATGCGGCCGACACCATGCGGGCCGCTGCCGACGCGACCGCCGAGTCGTAGTTCATGACGCTCAGCGTGAGGGTCTCGAGGATCACGGCCTCGGCGAACGTTCCGTCGACGATGAAGATGGGGGAGCCGGGGAAGTAGAGGTCGCCCTCCTGGTAGCCCGTGATCGTGCCGCGGAAGCGGTAGTCGGCGAGCCAGTCGAGGGTCGCGGCACGCACGACGCCGGTGTCGCTGAGCCAGGCGAGTTCGGCATCCGTGAACCGGAACTGCTCGATGAGCGACAGCAGTCGTCCGGTCCCCGCGACGACACCGTACCGGCGCGAGTCGGGGAGGCGGCGCGCGAAGACCTCGAAGACGCACTCGCGGTCGTGGGTACCGCTGCCGATCGCCGCGTCGAGCATGGTCAGTTCGTAGCGATCCGTCAGGAGTGAGGTGCTGTGCAGCGCGGAGCTCATGCGTCGAGCCTAGTAACGTCATACGGGTGAACAACGCGCCCATCGGAGTCTTCGACAGTGGTGTCGGCGGTCTCACGGTGGCGCGCGCGATCATCGACCAGCTGCCGCGCGAGTCGATCCTGTACGTGGGCGACACCGCCCACACGCCGTACGGCCCCAAGCCCATCGCCGAGGTGCGGGAGTACGCGCTCGCCGTCATGGACGACCTCGTCGCCCAGGGCGTGAAAGCCCTTGTCATCGCGTGCAACACCGCGTCGGCGGCGATGCTCAGGGATGCCCGCGAGCGCTTCACCGACGGCTACGGCATTCCCGTGGTCGAGGTGATCCAGCCCGCGGTCAGGTCGGCGGTGCGGCACACGCGCAACGGCCGGGTCGGAGTGATCGGCACCGTCGGCACCATCAAGTCGAAGGCGTACGAGGATGCGTTCGCCGCGGCATCCGGCCTCGAGCTGTTCACGCAGGCGTGCCCGCGGTTCGTGGAATTCGTGGAGGCGGGCATCACGAGCGGGGCCGAGCTCTTCGCCGTGGCGGAGGAGTACCTCGCGCCCCTCAAGGCGGCGCAGATCGACACCCTGGTGCTGGGCTGCACCCACTACCCGCTCATGTCGGCGGCGATCCAGTACGTCATGGGCGATTCGGTCGAGCTCGTCTCGAGCGCCGAGGAGACCGCGTACGACGTGTACCGCACGCTCGTCGCGCACGACCTCGAGCGGCAGGCCGACTCCCCGCCGACCCACGTCTTCGAGGCGACCGCAGACACGACGGCATTCAAGAAACTCGCCGCACGATTCATCCCCGAGGTCCTGAGCGTCGAGACGTTCGAAACGGGAGCCATTCCCCTCCAACAGAGAGAAGCACGATGACCAGGCATGACGGCCGCGAGGCGAACCAGCTGCGCGAAGTAACGATCGAGCGCGGCTGGAGCGAGCAGGCCGAGGGCAGTGCCCTCATCTCGTTCGGGCGCACCAAGGTGCTGTGCACGGCGTCGTTCACGAACGGCGTTCCGCGCTGGCTCACCGGCAAGGGCAAGGGCTGGGTGACCGCCGAGTACGCGATGCTGCCGCGCGCGACGAACGACCGCAACGACCGCGAGTCGGTGAAGGGCAAGATCGGCGGCCGCACGCACGAGATCTCGCGCCTCATCGGCCGCTCGCTGCGCGCCGTCATCGATACCAAGGCCCTCGGTGAGAACACGATCATGATCGACTGCGACGTGCTGCAGGCCGACGGCGGCACGCGCACCGCGGCGATCACGGGCGCCTACGTCGCCCTCGCCGACGCGATCGAGTGGGGCCGGGGCAAGGGCTTCATCGGCAAGAACGCCAAGGCGCTGCACGACAGCGTCGCGGCGGTGAGCGTCGGCATCATCGACGGCGAGCCCCTGCTCGACCTCGCCTACGTCGAGGATGTGCGCGCCGAGACCGACATGAACGTCGTCGTCACGGGTCGCGGGCTCTTCGTCGAGGTGCAGGGCACCGCGGAGGGCGCGCCGTTCGACCGGCGCGAGCTCGACTCGCTGCTCGACCTGGCCGTGGGCGGCGCCGCCGATCTCACGCGGTTCCAGCTGGAGGCGCTCGGCCGATGATCACCCTCGTGCTCGCCACCCACAACGCCCACAAAGTCGGCGAGCTCAGGAAGATCCTGGGCGACTCGCTCGAGGGCATCGAGCTCGTCGGCTACGACGGCCCCGAGCCGGTGGAGGACGGCGAGACGTTCGAGGAGAACGCGCTCATCAAGGCGCGTGCCGCGGCTGCCTTCACGGGGCTGCCGGCGATCGCCGACGATTCCGGCATCTCTGTCGACGCGCTCGATGGCGCGCCGGGCATCCACTCCGCCCGGTACGCAGGCACGCGGGTCGACACCGACAACCTCGAACTGCTGCTGAAGAACCTCGGCGATAACCCGAACCGTGCTGCGCACTTCACCTGCGCAGCGGCCCTCGTCGTGCCGCCACCGGTCGGCTCGATGGGGCCGGATGGCCCGGCAGAGGTCGCCGAATCAGGAGAGTTCGTCGAGCTCGGCATCTGGCATGGGTCGATCCTCGACGAGGCAACCGGCCCCAACGGCTTCGGCTACGACCCGATCTTCAAGCCGGCCGGCCTCTCGGTAAGCTCGGCCGAACTGCGGCCCGACGAGAAGAACGCCATCTCGCACCGCGCGCTCGCCTTCGCCGCGCTCATGCCGATCGTGCGGCGCGAGCTGCTCTAGCCCCTAGAGCCCGAGGTCGCGCAGCGACGAGGCGATCGCCTCGGCCGAACGGTGCAGCTGGTTCTGCTCGTGCACCGACAGCGGCATGTCGATGACCCGCGAGACGCCCTGCGCGTCGACCACGCTCGGCACAGACAGCGCGATCCCGTCGACCCCGTGGTAGCCGCTCAGCACCGAGCTGACCGGCAGGATGGCCCCCTCGTCGCGCAGCACCGCCTCGATGATGCGCGCGCCCGACAGCCCGATCGCGTAGTTCGTCGCGCCCTTGCCCGCGATCACCCGATAGGCGGCGCCCTTGACGTCGGCGGCGATGGTCTCCAGCTCGTCGGAGGTGAACCGCTGCCCGTCGGCGGGCTGCCAGTCGAGGATGGGGACGGGCCCGATGCTCGCCTGCGACCACAGCGGGAACTCCGAGTCGCCGTGCTCCCCGACGATCATCGCGTGCACGCTCGACGGTGAGACGCCGGCGCGCTGCGCGAGCAGCCAGCGCAGACGGGACGAGTCGAGCACGGTGCCCGAGGCGAACACGCGCGAGGCGGGCAGGCCGCTGATGCGCTGCGCGGCGACCGCGAGCACATCGCACGGGTTGGTGACGAGCATGAACACCGCGTTGGGCGCGCGCTCGACGAGCTGCGGCATCAACTCGCGCAGGATGCCCACGTTGACGGCCGCGAGCTCCAGCCGCGACTGCCCGGGATGCTGCTTGGCCCCCGCGGTCACCACCACCATGTTCGCCCCGGCGATCAGGTCGAGATCGGCTCCGCCGGTCACCACGGATGCCCCGGTGAACTGCGTGCCGTGCGCGAGGTCGAGCACCTCGGCCTCGACCCTCGCCGCGTCGATGTCGTACAGCACGACCTCGCGCGCCGACTGCCGGATGAGTGAGGCGTAGGCCAGCGAGGTGCCGACGGCACCCGCCCCGATGATGGCGACTGTGGAGTTCTCGATGACAGGCATACCCCCATGCTCCCGGCCGATGCGCCCATCACCAAGGCCGATGGTCCCACGCGGTCCGCGGCGCTAAAGTTTCGGTATGCCGAAATCGTCAGCGCTGACGCCGCCGCCGAGCCGGGCCCGCGCGACCCTGCTCGCGCTCGGACCCGCCTTCGTCGCCGCCATCGCGTACGTCGACCCCGGCAACGTCGCCGCCAATCTCACTGCAGGGGCGCGGTACGGCTACCTGCTGCTGTGGGTGCTCATCGTCGCCAACGCGATCGCCGTGCTCGTGCAGTACCAGTCGGCGAAGGTCGGGATCGTCACGGGCCGCAGCCTGCCCGAGCTCCTGGGAGACCGGCTCAGGGATGGACCCCGGCGCGCCTACTGGGTGCAGGCCGAGCTCGTGGCCGCCGCCACCGACATCGCCGAGGTGCTCGGCGGCGCGATAGCCCTGCACCTGCTGTTCGACCTGCCGCTGCTCGTCGGCGGAGTGATCGTGGGCATCGCGTCGATGGTGCTCCTGAGCGTGCAGTCCTGGCGCGGGCAGCGCTCGTTCGAGGCGATCATCATCGTGCTGCTCGCGGTCATCGTCGTCGGGTTCGTCACGGGGCTCCTGTTCACGGGCCTCGACCCGGCCGAGGCCGTCGCGGGCATCGTGCCGCGCTTCCAGGGAACCGACTCCGTGCTGCTCGCCACGAGCATGCTCGGCGCCACGGTCATGCCGCACGCCATCTACCTGCACTCCGCACTCGCACGCGACCGGCACGGTGAGTCGCACGAGCCGGCGCGCATCACCGCGCTGCTGCGCGCGACGCGGTGGGATGTGGGCGGCGCGCTGTTCGTCGCGGGCGCCGTGAACATCTCCATGCTCCTGCTCGCGGCCTCGGCCCTGCGGGGCATCGACGGCACCGACACCATCGAGGGCGCCCACGCGGCGGTCGTCGCGACGCTCGGCCCGGCCGTCGGAGTCATCTTCGCGATCGGCCTACTCGCCTCGGGCCTGGCCTCGACGAGCGTCGGCACGTACGCGGGCTCGGCGATCATGGGCGGGCTGCTCAAGGTGCGCGTGCCGCTCATCGCACGGCGGCTCATCACCCTCATCCCGGCCCTCGTCGTGCTCGGTATCGGCTTCGACCCCACGCGCGCCCTCGTGCTCAGCCAGGTAGTGCTGAGCTTCGGCATCCCGTTCGCGCTCATCCCGCTCGTGCACCTCGCCAGCTCGAGCGCGGTCATGGGGGAGTTCGTGAACCGCCCATGGCTGCGCGTAGCGGGCTGGACGTCCGCCGCGCTCATCACGGTGCTCAACGTGCTCCTCATCGTGCTGGTGGTGGGCGGCTCGTGAACTCCGTCATCGAGGACTACCTCAAGGTGATCTGCTCCCACACCGAGTGGCAGCCCGACCCGATCACGACGGGGGCGCTCGCGGCCCGGTTGGGGCTCGCCGCGTCATCCGTCACCGAGATGGTGAAGAAGCTCGTCGCCCAGGGCCTCGTGGTGCACGAGCCGTACGGTGCGGTCGAACTGACACCGGATGGCACGGCCCTCGCCCTGCGCATGCTGCGCCGCCACCGGCTCATCGAGACGTGGCTCGTCGATCTCGTCGGCTACCGCTGGGACGAGGTGCACGACGAGGCGGAGGTGCTCGAGCACGCCATGAGCGACCGGCTGCTCGATGCGCTCGACGTGCAGCTGGGGCATCCGGTGCGCGACCCGCACGGCGACCCCATCCCGGCGGCCGACGGCACCGTGCAGCGACCGGACGCGCGCCCGCTGCTCGAGGTCGAGGGCGGCACCGTCGTGCGCATCTCCGACCGTGACCCGCTCGTGCTGCGCCACCTGCACGCCGAGGGCATCGGGCTCGACAGCGTCGTGCGCCGCGACGATCTCGCGGCGGAAGCGGCGGCGGCGGTGTGGGTGGTCGTAGGGTTGACGGGTGCCTGACGACCGAGTTTCCCCCGTTCCCGTAGATCTGCCCATCGAGGCGCGACTCGCTGCGGCGGTCGCCGAGTACGGCGAGAACACCGTGGTGCTCCGCGCGCTCTCGCTGCTCGCGGGCAACAACGAGGGCGAGGACTTCCTGCTCTACGTGGGCGGCGAGCACGCCAAGGGCATCCTCGAGGGGGCGCCCGTGCTGTACTGGCCGGAGCTGTGGGGCACGCGCGCCCTGCTCTACGTCTGGAACGACAGCGCCGTCGTCGCCGTCACCGCGGCCCTCGACAACCAGGCCTGGCGGGTGCGCGAGATGGCGGCCCGCGTCGCGGCCGAGCGCAAGCTGCATGTCGAGCCCGCCCTGACCGCCCTGCTCACCGACGAGGTGGCGCGCGTGCGCGCGGCCGCGGCCCGCGCCCTGGGCGTCGTGGGCAACAACATCGAGGTGCTCGAACCGCTGCTGCGCGACCCCGAGATCGAGGTGCGGCGCGGAGCGCAGCAGGCGATCGCGGCCCTGAGGGCCCGTATCGCACCGTGATCCCCGAGCTCGGGCTCTCGCACTCCGCGAGGCTGCGTGCCGCGGTAGCGCGGTACGGCGAGCGGGAGTTCGCCGAGCGGTGCGCCGCGCCGCTCGCCGGCGGCGACGAGGAGCCCGAGTTCCTCGAGTACCTCGGCGGGCGGGCGAGCTCCGGCGCGATCGACGGCTCGTGGCCGCGCTACTGGCAGCGGTCGTGGGGAGCACGCGCACTCGAGTACTCCTGGGCGCCGGGCGCCGCGGCATCCGTGCTCCAGGGCCTCGGTGACGAAGCCTGGCGTGTGCGCCTGGTGTGCGCGCGGGTGTGTGCGATCCGCGAGTTGGGCGAGCCGGAGTTGCTGGCGGGTCTCCTCGGCGACGACAACTGGCGGGTCAGGGATGCCGCGGCCTGGGCGCTCGGGAGATCGGGCGAGTACGAGCACGCGGCCGCTCTGCGCGAGGCGCTCGATGACCCCGAGCCGAAGGTCGCCGCACGCGCGGAACGCGCCCTCGCCGAACTCGCGGCGCGACTCGACCGCGAGGTGCGGTAGCAGGTGCCGCGCTAGTCGCCGAGCTTCTGGTCGAACTTGGTGGCGTCGAGCGCGAGCGCCTCGACCTCGGCGTCGGTGGGGACGCCGGCCGCGCGCTTCTTGCGCGCCTTCATGCTCGCCTGGATGTAGTGGTACACCGTGGGGACCACCGCGATGAGCACGGCCGCGAGGAGGATGACGTCGATGTACTTCGTGACGAAGTCGGCGAGCGGCGGGATGTAGCCGAGGAGGAAGCCGCCGAAGGTGAGGCCGGCGCCCCAGATCAGCGCGCCGATCGCGTTGTAGAGCGAGTAGCGGCGGTAGCTCATGTGGCCGACGCCCGCGGCGACCGGGGCGAACGTGCGCACGATCGGCACGAAGCGGGCGACGATGACGGCGAGGCCGCCGAAGCGCTCGAAGAACGCGTTGGTGCGCTTGACGTTCTCGATGGAGAACAAGCCGCTCTCCTTGCGCTCAAAGATGCGCGGGCCCGCCTTGTGGCCGATGAGGTAGCCGACCTCGCCGCCGAGGAACGCCGCGAAGGCGATCGCGAGCGCCAACCAGTAGATGGGGATGTCGAGGCCCTGGCCGGTCGCGGTCATGGTGCCGGTGAAGGTCAGGAGGCCCGAGATGATGAGCAGCGTGTCGCCCGGCAGCAGGAAGCCCACGAGCAGACCGGTCTCCGCGAACACGATGAAGCAGATTCCGAGGAGGGCGTAGGCGCCGAACCCGTCGATCAGGTTCTGGGGGTCGAGCCAGGGGATGAGTGCTGCGTGTACCAAGTGCTGGCTCCAGTCGTCGGCTGCCGGTGGCAGTCAGGGCTTCACCCGAGGGTACTAGGTCGCGCCCGCCGACATGCTGGGGACAACCCCCGAATCGCACTTGACATACTTCGGACAGGGCTTATAGTAAGTCTTGAAATAAGTACGGACGAGAGTCCCACACCCGAATGCGATCAACGATGACCGACAGCACTCCCGCCGCCCGGCTCCGCGCCGAGGCCTCCGTCGAGAACGTCGGCAGCTTCCCGGGCGACTTCCGCTGGGGCCTCGCGACGGCGGCGTACCAGATCGAGGGCGCCGCGTTCGAGGGCGGTCGCGGCCCGAGCATCTGGGACACCTTCGCGCACACCCCCGGCCTCAGCAAGCACGGCGACACGGGCGACATCGCGTGCGACCACTACCACCGCTGGGAGGCCGACCTCGACCTGCTCGCGAGCCTGGGCGTCACCGACTACCGGCTCTCCGTCTCGTGGTCGCGGCTGCAGCCGAGCGGCACGGGCGAGCTGAACCCCGCCGCGGTGTCGTTCTACCGCGCGGTGCTCGAGGGGCTCGCGGCACGGGGCATCCGGCCGCTCGTGACCCTCTACCACTGGGATCTGCCCCAGCCGCTCGAGGATCTGGGCGGCTGGCCCGTGCGTGACACGGCGTACCGCTTCGCCGAGTACGCCCGCAAGGCCGTCACCGCGCTCGGCGATCTGGCGAACGACTGGGTGACGCTCAACGAGCCGTGGTGCAGCTCGTTCCTCGGCTACGGCAGCGGGGCGCACGCTCCCGGTCGCACCGACTACCGGGCCGCGATCCACGCCGCCCACCACCTCAACTTGGCGCACGGGCTCGCGGTCGCCGGCATCCGCGCGGCCCGGCCGGGCGCATCCGTCGGCATCACCAATATCGTCACCGACATCGTGCCGGCGAGCGACAGCACGGATGACCGAGCCGCCGCCACCCGCCTCGACGCGTCGAGCAACCGCATCTTCCTCGACCCCGTGTACCTGGGGGAGTACTCGGCGGCCGTGTGGGAGACGCTCGGGCAGCGCGGCCTCTCCGACGTCGTGCAGGAGGGCGACCTCTCGATCATTGCGGCGCCGACCGACTTCGCGGGCGTCAACCACTACCAGCGCGTGATCGCCTCCCACGACGAGTCGCGACCGTTCGCCGTGCTCGAGGTGCCGGCCGCGCCCGCGACGACGTCGTTCGGCTGGTCGGTCATCCCCGCGTCGCTCACCGCGGTGCTGAGGCGCGTCTCGCGCGAGTTCACCCCGCTGCCGATCTACGTGACCGAGAACGGCGCGAGCTACGACGACTACGTGGACCCCAACGGCGACGTCGTCGACACCGAGCGCGTCGAGTACCTGCGCGGCTACCTCTCGGCGGCCGCCGACGCCATCGGGGCGGGGGTCGACCTGCGCGGCTACTACGCGTGGTCGTTCCTCGACAACTTCGAGTGGGCCGAGGGCTACAGCAAGCGGTTCGGCCTCGTCTGGGTCGACTACCGCACGCAGGAGCGCATCCCCAAGCTGAGCGCGCACTGGTACCGCCGCCTCATCGCAGACCATCGAGCCGTGACCGCGGCTTGATTGCACCACCCCCATAATGCACACACAGAGAAAAGGAACCTCAATGAAGAGAACAGCACGGGCCGCACTCGCGGTCGTGTCGGTCGCGGGCCTCACGCTCGCCATGGCCGCCTGCTCGACGCCCGCACCCTCGGGCGACGCGGAAGGCCCCCTCACCGTCTGGGTCATGGGCGACTCGGGCACGAACTTCGAGAAGCTCGTCGCCGACAGCGGCATCGACGTCGACGTCGTCGCGATCCCGTGGGACTCGATCGACGAGAAGCTCACGACGGCCGTCGCATCCGGCTCCGGCCCCGACATCCTGCAGATCGGCCTCTCGAAGCTGCGCACCTTCGCGGATGCCGGAGCGCTGCTGCCCCTCGACGACGAACTCGCGAACTACCCCGGCCTCGACCCGGCGAACTTCCCCGAGGGCGTCTCGGGCACGGCGACATCGGTCGGCGGCCAGATCGTGAGCGTGCCGTGGACGAGCGACACCCGCGTGCTCTTCACGCGCACCGACATCCTCGCCGAGGCAGGCATCGACAGCCCGCCCGCCACGTGGGACGAGCTGCGCGCCGACGCCAAGATCCTCGCCGCACGCGGCGACGGCAACTACGGGTACTACATCCCGCAGTGGGACGCCCCGCTGCCGATCGAGATGACCTGGAGCATGGGCGGCGACGTCATCGACGCCGACGGCAACGTCGACTTCGACACCCCCGAGTTCCAGAAGGCGGTGGACATCTACACCGGTCTCTACGCCGATGGCAGCGTTCCCGTGAACGGTGACTTCGACCAGACCCAGGGCTTCATCTCCGGTGTCGCACCGATGCTCGTGAGCGGCCCGTACCTGGGCAAGGGCGTCGCCGACTCGGCCCCCGAGCTCGACGGCAAGTGGCAGGCCAGCCCGCTCCCCGCGGGCGACGGCGGCTCGATCTCGCTGTTCGCGGGCTCGAACCTGGGCGTCTGGTACAACACCGACCAGAAGGATGCCTCCCTCAAGCTGCTCGAATACATCTCGCAGCCCGAGCAGCAGCTGGCCTGGTACGGCATGACCGGCGAACTGCCGACCGTGACTTCCGCCCTCGACGACGCCGACCTCAACAGCGACCCGAACGTGAAGGTCTACACCGAGCAGCTGAAGACCGCGAAGGTGCTCCCGCTCGTCTCGAACTGGGACGGCGCCGTCGGCACCGAGCTGCTCAACGCACTCAACGCCATCGTGCTCACGGGTGCCGACAAGAAGACGTCGCTCGAGACGCTCTACTCGAAGACCTCCGGTCTCTCGATCAACTAGCACCACCCTCGCGGGCGGCACGGACAGGAAAGGACGACTCATGCGCAACAAGCTGACCCCCTACCTGTTCGTGTCGCCCGCGATGCTGCTGCTCGTGACCTTCGGGATCTTCCCGATCCTGGTCGCGGCAGTCATCAGCACCACCAACATGAACATCTCGGCGTTCGCCAACTGGGGCAACGTCAAGTTCATCGGCATCGACAACTACACGAAGCTCTTCGCCGACCCCGACTTCTGGCAGTCCATCGGCAACACGGGCCTGTTCGCCCTGTTCGGCGTTCCCGCCATCGTCGTGCTCTCGCTGGGCGTCGCGCTACTGCTGAACCACAGCCAGAACGGGTTCTTCCGCGCACTGCGCGCCTTCTACTTCATCCCCGCGATCACGGCCATCGTGGCGATCTCGCTCGTCTGGGGCTACCTCTACAACACGCAGTTCGGCCTGCTGAACTACCTGCTCTCGCTCGGCGGCCTGCCGCCGGTGCAGTGGCTCTCCGACCCGACGCTCGCCAAGTTCTCCGTCGCGCTCGTCGCCGTGTGGCGCGGCACCGGCCTCAACATCATCATCTTCCTGGCCGCGCTGCAGGGCGTTCCGAAGGAGTACCTGGAAGCGGCATCCCTCGACGGCGCCGGCGAGTGGAAGAAGACGTTCTCGATAGTGATACCGCTCATGCGGTTCGCGATCTTCTTCGTGAGCGTCACGACGACGATCTCGTGGCTGCAGTTCTTCGACGAGCCGTTCGTGCTCACCGACGGCGGGCCGCTCGGGGCCACCACCTCGGCGTCGATCTTCCTCTACAAGGAGGGGTTCCGGCTCAACCAGTTCGGGTACGCCAGTGCGGGCTCGATCGTGCTGTTCGCCATCATCGCGATCATCACCCTCATCCAGCTGCGCCTGAGGAGGGCCGACGATGAGTACTAGGAACGGATCCCGCGGCCTCACGCTCGGCATCGGCATCGCCCTCGGGGTGGGCGCACTCATCACCGCCTTCCCGTTCATCTGGATGATCGCCACCGCGTTCAAGCCGCAGCGGGAATCGGTGACCTACCCGCCCACGATCGTGCCGCAGGAGCCCACTTTGCAGTGGTTCCAGACCCTCTTCACCGAGCTCGACTTCGGGCGGTACCTGCTCAACACCGTGATCGTCGTGCTCATCGGCTTCGTGGGCCTGCTGCTCATGGCGATGGCGGGCTACGCCTTCGCGAAGTTCGACTTCCGCGGCCGCAAGTGGATGTTCTTCCTCGTGCTCGCGACGATGATGATCCCGATCCAGGTCACCATGATCCCGACCTACCTGATCCTCAACGGCATGAAGCTCACGAACACCCTCGTGGGCATCGCGCTGCCCACCCTGGTGAGCGGCTTCAGCATCTTCCTGTTCCGCCAATTCATGACGACGATCCCCACCGAGATGCTCGAGGCCGCCCGCCTCGACGGCGCCGGCGAGTTCCGCACGTTCTGGCAGATCGTGCTGCCGATGTCGAAGCCCATCCTCGCGGTGCAGGTCGTGCTCACGTTCATCTCGGGCTGGAACAGCTTCCTGTGGCCGCTCATCATCGCGAGCGACCAGAAGCTCTACACGCTCTCGGTCGGTCTCGCGCTGCTCAACCAGCAGCTCGCGGTGAACCCCTCGCTGCAGATGGCGGCGGCCTCGGTGATGGTCGTGCCGATCCTCATCGTGTTCATCGTCTTCCAGCGCTACGTCATCCAGGGCTTCGCCCTCTCCGGACTCAAGTAAAGGCATCATGACCGACGTTCTCCCCACCACCGCCTTCGAGCGGCGACCCGCCTCCTTCGACGGCTTCGTGCACGCGCAGGACGCGCGGCTCGTCGACGGCTCCGGCCGCGACCTGCTGCTGCGCGGCGTAGGCCTCGGCAACTGGATGCTGCCCGAGGGCTACATGTGGCGCTTCGGACCGGGGGCGGAGTCCCCGCGCGAGATCGAGTGGCTCACCGAGCGGCTCCTGGGCGTCAGCGGGGCCGAGCGGTTCTGGGCGGGGTTCCGCACGAACTTCATCGCCGAGGCGGATATCGAGCGGATCGCGGCATCCGGCTTCGACCACGTTCGGCTGCCGATCAACTCGCGCGTCATCCAGGACGAGACCGGCGAACCCATCGAGGCCGGCTACGCCATGATCGACCGGCTCATCCAGTGGTGCCGCGAGCACCGGCTGTGGGTGCTGCTCGACCTGCACGGCGCCCCCGGCGGGCAGACCGGCACGAACATCGACGACTCCCCGCAGAACCTGCCCGAGCTGTTCATGCAGCCGCACTACCGCGAGCTCACCCTGCGGCTGTGGCGCGACCTCGCCACCCGCTACAAGGACGAGACCGTGGTGCTCGGCTACGACCTGCTGAACGAGCCCCTGCCGAACGAGTGGCAGTACGAGTACGCGGATGCCCTCGCCGACCTCTACCGCGAGCTCACGCGCGAGATCCGCGCGATCGACCCCGACCACCTCATCGTCTACGAGGGCGCGCACTGGGCGACGAACTGGGACATCTTCACCGAGGTGTGGGACGACAACTCGCTCCTGCAATTCCACAAGTACTGGTCGTCGCCCGACACCGAGTCGATCGCGAAGTTCCTCGAGGCGCGCGACCGGCTCGGGCTGCCCATCTACATGGGCGAGGGCGGCGAGAACACGCTGGAGTGGCTGTACACAGCGTTCCGGCTCTACGAGTCGCACGGCATCGGCTGGAACTTCTGGCCGTGGAAGAAGATCGACACCCGCACCTCGCCCGCCTCGATCGTGGCGCCCGAGGGCTGGGGTCGCGTCGTCGCGTCCATCGACGACCCCGCCGCGATCACGCCCGGTGACGCGAAGCGCGTGTTCGACGAGCTCCTCGAGAACATGCGCATCGAGAACTGCACGTGGCAGCCGGCGGTGGTCGCCGCCCTGCTCTCGGCGTCACCCACGGTCATCCCGGCGTGGGGCTACGGCTACCGAGGGGCTGGCGAGTCGTACTCGGTGGCCGCGAGCGGCGGCGTCGAGGGCATCCGCACGGATGACACGGTGCCGCTGCGCTGGGCCCGCGAGGGTGACAACCCCGCCAACCCGTTCGAGCAGAGCGACGGCCGCGCCTACCGCGTGGGCGAGGAACTCGTGGTCGACCTCTCCGCCGGCGACTGGCTCGAGTTCGAGGTGACCGGTGTCGACGGTGCACGGGTGGTGGACGGCCTGGGTGGGGACTCGGCGGTGCGCGTCGAGCGGTCGGAACGGGGCATCCGGGTCATCGCGCTCGCCGACACGACGATTTCCCGCATCTATCCCTCGGGTGGCGACCGGACTTGGTAGGTTCTGGATTCATGACCGGGCGCACAGCACTCACCGCTGCGTCGCCCGCGACCGTGAGCGACGTGCGCCAGCGCAATCGTGCGCACGCGCTGCGCAGCGTCATCCTCAACGGGCAGACGTCGCGCGCTGAGCTCGCGAAGGAATCCGGGCTCTCCGTGGCCTCGGTCACGAACCTCGTCTCCGAGCTGATCTCCGAGGGGCTCATCATCGAGGCGGGCTCCGTGGCCTCGAGCGGCGGCAGGCCGGTGACGCTCCTCGCCCCCAACCCCGCGGGCGCCTACTTCCTCGGTGCCGACGTCGGGGAGCGCGGGGTGGCCGTCGAGCTGTTCGACCTGTCGATGACCCGCGTCGACCGGGAGTTCAGGGGCGGGCGCGAGGGCGAGCCCATCGA
>CAIXMB010000039.1 GCA_903920435.1 uncultured Actinomycetes bacterium
AGCACATCGTCGACGAGGACGACGGTCTTGCCGTCGATACCGCCGGGCGGGATATCCGTGGGGCTCGGGGCGCGCGTGGGGTTCTTGGCGAGGTCGTCGCGGTACATCGTGACGTCGAGTGCGCCGACGGGCACATCCTCGAGGATTGCGCCCAGCCGGCGGGCGAGGAGCACGCCGCGCGTCGGTATACCGAGGAGGACGAGGCCTTCCGAACCGCGGTTGGACTCCAGGATCTCGTGGGAGATCCGAGTCAGCGCACGCGCGATGTCAGCCTGCTGCAGCACGGAGCGTGCAGTCATCCTGACCTCCTTCCCCGCCTCACTGGACGGAACTTAAAGGAAATCTGTTGGGAGCGAGTCTAGCTGCCCCAGCGCCGCAGCAGGTACCGCTCCAGCACTCCGACGAGCGCGTCGGTGACCTTGCCGACGACGCCCAGCAGGATGATGACGAGGAACAGGCGGTCGATCCGGCCGTTCTGCTGCGAATCGACGAGCAGGTAGCCGAGACCGAGGGATGCCCCGAGCAGCTCCGCTGCCACGAGGAAGAGCCAGGACTGGGCGAGAGCGAGTCTGAGCGCGGAGATCACCGACGGCACGACGGCGGGCAGCTGGACGAGGCCGAGGAGGCGGGTCCCGGTGTAGCCATAGGCCCGGCCGGCTTCGACCAACTGCGCATCAACGTGCCGCAGCGCCCCGGAGACTGTCGTGAAGACCGGGAAGAAGGCACCGATCGCGATGAGCGTCACCTTCGAGTCCTCATTGATACCGAGGTAGAGGATGAGCAGCGGAACCCAGGCGAGCGAGGGGACGGCGCGCAGAGCGCCGAGCGTGGGTGCCAGCAGCGCGCTCGCGACCCGCGAGAGCCCGACTGCCGACGCGACGACGAGGCCGACGAGCGACCCCACCGCGAAGCCGATGAGAACTCGCTGCGTCGAGATGGCGACCGCCTGGTAGAGCAGGCCGCGGTTGAACAGATCGACACCGGCGACGACCACGCTCGCGGGCGACGGGAGGCGGTACGCCGGGACGAGCCCGAGCGTGACGATGAGCTGCCAAAGCCCCAGGATTGCAAGCGGGATGACCGCGCCCAGAATCAGTCGGAGCCAGCGCGGCCCGGGGAGGACCTGACGGCGCGCCGGAACGGCGGGCCCGGAGTACTCCGAGCCCGCCATGCCGGTTGCGATGACGTTGTCAGCCAATGAGCGACGTGTCCACGTTGTCGATGTACGTCGTGTCGTACAGGGAGTCGAGGGCGTCGTCGATCTGGTCCTGGCTCGCGACCGACCCGATCGTCACGAAGATCGGGCCGATGACCGAGAGCACGGCCGTCTGCGCCTTGCCGGGCTTGGGGTCGACCTCCAGGTTCGTGCGGTCGATGAGCACTGACTCGGCGATCGCGATGTCGATGCCCGCGACGTCCGCAAGGATCTGCGCCGCCCTGTCGGGGTTGGCCACGGCCCATTCGCGGGCCTTCTCGTAGGCGTCGACGACGACCTGCGCGATGTCGGGAGACTTCGTGAGGAAGCTCTCGGTGGCGTTGAGGAAGCCGTACGAGTTGAAGTCGGGGTTGTCGTAGATGATCTTCGATCCGGCGTTGACGACACTCGCGGAGAGTAGCGGGTCAAGACCCGCCCACGCGTCGACGGCGCCCGACTCGAGCGCGGTCTTGCCGTCGGCGTGCTGGAGCTGCGTGATCGTCACGTCGCTCAGGCTGAGGCCCGCCTCATCCAGCGCTTGCACGAGGAAGAAGTAGGGGTCGGTGCCCGCGTTGGCCGCGATGTTCTTGCCCTTGAGGTCTTTCACGGTCTTGATGTCGGAGTTCGGGCCGACGAGGATCGCCGCCCAGTTCGGCTGCGAGTAGACATCGATGGTCTTGATCGGCGAGCCGTTCGAGCTCGCGAGGAGCGCTGCCGATCCGGCGGTCGAGCCGACGTCGATCGACCCGGCCTTGAGCGCCTCGTTCGCCGCGGCGGAACCTGCCGACTGCACCCAGTTGACGGTCACCTTGTCTCCGAAGGTGTCCTCGAGCCAGCCCTGGTCCTTGATGATGAGGCTCAGGGGGTTGTAGGTGGCGAAGTCGATGTTGAGCACATCGCTGCTCCAGCTGCCGGGGAGCGTTGCCGCGGGCTCGGGGTCGGGAGCGAGGTTCGAGCCTTCGCCCTGAACGCATCCGGTGAGCGCGATCACGGCTGCTGTGGCGATCGCGGCAAGGGAGATGAAACGCTTGCGGGGGGTCATGGTGTCCTAGTGGTCGTCAGAAGGTGTGGGCAGGGTGATGGGTGGAGACACCGAGGCCGTCGAGGAGCTGGGCCCGGAGGTGCGCCAGGGACGATGACCCGCGGTCGCGCGGTCGCTGTCCCGGGACGGTGATGACGGAACGCACGACGGCGCCCGAATTCGGTGCGTAGCCGGGCTCGGCGCCCAGCAGCACGACGCGGTCGGCGAGGTAGAGGGCCTCGTCGACGTCGTGGGTCACGAGCAGGATCGTCGCCGGCTCTGCCGCGTGGATGTCGAGCAGCAGATCCTGCATCGTCAGGCGCGTGAGGGCATCGAGCGCCCCGAACGGCTCATCGAGCACGAGCACTCCGGGTTCCCGGGCGAGGGCGCGAGCGAGCGAGGCGCGCTGCGCCATACCGCCGGAGATCTGCCGCGGACGCAGGTGCGCCGCGTCGGTGAGCTGCACGAGCTCGAGGAGCTGGGCGACACGCGCACGGCCGTCGGCGCGGGGCGTGGACCGGGGCAGGCCGACCTCGACGTTGCGCGCGACCGAGCGCCAGGGCAGCAGGCGCGGCTCCTGGAAGGCGATCGCGGTGCGCTGGTCGACCCCGCGCAGCGCGGTGCCGTCAATGGTCACCGTTCCGACGTCGGGCTGGTCGAGACCGCCGACCTGCCGCAGCAGGGTCGACTTGCCGCTGCCGGAGGCACCGATGATCGCGACGATCTCGCCGGCGGCGATCTCGAGCTCGATGTCGCGCAGCACGCGGCGGTCGCCGAATGTTCTGCCGACACCCTCGAGGGTCACGGAGAGCGCGGGACTGGAAGCCATGCGTCGAAACTATGGCGAGGTGGTGACCCCCGCCGAATCGCGGTGTAACGCCGCGTCACACAGCCGACGCGGCGTCGAGCGCCGCCACCTCCTGGGGCGTCAGGTCGACGGATGCCGCGGCCACCAGCTCGGCAACCTGAGCCGGTGTCGTCGCGCTCGCGATCGGTGCGACGATACCGGGCTTCGCGCGCAGCCACGCCAGTGCCGTCGTCGGAACGGATACCCCGCGCGCTACCGCGATCGCGTCGAGGGCGTCGATCACCCGAAGCCCGCGCTCGTCGAGGTACTGGCCGGCGCCCTTGCCGCGGGCCTTGCCCGCGAGGTCGGCCGCGGTGCGGTACTTGCCCGAGAGGAAGCCGCTCGCCAGCGAGAAGTACGGCATGACGCCGAGGTCGTGCTCCGCGACCACCGGGGCGAGTTCGGTCTCGTACGGCTCGCGGCGCACGAGGTTGTAGTGCGGCTGCAGGGCGACGGGCAGTGCGTAGCCCTCGCGCTCGGCGATCGAGATCCACTCCTCGATGCGGTCTGCCGAGTAGTTGGAGACGCCGACGTAGCGCACCTTCCCGGCGACGACGAGATCGTTGAACGCGCCGACGGTCTCGGCGAGCGGCACGCTCGCGTCGTCGAAGTGCGCATAGTAGAGATCGATGTGATCGGTCGCGAGCCGGGCGAGCGACGCGTCCGCGGCCGCGGCCACGGTGGCGGCCGCGAGTCCCGGGAACTGCGGATGCTGGCTCACCTTGGTAGCCACGACGATGTCGTCGCGATTGCCGCGGGCGGTCATCCACTCGCCGATGATCGTCTCGGACTCGCCGCCGGTGTTGCCGGGGACCCACGCCGAGTAGCCGTCGGCGGTGTCGACGAAGTTGCCGCCCCCGACGGCGAACGCGTCGAGAACGGCGAAGGACTCGTCTCGGGTGGAGGTCCACCCGAAGGTGTTGCCGCCGAGGTTGAGCGGGAAGACGTCGAGGTCAGAGTGTCCGATGCTGGTCATACAAGGGATAAGTCGAGCCAGCGCGGAGATGTTCCGCCGCGCGCGACATCGCCCTATGCGCGGCTGTCGGCGATCCTGGCAAGCAGTCCGTTGATGAAGCCGGCCGAGTCATCCGTGCTGTGGATCTTAGCCGACTCGACGGCCTCCGCGATCGCGACCCCGTTCGGGACATCGTCGTTGTAGAGGATCTCCCAGAGGCCGATGCGCACGAGGGCGCGGTCGACGGCGGGCATACGGGCTATCGGCCAGCCCTGCGAGTACGTCTCGATAAGCTCATCGATCTCGTCGCCGTGCTCCGTGATGCCGATGACGATGTCGCGGGCGTACGGCCACGAGTTCGCGCGCTTGAGGTCGGCGTCGTTGCGCGCCTGCTCCGCCGCGAGAGCCTCGTTGATCGACTCCTCCCGAACATCGGCTCCGTAGAGGATGTCGAGGGCGCGCTTGCGTGACTTGGTGCGGGCGCCCACTAGTCGTTGACTCGACCCAAGTACGACCCGTCGCGCGTGTCGACCTTGACCTTGGTGCCCTGCTCGAGGAAGAGCGGCACCTGGATCTGGTAGCCGGTCTCGACAGTGGCGGGCTTGGTGCCGCCCGTGGAGCGGTCGCCCTGGAGGCCCGGCTCGGTGTAGGTGATCTCGAGGGTGACGGATGCCGGGAGCTCGACGTACAGCGGCTCGCCGTTGTGCAGGGCGATGGTGACGTCCTGGTTCTCGAGCATGAAGTTGGGGGCGTCGCCGACCTGGGCCGGGGTCAGCGTGATCTGGTCGTAGTTGCCCTTGTCCATGAAGACGTAGTTCTCGCCGTCCGCGTACAGGTACTGGTAGTCCGCACGGTCGACGGTCTCGGTCTCGATCTTGGCTCCGGCGTTGAACGTGCGGTCGACCACCTTGCCGCTCATGACGTTCTTGACCTTGGTGCGCACGAAGGCGCCGCCCTTGCCCGGCTTGACGTGCTGGAAGTCGATGACCGTCCAGAGCTGGCCGTCCATGTTGAGGACGACGCCGTTCCTGATGTCAGCGGTAGAGGCCATGAGAGAGTTTTCCGTTCGTTAAGTCAGCAGGTATCGAAACCCAGCCGCCAAGCCTACCTGAGGCGGCGCTTGACCAGCTCTAGCGCGAGCACGTACGAGTCGAAGCCGAAGCCCGCGATGACTCCCGTGGCCACCGCCGAGATGACGCTCGTGTGCCGGAACTCCTCGCGCGCGTGCGGGTTCGAGATGTGCACCTCGACGAGTAGCAGTCCCGCCTTGGTGACGAGGGCCGCGGCATCCCTGAGCGCGTACGAGTAGTGCGTGAACGCGGCCGGGTTGAGGATCACGGGGCGCGACGTGTCGACGGCCTCGTACAGCCACGAGATGAGCTCGGCCTCGTCGTTGGTCTGCCGCAGGTCGATGGTGAGCCCGGATGCCTCGGCCTCGAGCTGCGCCCGCAGGTCGTCGAGCGTGCCGCTGCCGTACACGTCGGGCTCGCGGCTGCCGAGCCGCCCGAGGTTGGGGCCGTTGAGGACGAGGACTGTGGTCACGGGTTCGAGTGTATTCGTGCAGGCTGGTTGAGTAGGGCGCTCCAGCGCCACTCAACCGACTAGCCGCGCGACTCGACAGCCAGGAAGGCCCCGAACGCGACGAGGATGCCGCCCGTCACCCGGTCGATCCACGCCGACACCTTCGGCGACGACAGGAAGGCGCGCGCGACGTGGGCGGCGAGGATCAGGCCCGTGAACCACACGATCGACTCGACGACGTGCACGAGGGCCAGGAGCAGTCCCATGCCGATGGGCGGCACGCCCTCGGGGATGAACTGCGGGATGAGCGCGATGTAGAACACGCCGACCTTCGGATTCAGGAGGTTCGTGAGCGCACCACGCCCGAACGCGGCCTTGAGCGAGCCGACGACGGCCGGGGCATCCGTGGCCGCTGCTTTTCGGCGGAACGACTTCACGATCATCGAGATGCCGAGGTAGGCGAGGTAGAGGGCGCCGACGACCTTGAGGATCGTGAAGGCCACCTCCGAGGCGGCGAGCAGTGCCGCGGCACCGACCGCGGCCGCCGCGCCCCACACGAACGTGCCGCTCGCGATACCGAGCGCCGTGGCGTAAGCGTGCTTGCGGGTCTGCACGAGCGCGGAGCGCAGGATGAGCGCACTGTCGGGCCCGGGAATGATCGTGAGCACGCCCGCGAGCAGCGCGAACGACCACAGCGCGGAGGCGACGGTCATACACCGACCTCCTGGTAGGCGGTGAACAGTGTCGCCTCTTCCGGACCGGCGAGCACGCGCGGCTTGCCGACCTCGTCGAGCACGATGAACCGCATCATGCCCGCCCGGGCCTTCTTGTCGCGCTGCATGGTCGCGAGGAGCGTGTTCCAGCGGCCGAGCTGGTAGTCGATCGGCAGGGTGAGGGAGGAGAGGATGCTGCGGTGCCTGTCGACCACGGCATCCGGCAGGGTGCCGGCGATGCGGCCGAGCTCGGCAGCGAACACCATGCCGACGGAGACGGCCGCGCCGTGGCGCCAGCGGTAGCGCTCGGCGTGCTCGATCGCGTGCCCGAGCGTGTGCCCGTAGTTCAAGATCTCGCGCAGGCCCGACTCCTTGAAGTCCTCCCCCACTACGCGCGCCTTGAGCCCGATGGAGAGTTCGACGACCCGGCGGAACTCGGGGGTCGTCGGGTCGGTCACCCGATCCACGTCGGCCTCGATGATGTCGAGGATCTCGGGCTCGCCGATGAAGCCGCACTTCACGATCTCGGCGAAGCCCGCGAGGATCTCGTTGCGCGGCAGCGTGTCCAGCACGTCGAGGTCCGCGATGACTGCGGCGGGCGCGTAGAACGAGCCGACGAGGTTCTTGCCCTCCGACGTGTTGATCCCGGTCTTCCCGCCCACCGCCGCATCGACCATGCCTGCGACGCTCGTCGGAACCTGCACCAGGCGCACCCCGCGCAGCCACGTCGCGGCGACGAAGCCCGCGAGGTCGGTGGTCGCTCCCCCGCCGAAGCCGATGACGGCATCCGTGCGGGTGAAGTCGGTCTGGCCCATGATCTGCCAGCAGAACGCGGCGACCTCGACGCGCTTGGCGTCCTCGGCGTCCGGCACCTCGGCGAGCAGCACCTCGTAGCGCGACGAGAGCTGGTCGCGCAACTCGTTGGCCTTGGCCCCGAGCGTCGGCGGGTGCACGATGAGCACCTTGGCCACGCGCGGCCCGAGCTGAGCGGCGAGGTCGGCGAGGATGCCGCGGCCGACGAGCACCTCGTAGGGGTCGACGCCCTTGACCTCGATGACCGTCGTGTTCGTCACTGCGTCTCCAACCACTCTGCTATTTCCTGGGCGACCCCGTCGAGCGGGCGCCGGGACGTGTCGATCGTGAGCTGCGACAGCCGGTCGTAGATCGGCCGTCTGCCCTCGACGAGCGCGATCCACGCGCCGATGCCGTCTTTCACGAGGGGGCGCTTGCCGCCGCTGATGCGGGCCTCGACCGCCTCCGGCGAGACCGCCAGCTGCACCACCCGGTAGCCGGCCAGGTCGGCCTGCGTCTCCGGGTCGAGCACGGCGCCGCCACCCAGCGTGACGACCGCGCTCTCGCCGAGAGCGCGCGCGACCTCCTCGCGCTCGAGGGCGCGGAAGTGCGGCTCGCCGTGGGCGGCGAAGATGTCGGCGATCGGCCCGTGCGCCGCGACGATGCGCTGGTCGGTGTCGACGAAGGGCACCCCGAGTAGGCGCGCGAGGCGCTTGCCGGTGCGGGTCTTCCCCGCACCGGGTGCGCCGATCAGGACGACGAGGGCGCGGTCACTCACCGGCGGAGGCCGACGCCGTGGTGAGGGCATCCGGAATCGCGGCGAGGTACGCGTCGAGGTTGCGCTTCGTCTCGCCGAGCGAGTCGCCGCCGAACTTCTCCAGCACCGAGTTGGCGAGCACGAGGGCGACCATCGCCTCAGCGACGACGCCCGCGGCCGGAACCGCGCACACGTCGGATCGCTGGTGGTGCGCCTCCGCGGCGGCCCCCGTTGCGACGTCGACGGTGCGCAGGGCGTGCGGCACCGTGGAGATCGGCTTCATCGCGGCCCGCACGCGCAGGAGCGTGCCCGTGCTCATGCCGCCCTCGGTGCCGCCCGCGCGGTCGGAGAGGCGGGTGATGCCGTCGGCGCCCATGACGAGCTCGTCGTGCGCCTCGGAGCCGCGTCGGCGGGCGGTCTCGAAGCCGTCGCCGACCTCGACGCCCTTGATGGCCTGGATGCCCATGAGCGCGGCGGCGAGCTGCGAGTCGAGGCGGCGATCCCAGTGGGTGTACGAGCCGAGGCCCGGCGGGAGCCCGTAGGCCAGCACCTCGACGACACCGCCGAGGGTGTCGCCGTCGTCGTGGGCGCGGTCCACCTCGGCGACCATGAGGGCGGAAGTGGCCGGGTCGAAGCACCGGAGCAGGTCGGCGTCGAGAGTGTCGACGTCTGCGGCGGTGGGGAGGGCAGAGCCATCCGGCACGCGAACGGTGCCGATCGACAGCACATGGCTCACGATCTCGATGCCGAGCTCGGAGAGGAACGAGCGCGCGATCGCCCCGAGCGCGACACGCGCGGCGGTCTCGCGGGCCGAGGCGCGCTCGAGCACGTTCCGCGCCTCGGGGAAGTCGTACTTCTGCATGCCGACGAGGTCGGCGTGGCCCGGGCGCGGGCGCGTGAGGGGCGCTCCGCGGCCCTTCGGGAAGGTCTCGGGGTCGACGGGCGTCGCGCTCATGACATCGACCCACCGGTGCCACTCGGTGTTGCCGATGCGCAGCGCGATCGGGCTGCCCATCGAGAAGCCGAGCCGGATGCCGCCGCTCAGGGTCAGCTCGTCCTGCTCGAACTTCATGCGCGCACCGCGGCCGTAGCCGAGCGAGCGCCGTTTCAGGTCGGCCTGGATCGCCTCGGGCGACACCGGGACGCCAGCGGGCAGGCCTTCAAGGATCGCCACGAGCTCGGGGCCGTGCGATTCACCGGCAGTCAACCAACGAAGCATGCGTCAATACTCCCAGACCGCCGCGCGCATGGCCGCCACGACGGCACCCTCGTCGTCGACGGGCAGGTCGGGGTCGCCCGCGACGAAGATTCGCACCTGCCCGAGCGCCTGATTGAGCAGCAGCTCGATGCCCGCGATCACCCGGCCGCCGGCTTGGGTCCATTGGTTCGCGAGCGCGCTCGGCCACGGGTCGTAAGCGACGTCGAAGAGCACGGATGCGCGCCGCACCGCCTCCGGAAACTCCAGGCCGTACTCCCCGCCGGGCAACGTGCTGACGACCGCGTCGGCCTCGGGGCGCGCCTCCCACCCCACGGTGGACACGGCCACGCCCAGCCGCTCACCCAGCGCCTCCAGTGGCCGCGCCTTCTCCGGCGTACGGGCGGCGACCGTCACGGTGTGCGCTCCCAGCCCCGCTACGCCCGCGATGACCGACGCCGCCGTCGCGCCCGCCCCGATCACGTGCACCGACTCGAGCGACACGACCCCGGCCTCACGGAACGAGCGCTGCACGCCGTACACGTCGGTGTTGTACCCCCGCAGCCCGTCATCGGTGAGCAGTACCGTGTTCGCGCCGCCCACGAGGTCGACGAGGGGCGCGCGCCAGTCCAGTAACGGAATGACATCGCGCTTGAGCGGCATCGTCAGCGAGAGCCCGCGCCAGGTCGCGTCGCGCGACTCGAGGTAGGCCGGGAGCGTGGCGCCCGTGACATCCGTCGCCTCGTACGTCCAGTCGAGGCCGAGCGCCGCATAGGCCGCGCGATGGATCGCCGGTGACTTCGAGTGCGCGATCGGCGAGCCGAGAACGGCGAGTCGGGTGCGCGTCATTCGCAGTAGGTGGCGTTCTCGGCACTCTCATCGCACCAGGCGAGGAGCTGGTCGACGGCGGCCTGGTGCTCGTCCGCGGTCTCGGAGAACACGGTCTCGCCCGTCGCGAGGTTGATGGGCACGAAGAACAGCCACGGTCCGTCAGTCGGGTGCAGGGCTGCGTTGATCGCGTCGTCGCCCGGCAGGCCGATCGGTCCGATGGGCAGCCCCGGGTTCGCGTACGTGTTGTAGAGGTTCGACGGATCCTCGCGCTCCTCGGGCTCGGTCCACACGCTGTCGAGGCGACCGGTGCCATAGGCGACCGTGGCGTCGGACTCGAGGTTGATGCCCTGGTCGATGCGGTTCTGGAAGACGCGCGCGATCTTGCCGAAGTCGTCGACATTGGGACCGGCCTCGCGCTGCACGATCGACGCGAGGATGATCGTCTTCCACCGGTCCTCGGGCGCGACGCCCGCAGCATCGAGGTGCTCGAACATCGTGTCGACCATCTTCTGCAGGATGGCCTGGGCCGTCTCGGTGCCGTCGAGCTCGTAGGTCGCCGGGAACAGGAACCCCTCGAGGCTCGTCGCCTCTGCGGGCAGGCCGTAGACGGTGACGTCAGCGGCGGCAGCCTGCACATCCTCGATGGGGATGCCCGTGGTGGCCGCGATCGTCTCGAGCGCGTTGGGCAGCACCGTGCCCTCGGTGATGAGCAGCCGGTCGGTCACCTTGTTGTCGGTGTCCTGGAGGGCGGCGACCGCGGAGGCCGCGCTCATCTCCTTCTGGAGGCGCCAGTTGCCCGGCAGGAAGCTGATGTCGGGGTTGTCGACGAGGTAGTCGTAGACGGCCTTGTAGGTCATCGTGACGCCCGCCTCATGCAGGGTCACCGCCACGTCGGAGCCGATATCGCCCGACTTGATCGAGACGATCGCCTCCTCGCCGTTGCCGGTGCCCTCGTAGTCGGTGGGCAGCGGGATACCGAGGAGCGCGCGCACCTGCTCGTTGTAGTTGAACCAGCCGTAGGCGGCGACGCCACCCACGGCGGCGAGCACGATGACGATGGGCAGGGTGATCTTGAGCCACAGCAGGTTGCGCTTGCGCGGTGCGCCGCTGCCCCCCCTGCCCTGACCCGAACCCGAACCACGACCGGAGCCCGAACCGCCGCCGCGAGCCTCGCTCTCGCGTGCGGCCCGGCGGCTCACCGGCTGATCGGCCGCAACCGTCGGGTAGGCCTGGGTCGGCGGATAGGTCTCGGGCTGGGTGCCGAAGAGACCGGCGAAGGGGTCGTTCTCGCGGGCGGCAGCCGCAGCGGCGGCGGCCGGGACTCCTGCCGCAGGCGGCGTGGCGTTCGGGAACAGGTCGGCGAAGGGGTCGCTGGTCGGCACGGACGGCGCTGGCGCCGCTGGCCGGGGCTCGACGAGCGGCTCGGGCTGCGCGGCGGGCTGGAACTCTGCGGGCTGCGCGGTCTGCTGCGGCTGATCCGTCGCGAAGAGCGCCGCGAACGGATCGTCATCCGCGGGCGCGGGCTGCGGCGCCTGCTGCGGCGCGGGGTCACCGGAGGCTGGGGTGGGGTTGAACAGGTCTTCCCAGCTCGGCTCGTTCGCCATACTCACAGTCCTTACGGGATTACAGGCCTTCGTGCGGATCGACGAGGGCCCCGGGCGGTGAATCTGCCGAGCGCTCGAAGTCGAGGGCGTGTTGCAGAATTATAACGGCGGCAACCTGGTCGACCACCGAACGCGAGTTCTTCGCGTTGCGACCGGATGCCCGCAGCGCCGAGTTCGCGGAGACCGTCGAGAGGCGCTCATCCACCATCCGCACCGGCGCCGGCTGCACGGCGGCGAGCTGCCGGGCGAACAGCCGGGCATCCGCCGTGGATGCGGTCTCGTTGCCCGAGAGCGCGAGCGGCAGGCCCACCACGAGCTCTACGGCGTCGTACTCGATGGCGAGCTCGGCGATGCGGGCGACATCGCCGGCGCCGCGTGCGACGGTCTCGAGGGGCGTCGCGAGCATGGCGTGGAGGTCGCTGCGCGCCACGCCGACGCGGGCTTTGCCCACGTCGATGCCGAGCCTCGCTCCCGGGCGCACCGGGTCAGCCCGCGACCGCGGACGTGATCGCCTCGAGCGCCGTGGGGATGGCCGAGACATCCGAGCCACCGCCCTGGGCGAGGTCGTCCTTGCCGCCGCCACCGCCACCGAGGATGCCCGCGGCGGTCTTGGCGAGAGCGCCGGCCTTGAGGCCCGCGGCGCGAGAGGCGTCGTTGGTCGCGACGATGACCGCGGGCTTGCCCGCGACCTCCGCGGCCAGAGCCACGACCGACGGGTCGGAGCCGAGCTGGCTGCGCACCGTCGTGACCAGGCTGCGCAGGTCGTCGGCGGACGCGAGCGAGCCCACGTGCTCGGCGACGAGCTTCACCGAACCGACTCGGCGCGCGTTCGCGACGATCGCGGGCACGCGCTGGCCGAGCTGGGCCGACTCGAAGTCGGCGATCTTCTTCTCGGCGGCCTTGAGGTCGGCGACCAGGGAGGCGATGCGATCGGGCAGCTGCTCACGCGGAGTCTTGAGCGAACTCGTGAGCTCCGAGACGATCGCACGCTCGGCGGCGAGGTCGCGGAACGCCTCGATGCCGACCAACGACTCGATGCGGCGGTTCGAGGAGCCGACCGACGACTCCCCCACCAGGTTGATCAGGCCGACCTCCGAGGAGCGCGTGACATGGGTGCCTGCGCACAGCTCGAGCGACCACGGGCCGCCGATCTCCACGACGCGCACCGTGTCGCCGTACTTCTCGCTGAAGAGCGCCATGGCGCCGAGCGCCTTCGCCTCCTCGAGCGGGAGGATGCGCGTGGTGACCTCGAGGTTGTCGCGCACCGCGTTATTGGCGACCTCCTCGATCTCCGTCTTCGTCGCGTGCGAGAGCGCCGAGTTCCACGAGAAGTCGAGGCGCATGTAGCCGGCCTTGTTGTACGAGCCGGACTGGTGGGCCTCCGGGCCGAGGATCTGGCGCAGCGCGGCGTGGATGAGGTGCGTCGCCGAATGGGCCTGGGTCGCGCCACGGCGCCACTCCGGGTCCACGACGCTCGTCGCGGCATCGCCGACGCCGACCTCGCCCGAGGTCACCTGCACCTTGTGGCTCACGAGGCCCTTGACCGGGCGCTGCACGTCGAGCACCTCGAGCTCGAAGCCGGACCCCACGATCGTGCCCGCGTCGGCCTCCTGGCCGCCGGACTCGGGGTACAGCGACGTCTCGGCGAGGATGACCTCCGCGATCTGGCCCGCCGTCGCCTTGGTGACGGACTCACCGTCGACGATCAGACCGAGCACGCTCGTCTCGGTGGTCAGGTAGTCGTAGCCGGTGAAGACCGTCTCGCCCTGCGCGCGGAACGCGCTGTACACCGACAGGTCGGCGAGGTGCTGCTTCTTCGACTTCGCGTCCTCCTTGGCGCGCGTGCGCTGCTTCTGCATGAGGGCGTCGAACGCATCACGGTCGACGGCAAGGCCCGCCTCCTCGGCGATCTCGAGCGTGAGGTCGATCGGGAACCCGTAGGTGTCGTGCAGCAGGAACGTCGTGTCGCTCGGCAGTTCCTTCGCGCCCGCGTTCTGTGCCCGCGTGACAGCGAGGTCGAGGATGCTCGTGCCCGCCGCGAGGGTCTTGAGGAAGGTCTCCTCCTCGTTGGTCGCGAGGCGCGAGATGCGGTCGAAATCGGCGGCGACCTCGGGGTACTGGGCCTTCATCGCGTCGCGGGAGGCGGGGAAGAGCTCGGCGAACGTCGGATCTTCCACGCCCAGGAGGCGCATCGAGCGGACCGTGCGGCGCAGCAGGCGGCGCAGGATGTAGCCGCGGCCGTCGTTCGCCGGGGTGACGCCGTCGGACATGAGCATGAGGCTCGAGCGCACGTGATCGGCGATCACGCGCATCCGTACGTCGTCGTCGTGGTTGGCGCCGTACTTGCGCTTCGACAGCTCGGCGGCCTTGTCGAGGACAGGGCGCACCTGGTCGATCTCGTACATGTTCTCGACGCCCTGCTTGATGAAGGCGACGCGCTCCATGCCCATGCCGGTGTCGATGTTCTTCTTCGGCAGCTCGCCGAGGATCTCGAAGTTCTTACCGCTGCCTTCGCCACGCAGGTACTGCATGAAGACGAGGTTCCAGATCTCGACGTAGCGGTCGTCGTCGGTCGCGGGCCCGCCGTCGATGCCGTACGTGGGGCCACGGTCGTAGAAGATCTCCGAGCACGGGCCGGCCGGTCCGGGCTGGCCGGTCGACCAGTAGTTGGTGTCCATGTCGAGGCGCTGGATGCGCTCGTCGGGCAGCCCCGCGGTCTTCTTCCAGAAGTTGACCGCGTCGTCATCGTCTTTGTAGACGGTGACCCACAGGTCCTTCTCGTCGAACCCGAGGCCGCCGGACTTCTCATCGCTCGTGAGCAACTCCCAGGCGTATTCGATCGCCTGCTCCTTGAAGTAGTCGCCGAACGAGAAGTTGCCGTTCATCTGGAAGAACGTGCCGTGGCGGGGCGTCTTGCCGACTTCCTCGATGTCGAGGGTGCGGATGCACTTCTGCACGCTCGTCGCACGCGGGAACGGCGCCGGCACGAGGCCGGTGAGGTACGGCACGAAGGGCACCATGCCGGCCACGGTGAAGAGCAGCGTGGGGTCGTCGCTCACGAGCGACGCCGAGGGCACGATCGTGTGCCCCCGATCGCCGAAGAAGTTGAGCCAGCGGTTCTGGATGTCAGCGGTCTGCATGTGTTGGGTCCTGGGTCTGGATTCAGGCCTAGGGCCTGGGAGGGTTAGCGGCTGCGCTTGAGGTCGGCGATGACATCCTCGGCCTCGGCGACGGCGGCACGGAGCTCGGCCTCACGCGCCTTGTAGCCGTCGACGACGGCGCTGCCGAACTCGCGCGCCTTGCTGTCGACATCGTCGAAGAACTTCTTGCCCTCGGGAGTCTTGGAAACCTGGTGCGCGACGATGAATCCTGCGGCGACGCCGACGGCCAGCAGAAGAATGCCCTTCATTAGTGCTCCTCAGTCGTGGTGGAAATCTCGTTCCAGCTTAGTTCTTCGGTTTGCGCGGTCGCAGACCGAGGACCGCCGCGCGAACACCCGCGGAGAATCCGGCGATCTTGATGAGCGGACCGCCCACCGTCGCAGCGAACAGGGCGACGAGGGCCGACACATTGCCCGTGGTCTCCTCAACGCTGCTCGTGATCGAGTCGACGCGAGCGAGCTGCCGGTTCGTCTCGGTGATCGTCGTGGTCGCCTCCTCGAGGAGGGGACCGACGCCGCTGCGAACGTCCTTGATCGTCTCGCTCGTCTCGTCGAACACGCGCCCGAGCTTCAGAAGGGGCACGGCGAGCAGCCCCACGAGCACGGCGAAGATCCCCGCCGCGATGAGTCCTGCGATGTCTCCACCAGTCATGAGTCGAGCCTACCGACTGCCTCGGCGACGAAAACACAGGACGTCAACGCGCGCGCCGGGAACGCAAAAGGGGCCGCACCCGAAGGCGCGACCCCTTGCGAAGACTCGGTGATCGAGCCTGTTGAGACTAGCGGGCTGCGTAGTACTCGACGACGAGCTGTACTTCACACGTGATCGGGACCTCTGCGCGCTTCGGGCGGCGCACGAGGCGGGCCTGGAGCTTGTCGATCTCGACCTCGAGGTAGGCCGGCGTCTTCGGGAGCACGTCGACGTGACCGCCGGCAGCGGCGACCTGGAAGATCTCCATGCCCTCGCTGCGGGCCTTGACGTGAACGAGCTGGCCCGGCTTCACACGGAACGAGGGGCGGTCGACGAGCTGGCCGTCGACGAGGATGTGGCGGTGCACGACCATCTGGCGGGCCTGCGCCGTGGTGCGGGCGATCGCGGAGCGCACGATGATCGCGTCGAGGCGCATCTCGAGCTGCTCGACCAGGTTCTCACCGGTCAGGCCGGCCGACTTGCGGGCTTCCTCGAACTGGATCTTGAGCTGGGCCTCGCGGATGCCGTACTGGGCGCGCAGGCGCTGCTTCTCGCGGAGGCGGACGGCGTAGTCGCTGTCCTGCTTGCGCTTGGTGCGGCCGTGCTCACCGGGAGCGTACGGGCGCTTCTCGAGGTACTTGGCGGCCTTCGGGGTGAGGGCGATGCCGAGCGCGCGCGAGAGGCGGGTCTTGCTACGGGTACGTGACTTGGTAGACACAGGTTCCTTCCAACAACATGGCCGCGACTCTCGCAGCTCACAGACGTACTCTCACCAGTCCTGTCTGTAGAGACACAGCCGGAGGCACGTCGACGCCGCCGGGAACTTCCTGGGTGGGAGTGTTGGCAATGACCAACCTTGGGAGCTTACCAGAAAGGTCACTGCCCCCGGATGATCGCCCGCAACTTCTCCAGGCGCGCGGCCACATCCCGCTCGTTGCCGTTGTGGCCGGGCTTGTAGTACTCAGTGCCCTTGAGCTCGTCGGGCAGGTACTGCTGCTCCACGACGCCGAAGTCGGAGTCGTGGGAGTACTTGTAGCCCTTGCCGTGCCCGAGCCGCTTCGCGCCCGGGTAGTGCGCGTCACGAAGGGGCTTAGGCACGCGACCGATCTTGCCCGCGCGCACGTCGGCTATCGCGGCATCCAGCGCCATGTAGGCCGCGTTCGACTTGGGCGCGGTCGCGAGATAGACCACGGCCTCCGCCATGAGGATTCGCCCCTCGGGCATGCCGATGAGCTGCACGCCCTCCGCGGCCGCAACGGCGATCGCGAGCGCTTGGGGATCGGCCATGCCGATGTCCTCCGCGGCGCTGATCATGATGCGGCGGCAGATGAAGCGCGGGTCCTCCCCCGCCTCGATCATGCGCGCGAGGTAGTGCAGAGCCGCGTCGACATCCGACCCGCGCACCGACTTGATGAACGCGCTGATGACGTCGTAGTGCTCGTCGCCCTGGCGGTCGTAGCGCAGCAGCGCCCTGTCCACCGCCGACGAGACGATCTCGACGGTGACCACGGGCTTCTCGTCGCCGTGCTCGGATGCCGAGGCGACGAGCGCCGAGGCCTCCAGCGCCGTGAGGGCGCGCCGGGCATCCCCCGACGACAGCCGGATGATCGCCGCCCTCGCCTCGGGGTCGAGCACAACTGCGTCGGCGAGCCCCTGCGGGGCGGTAACCGCGCGGTCGATCACGTCGCCGAGGTCGTCTTCGCTCAGCTGCTCGAGGGTCAGCAGCAGCGACCGCGAGAGCAGCGGCGAGATCACCGAGAACGACGGGTTCTCGGTGGTGGCGGCGATGAGGATCACCCAGCCGTTCTCGACGCCGGGCAGCAGAGCGTCCTGCTGGGCCTTGGTGAAGCGGTGGATCTCGTCGAGGAAGAGCACCGTCGTGAGCCCGTACAGGTCGCGGCTGGAGAGCGCCTCCTCCATCACCTGGCGCACGTCGCGCACGCCGGCCGTGACGGCGGAGAGCTCCACGAACTTGCGGCCGGAGCCCTGCGCTATCGCCTTGGCGATCGTCGTCTTGCCGGTACCGGGCGGCCCCCAGAGGATGATCGACACGGAGCCCTGCTCGCCGGAGCGGTCCGTCGCGAGGCTCACGAGCGGCGAGCCCGGAGTGAGCAGGTGCTTCTGGCCCGCGATGTCGTCGAGGCGCTGCGGCCTCATCCGTACCGCGAGGGGCGTGGCCCCACTGCGCAGTCCGGGCTGGTTCATGCCGCCATGCTAACCGGAGCGGCTGACCCCGCCGCGTATCGTAAAGTTCTCGTTGACCGTCAACTGGAGGAACCGTGGCCGCGAGCAAGAACACCGAGCGCGAAGCGCGTGAGGCACGCGAGCGCCTGCGCCGCTACAACGCCCGCCAGACCGTGCACCAGCAGCAGGTCACGCGACGCAGGCGCGACAACTGGTTCGCCCTCGGCGCCGTCATCGTCGTCGCCGCGCTCGCGACCGTCGGTCAGCTCTTCTACTTCAATGGCGGGCCCGGCACGCCCACGCCCGCTCCGTCGGCGTCGGCAAGCGCCGAGGCCGAGACTCCGCAGACGAACATCGGCGATGTTCCCGACCCGTCGCTCGCCGAGGGCCGCGACTGGACGGGCGAGATGACCCTCAACGACGTGCAGCTCGGCGTGACGCTCAACGGCGCACTCGCACCGCAGGCAGTGGCGTCGTTCGTGGCATCCGTGCAGTCCGGCTACTACATCGGCAAGACCTGCCACCGCCTGGTGTCGAGCGACTCGGCGCGGCTGCTGCAGTGCGGCTCGCTCGATGGCACCGGCGCGACCGACCCGAGCTACAGCTTCGGGCCGATCGAGAACGCCGCGGTCGGCGGCATCTACCCGACCGCCTCGCTCGCGATGGCGCGCGCCGGTGGCGACGCGTACAGCAACGGCCGCCAGTTCTTCATCGTGCTCTCCGACTCCGCGATCCCGGATGACGCGGCCGGCGGTTACACCGTCTTCGGCACGATCACGAGCGGTCTCGACCAGCTCATCGCCCAGATCGCGGATGCCGGCGTCGAGGGCGGGGCCACGGACGGCGCGCCCGTCGTGCCCACGAGCATCACCGCGCTCACGATCCAGTAACACCAACGCGGGCGTTTCGCGGCTTGCAATAGGCTTGAGTCCGCTCGGCGAGGAGCTGCCTCCCGAACAGGACTACACAAGCTAAGGGTGATTCACGTGGCGACAGCCGATCAGGCGAGCACTGGCGATCAGGCGAGCACTGGAGACCAGGCGGGCACTGGCGAGCAGGCTCCATGGGGCCGGGTCGACGAGACCGGAACCGTCTACGTGCGTGAGGAGTCCGGCGAGCGGGCCGTCGGGCAGTACCCGGACGGATCGCCCGAGGAGGCACTTGCCTACTTCGAGCGGAAGTTCACCGAGCTCGCCGGCCAGGTCACTCTGCTCGAGCAGCGCGCCAAGCGCGGTGCGCCCGCTGCTGACGTCGCCAAGACCGTGAAGACCCTCACCGCAGCGCTCGACGGAGCCAACGCGGTCGGAAACCTCGCAGCACTCAAGGCGCGCGTCGAGGCGCTCAGCGGAACGGTGACGGAACTCACCGAGAAGCAGTCCGAGGAGTCGAAGGCCGCCGTGGCGGAAGCGCTCGCCCAGCGCGAGGCGCTCGTCGTCGAGGCAGAGACTCTCGCCGCACAGGACCCGGCTAAGGCCCAGTGGAAGCAGGTCACGGCGACGATCGACGAGATCTTCGCGCGCTGGCAGAAGCACCAGGCCGACGGCCCGCGCTTGCCGAAGAACGAGGCCAACGAGCTGTGGAAGCGGTTCCGTGCCGCGCGGGCGACCATCGACGGGCACCGCAAGGCGTTCTTCGCCGAGCTCGACTCCGTGCACAAAGACGCGCGCGCCGCCAAGCAGGCGCTGGTGGAGAAGGCCGAGGCGCTCGTCGGCAAGGGCGCGGACGGAATCCCCGAGTACCGCACCCTGCTCGACCGCTGGAAGGCCGCGGGCCGCGCCGGCAAGAAGTTCGACGACGCGCTCTGGGCCGCCTTCAAGGAGGCCGGCGACGCCCTCTACGCCGCGAAGAGCGAGGTCGACGCCAAGGACAACGTCGAGTTCTCGGCCAACCTCGAGGCCAAGGAGGCGCTGCTCGCCGAGGCCGAGCCGATCCTCACCGAGACCGACCGCACCAAGGCCAAGGAGGCCCTCGCGGGCATCCAGCGCCGCTGGGACAAGATCGGCAAGGTCCCGCGCGACAAGGTCAAGGTCGTCGAAGACCGCCTGCGCCGTATCGAGACCGCCGTGCGCAAGCTCGACGAGGACTTCTGGCAGAAGAACAACCCCGAGCGCCAGGAGCGCGAGTCGGGCTTCCTCGGCCAGCTCAACGACGCCATCGCCAAACTCGAGCGCGAGCTCGCCGACGCGAAGGCCTCGGGCGACAAGCGGAAGATCACGGAAGCACAGCAAGCGCTCGACGCCCGCAAGGCGTGGCTCGGCGCACTCGGCAAGTAGGGGCTCTCCACCGATCCGCCGAGCGCGCCGCGGGGCGACCGCGGAACGGGTGACGATGGCCGGATGCGACTGCCGCCCGTACTGACCCCCGACGACCTACCCGCACCGGAGCTGTACGCAGCGCGCCTCGACGGCGTGCTGTTCCGCGTCGGCGGCTGCTTCTCGCCTGTGGACGAGATCGAGCAACCGCGGCACCGCGCCGCCGCCGTGCACGCGGGGCGGTCGAGCAGGCTCATCGCCGAGCAGCTGTCGGCGGCGTGGGTGTGGGGCGCGCTCGACACTCCCCCGCAGCAGCACCAGTTCTGCGTCGCCACCGAGGCGCGCGTGAGCCACGACCCGGCACCGTGGGTGAGCCTGCGCGAAGTCGTCATCGCTGCGGACGAGATCGTCGACTTCGACGGCGCGCTCGTGACCAGCCCGACGCGCACGGTAGTGGACCTCGCGCGGTTCGGATCGCAATTCGATCCGCGGGTGGTTCTGCGCCTCGTCAGTGCGGGCGCCTCACTCGCTGATGCGAGAGCGGCCGTCGGGGGCCGGCGCAACCTGCCGAACAAGCACCTGGCCCTCGACCGTCTGGCTCAGGTCAGTGAGGAGCGCGCGGGCATGTTCTCATCCGACGAGTACGAGCCGCTCAGCGACAGCGCGCTGAAGGTGAATGGGCGATCGACGCGGACGAATCCCAGCGGACAGTGCCGCGTGCCTGCCGGGATGTAGACCGAGCCCGTAGTCGTGATGATGTGCCGCTCGCCCTCAATGTCGAGGTAGATCTCGGCGCCGAGGTCGTGGATGTCGTCGGGATTGCTGCCCCGCCAGATCAGCACCTCGTCGTAGTCGTGCTCGTGCTCATTCACCCACTGCACCGACTCGGAGGCCTCGGTAATCCAGCAGTAGGTCATGTGCACCTGGCTCTGCGCGACATCCTCCGCGCGCATGAGGGCGAAGGCGTCGCTCACGTTCGCGGGTTTGGGTACTCCCGCGGCCGCCCCCTCGTTGATCAGGTCGTCCTCGCACACCTTCATGTCGGTGACGAAGAGGTTGTCGTACTTGCCGGTCATCGTTGCTCCTTTTGTGGGTGGACCGTTCTCGACGCTACGAGCGGCCGCCCCGCGACATCGAGGCACGCAGCACGGGAGCGCTGTCACTTTCTGCTGCCGGCACTTGTCGGTGCGCGCGCTCAGGTTGACCGCCCGAGCAGGATCGCGCCCTGCCTGATCGATGTCTGGGATACCAGACTTGAAGCAATGCGGTTGCCTTGCGCCACCCTCAGAACGGTTCTGAGATTGCCGCATGACAAGCACTTCTCTCGAGCGGCTGGCGGCGTTGCCGGTCCGCAGGAAAACACGCGTTCTCAGCCGCTGGGTACCGGCGGTCCTCATCGCCGCGATCGTCGTCGGCATCGGTTGGGCGTTCATCTCCGCGCCCGCGATGCGGTGGGACGTCGTCGGCGAGTACCTGTTCGCCCCGCGCATCGTGAGCGGCGTCGGCACGACGATCCTGTTCACCGTGCTGACCTTCGTGATCGGGCTGCTGCTCGGGCTGCTCGTGACGGTGATGCGGCAGTCGGGCAATCCCGTGCTCGCCGTCGCCTGCGGGGCCTACATCTGGCTGTTCCGCGGCACCCCGCTGCTCGTGCAGCTCGTGTTCTGGTTCAACCTCGCCCTCATCTTCCCTTACCTCGGTGTGCGCATCCCGGCGTGGGGCATCGCCATCGGAGGCGACGCCAACGACCTGATCTCGCCGTTCACCGCCGCTCTGGTGGGCCTCACCCTCCACTCGGCTGCCTACATGGCAGAGGTGGTGCGCGGCGGGTTCCTCGCCGTGCCGGGCGGGCAGGTCGATGCTGCCCTCGCGATCGGCATGACCGAGCTCGAGGCCCAGCGGCACGTCGTCATCCCCCAAGCGATCCGCGTCATCCTGCCGCCGCTCGGCAACCAGTTCATCGACATCCTCAAGGCGACCTCGATCGTCTCCGTGATCGGCGGCGGCGACCTCATGACCCGTGCCCAGCAGATCTACGGCCAGAACTACCAGGTGATCGCCCTGCTCGTCGTCGCGTCGCTCTGGTACTTGGTGCTGGTTACCGTCGCGACACTCGGCCAATCCTGGCTCGAGCGCAGCCTCGATCGCGGTCGGCATCGCCGCCCCGCAGTGATCGCCACGGAGGTGACGGCATGAGCGGGTCGATCACGATGCGCGGCGTGCGCAAGTCGTTCCACGGCACCGAGGTGCTCAAGGGCGTCGACCTCGACATCGCCGCTCACTCGGTCGTGTGCATCATCGGGCCATCGGGCAGCGGCAAGAGCACCCTGCTGCGCTGCATGAACCACCTCGAGCGCATGGACTCGGGCCTCATGCTCGTCGACGGCGAGCTCGCGGGCTACACCGAGCACGCAGGCCACCTGCGCGAGGCTTCCGCTCGCTCGACGAGCCTGGTGCGCAGGGGCATGGGCATGGTGTTCCAGCAGTTCAACCTCTTCGCCCACCTCACGGCCCTGCAGAATGTGACGCTGGGCCCCCTTCGGGTACTCGGGATGCCGCGGGCCCAGGCCGAGGCGGAGGGCCGCGAGCTGCTCGCCTCGGTGGGACTCGCCGCTCACGCCGCCAAGTTTCCGTCTCAGCTGTCGGGAGGCCAGCAGCAGCGCGTGGCGATAGCCCGAGCGCTCGCCATGAAGCCTGCCATCATGCTGTTCGACGAGCCCACGAGCGCCCTCGACCCCGAGCTGATCGGCGAAGTGCTCGCGGTCATGAAGAAGCTCACCACCGCGGGGATGACGATGGTCATCGTGACCCACGAAATCTCCTTCGCGCGCGACGTCGCCGACACCGTCGTGTTCATGGAGGACGGCGCCATCGTCGAGCAGGGGCAGGCCGAGCGGGTGCTGTCGGCACCCCGGTCGCCGCGCACCGCCGAGTTCCTCCGTCACGTGTCGCACGCCCCGCGCCTCGTCCAGGAGGAGCCGTGAGTTCGCGCCGCGCCGCCGCGCTGCCGGTTCACACCATCAGCGAGAACTCGTCGAGCGTCGCTCCGCGATTCCTCGTGGGCCCCATCGCCGAGTTCGGCCTGGGCGACGCGGAGGGCACGCCGCACCGCCACGAGTTCGTGGAGCTCGTGCTCGTGGCATCCGGCGCAGGCACGCACCACGTCGACCTGCACGCCCACGAGATCGTGCCGCCGCAGGTCTTCCTGGTCGCGCCCGGGCAGGTGCACCACTGGGAGGCGCGCGAGCAAATCGAGGGCACGCTCGTCCTGTTCCGCGAGGACTTCCTCGCCGGCAGTGGCGGCCCGCCCGAGCACCTCGCGTCGATCCTCGACGGCGAGGTGATGACGCCGGATGCCCGCCAGCTCGGTCGCGTCGAGCGCCTGCTCGCGGCGATGCGCGACGAGTTCGCGAGTGCCGATCCGTCGCAGGAGTTCGCCCTGCGCAACCTGCTCAGCCTCCTACTGATCGAGTGCCGCCGGATGGCGAGCACCGCCGAGCGGCCGTCGGGCCTCGCGCACGACTTCCTGCGCGCGATCGCGGCCCACGTCGACGCCTCGCGGACGGTGGCCGAGTTCGCGGCGCAGCTGTGCGTCACGCCCGGGCACCTCTACGACGTCGTCGTGGCCCACACCGGCCGGACTCCCGCCGAGCTCCTCCGGGAGGCGACGCTGCGCGAGGCCCAACGGCTTCTCGCGCGCACGAGCCTGTCGTGCGCCCAAGTCGCCAGCACGCTCGGCTTCGAGGACGCGTCGTACTTCTCGCGGTTCTTCCGGCGCGAGTCGGGCATCACTCCCACGGGGTTCCGCTCGGTGCACGACAGCGCCGCGTGACGCGCGGAAAAGTGCCAGAGCGACCGTGCGCCGTGCATCGACCGTCGGCATCCGCGATTCCTAGCGTGGAGTCGACGTGGGCAGTGTCGCCGCGTCGCACCCCGACCTGGAGGAATCACATGCGCAACATCACGACAACGGCGTCGCTCGCGGCCGCCCTGCTGCTACTCGCGGGCTGCGCGGCGCCCGCGGCGTCCGGCCCCGCCGCGACGGCCGATGCGGGCGCGCCGGCCACGCCCGGCCTCATCACCAACGGCACGCTCACGGTGGGCATCGTGCTGCCGGATGCCCCGTACATGATCCCCGACGACGACAACGTCGTGCAGTCCGGCATCACCAAGGAGCTGCTCGACGCCGTCGCCGCGAAACTCGGCCTGAACATCACGTTCCTGAGCGTCGCGTGGGAGGGGGGCATCGCGGGCGTCGGCGCCGGCCGGTACGACGTCTTCGCCGGCAGCCTCTACGACACCCTCGAGCGCCAGCAGGTGGGCACGTTCGTCGACTTCATGCAGGAGCAGACCACCCTCGTCACCACGAAGGACAACGCGGCCAAGTACACCAAGCACTCCGACGCGTGTGGCCACACGATCGCGACCATCCGCGGGACGACGGATGTCACCTACGCCGAGCGCCTCTCGCAGGAGTGCCTCGACGCCGGGCTCGAGGCACTCGAGGTCACCGAGTACCCCACGCAGCAGGACTCGGAGCTCGCCATGCAGTCGGGCCGCACCGACTTCGGCCTGCAGAGTGTGCCTGCGGTGAAGTACGAGATCGCCAACGGCGCCAACAAGGCGACCGTTGACAAGCCCTTCGAGGGCGGCTTCTACGTGGGCGGCCTGATGAACTCCGACAAGAAGGAGCTCATCGAGGCGGTCCTCTGGGCAGAGACCGAGCTCTACGAAGACGGCACGATGAAGAAGATCTTCGACAAGTACGGCGTGACCCCCGTGCAGCCCGGGGTCAACCTCTCCGACCAGTAGGCCGGATGACCGGGAGGGAGTCGCGACTCGGCGCGGCTCCCTCTTTCGCGCGCAGCCGGTGTCTCTAGCCCGAGTTGACCCGGTAGACGTCGTACACGGCGTCGATGCGCCGCACCGCGTTGAGCACCCGGTCGAGATGGGTGGTGTCGCCCATCTCGAAGACGAACCTGCTGAGCGCGAGGCGCTCGCTCGAGGTCGAGACCGTCGCCGAGAGGATGTTGACGTGGTTCTCGCTGAGCACCCGGGTCACGTCGGAGAGCAGCCCGGCCCGGTCGAGTGCCTCGACCTGGATCTGCACCAGGAAGAGCGACTTCGAACTCGGCGCCCACTCCACGTCGATCATCCGCTCGGGCTCCTGCAGCAGGGCCGTGACGTTCTTGCAGTCCGACCGGTGCACCGACACGCCCGCGCCGCGCGTCACGAAGCCCACGATCTCGTCGCCGGGCACCGGGGTGCAGCACTTCGCGAGCTTGACCAGGATGTCGGGCGCGCCCCGCACGAGAACGCCAGAGTCGCTGTTCTTCAGGGCGCGGCTGCGGCCCTTGGGCGCGAACTCGATCTCCGCATCCTCGGTCTCGGCCTGCGAGTGGATGGTCGCGAGCACCTTCTCGATGACCGACTGGGTCGAGACGTGGCCCTCGCCCACGGCGGCGTACAGCGCCGTGACATCCTCGTAGCGCATCTGCGAGGCGACGTCGGCGAACGAGTCCTGGCTCATGAGCTTCTGGAGGGGCAGGTTCTGCTTGCGCATGGCGCGAGCAATCGCATCCTTGCCCTGCTCGATCGCCTCGTCGCGGCGCTCCTTGGTGAACCAGGCGCGGATCTTGTTGCGGGCCCTGGTCGACTTGACGAAGTTGAGCCAGTCCTGGCTGGGCGCGGCGTCAGGGTTCTTCGAGGTGAAGACCTCGACGGAGTCGCCGCTGTTGAGCGTGCTCTCGAGCGGTACGAGTCGTCCGTTGACCTTCGCGCCCATGGTGCGGTGGCCGACCTCGGTGTGCACCGCGTACGCGAAGTCGACCGGTGTCGCGCCCGCGGGCAGGCCGATGACCTTGCCCTGCGGCGTGAAGACGTAGACCTCCTTGGCACCGATCTCGAAGCGCAGGGAATCGAGGAACTCCCCCGGGTCCTCGGTCTCGGCCTGCCAGTCGGTGATGTGCGCGAGCCAGGCCATATCGCCGTCGTCGTGGCCCGTGCTGCCGTCGTCGCCCTTGTTTCCGTTGACGCGCGCCTTGTACTTCCAGTGCGCGGCAACACCGAACTCGGCGCGCTGGTGCATCTCGTGGGTGCGGATCTGGATCTCCACGGCACGGCCACCGGGGCCGATCACCGTCGTGTGCAACGACTGGTAGAGATTGAACTTGGGGGTCGCGATGTAGTCCTTGAAGCGACCGGGGATCGGGTTCCATCGCGCGTGGATCGACCCGAGGACGGCGTAGCAGTCGCGCACCGAGTTGACGAGCACCCGGATGCCCGTGAGGTCGTAGATCTCGTCGAACTCCCGACCGCGCACGATCATCTTCTGGTAGATCGAGTAGTACTGCTTGGGACGCCCCGCGACCGAGCCCTTGATCTTGGCCGACTTGAGGTCGTCGCTCACGGCGTCGATGACCTGCTGCACGAACTCCTCGCGCTGCGGCGTGCGCTGCTTCACGAGGCTCTCGATCTCGACGTAGAGCTTGGGGTGCAGCACCGCGAACGAGAGGTCCTCGAGCTCGAGCTTGATCGCCTGGATGCCGAGACGGTGCGCGAGCGGCGCGTAGATCTCAAGGGTCTCCTGCGCCTTGCGCGACGCCGACGCCTCTTCGACGAACCCCCACGTGCGGGCGTTGTGCAGGCGGTCGGCGAGCTTGATGACGAGCACCCGGATGTCCTTGGACATCGCGACGATCATCTTGCGCACGGTCTCGGCCTGCGCGCTGTCGCCGTACTTGACCTTGTCGAGCTTGGTGACGCCGTCGACGAGCATCGCGATCTCGTCACCGAAGTCGCGGCGCAGCATGTCGAGGTCGTAGTCGGTGTCTTCGACGGTGTCGTGCAGCAGTGCCGCGGCGAGCGTCTTCGCGCCGATGCCCAGGTCGGCGAGGATCTGCGCGACGGCAACCGGATGGGTGATGTAGGGCTCGCCGCTCTTGCGCTTCTGGCCGGAGTGCGCCTTCTCGGCCGCCGCGTAGGCGCGCTCGATGAGGGCGACGTCGACCTTGGGGTGGTGCGTGCGCACCGTCTTGATGAGCCGGTCGACGGCACCCGAAGGCTGCGCGCGCGAGAAGAGGCGGGGCAGGAGTGTGCGCAGCGAGGCAGTGCTCTGCGTGGTTTCCGTCATGCGAGCACCTCCTCCTGGGCCAAGTCTAGGCTCGGCCTTCTCAGGCTTCGGTGCTGTTCGCCGTGAGCGGTCCGCCGACCTGGGCCCAGGCGGTCATACCGCCGACCACGTTGATCGCGTCGACGCCCTCGGCCCGCAGGAACGACGTCGCCCGCAGTGAGCGCCCGCCGCTGTGGCAGATGATGAGCACGGGCTGGTCGGTGGGGATCTCGTCCACGCGGGACTGGAGCTCGGAGAGCGGCACGAGCAGGGCATCCGGAGAATGGCCCGCGTCCCACTCGTCCTGCTCGCGCACGTCGATGAGCACGGTACCGGCTGCGGAGCGCTCGATGGCCTCGTCGACCGGGATCTCGGGCAGTTCGCCGTCGGTCATCGCACGGCGCCCGACGTGGCGCGCGTGACGGCCGCCGTCTTCTTCTTGTCGGAGTCGCGCACGATCGTCTCGCCCTGGCGGAACGTGGCGTACAGCGGAGCCGCGATGAAGATCGTCGAGTAGGTTCCCACGAGCACGCCGATGAAGAGCGCGAGCGAGATGTCGCGCAGCGTCCCGGCACCGAGCACGAACGCGCCGATGAAGAGGATCGATCCGATCGGCAGCAGCGCCACGACAGAGGTGTTGATCGAGCGCACGAGCGTCTGGTTCACCGCGAGGTTCACGGATTCGCCGAAGGTGCGCGAGGTGCCCTCGACGGTGTTCTCGCGGATCTTGTCGAACACCACGACAGTGTCGTACAGCGAGTAGCCGAGAATCGTCAGGAAGCCGATCACCGCCGCGGGCGTGACCTCGAAGCCGAGGATGCCGTAGACGCCTGCGGTGATGACGAGGTCGTGGAAGAGCGCGATGAGTGCTGCCACCGACATCTTCCATGTCCGGAAGTACAGCGCCATGACGATCGCTGCCAGGAGGATGAACACCACGAGTGCGGTGAGCGCCTGGCGGGTGATGTCGGCGCCCCACGTCGCGCCGATGAACGAGGTGGTGACCTCGTCGGCGCTCACGTCGTACGCCTTCGCGAGCGCATCGCGGATCTCGGTGAGCTCGCTGTTCTGGAGCAGGTCGGTCTGCACCCGCACCGCGCTGCCGCTGTTCACTATCGAGATCTTCGGGGTTGCGGTGGGCAGCACGCTTGTGACCGCGTCGCTCGCGAGCGACTGGTCGATGGTGCCGTCGGCCTGGGTCGCGGGCCCGGACACCGTGAACTCGGAACCGCCGCTGAACTCGATGCCGAACACGAATCCCCCGCGGAGGAACGGCACGATGATCGCCGCGGCGACCATCACGATCGCGATGGTGAACCAGATCTTTCGACGACCGACGAAGTCGATCGAGCGCTTACCGGTGTAGAGGTCATTGCCGAACTGGGAGAAGCTCGCCATCAGGAATCCTTCCCCTTGGTGCGCGCGGCCTCTGCCTCGGCAGCCTTCCGCTCAGCGATCGTCTGGCGCTTGGCCGCCTCGCGGCTGCTCGTCGCCTGCTTGGTCGCGGGCACATTGACGGGCGCGCGGAACTGGGCGCGACCGCGGTACACGGCGCCGAGCGCCTTGGCGTCGAGTCCGCTCAACGGATGCCCCTCGCCGAAGAACTTCGTGCGAGCGAGCAGCTGCAGGATCGGGTGGGTGAAGAGCGCCACCACGATGATGTCGACCACTGTCGTGACACCGAGCGTGAGCGCGAAGCCCTTGACGTTGCCGACCGCGAGGGCGAACAGGATGCCCGCCGCGAGGAAGTTGATCGCGTCTGACGCGAGGATGGTGCGGATCGCCCGCTTCCACCCCGCCTCGACTGCCGACTCCAACCCGCGCCCGTCACGCAGCTCGTCACGGATGCGCTCGAAGTACACGATGAACGAGTCGGCCGTGATACCGATCGCCACGATGAGGCCCGCGACGCCGGCGAGTGAGAGACGGAACCCCATGAACAGCACGAGGAGGTAGGTGATGGCCGCCGCGACGACGAGCGAGGCGATCGTCACGAACCCGAGTGTTCGGTATTGGAGGAGCGAGTAGATGACGACGAGGATGAGGCCGATGAGGCCCGCGAGCAGGCCGCTCACGAGCTGCGACGAGCCGAGGGTGGCCGAGATCGTGTCGTTGGACTGCACCTCGAAGCTCAGGGGCAGCGCGCCGAACTTCAGCTGGTCAGCGAGGGTCTTCGCCGAGTCCTGCGTGAACGAGCCGCTGATCTGCGGCTTGCCGTCGAGGATCGCCGCCTGGGTGGTCGGGGCCGAGATGACCTTGCCGTCAAGGACGATGGCGAAGCGGTTGCGCGTGGGGTCGGTGGTCAGATACGCGAACAGGCGCTTGGTGACCTCGCCGAACTTGGTGGTGCCGTCACCGTCGAAGACGATGTTGACCGCCCACTGGCCGGTGCTCACGCCCTGGCTGTTGGTGACGGTGCCGCTCGTGGCATCGGCGATCTGCTCGCCCGAGATCTCGACGGGGCCGAGGATGTACTTCTCGGTGCCCGCGTCGTTGCAAGTGATGAGCGGCTCGGCGGCCGGCGCGACGTTCGTCTGCAGCGTGTCGAGGCTCGAGCAGTCGAAATCGTTGTACTCGGCCTGCAGCGCCGGGGTCGCCCAGTTCAGGTCGCTCGCGTCGGTGGGCTTCGCGGTGGGGGTCGTGGACAGGCCGGGGTCGACGGTCGGGGTCGGCGTCGGCGTTGCGGACGAGCCATCCGTCGTGCCGTCGCCCACCGAGCTCGTTGCCGGTGCGCTCGCGTAGATCACCGGGCGGAACTCGAGCTTCGCCGAGGACTCGATGCGCTTGAGTGTCTCGTCGTCGGGGCGCCCCGGGATCGACACCACGATGTTCTGCGAGCCCTGGGTGTTGATCTCCGCCTCGGAGACACCGCTCGCGTCGATGCGCTGGCGGATGATCGCCACGGCCTGGTCGAGCTGGTCGGCCGTGACCGTCTCGCCGCTCTCGAGCTTCGGCGCGAGGATGATCTGCGTGCCACCCTCGAGATCGAGGGCGAGCTTGGGCACCCAGCTTCCGCCGTTGAACAGCACCTGGGCGAAGTTCGCACCGGCAAGCAGGAGTGCGATGACTCCGAGCCCGATGAGTGCGTTCACCGCCTTGCGTGCGGAGGTAGATCTGGCCACCAGTGGAACTCAGCTTTCTATGCGGGCCGGCGAGCGAAGCGCGCGGGCACCCGAAAAAGTGCTAGCCATGCTGCAGGCGCGGCTGGCTAGCACTCAAGAGTAGTGCTTACTCCGCGGTCTTCTTGGTCGTGCGGCGCACGGGCTTCTTCGGCTCGGCGGTCGCGTCCTCGACGCGCTCACCGAACTGCGGCTCGGCGGCGTTCTTGGCAGCCTCGCGCTCCGCTTCCTCGCGGTTCGCGATGGCCATGGCCTCCTCGACCGAGCGGGGCTCGCCGTCGACGGTGCCGGCGACCGCGTCGACGACCTTGGCGATCGTCTGGCTGTGCACCTTGACGATCGTCTTGGGGGCGATCTCGAGCTCGGCGACCTTCGTCACCTCGTCGAGGGAGATGAGCTTGCCGAACAGGCCGAAGTTGGTCATGACGTCAGCACCGGGAACGATCTGCTTGCGCAGGTCCTCCTGCTGGGCCTTGCGCTTACGGCTGTTGCGGAACATGAAGAAGATCAGAACGGCCAGCACGGCCAGCATGACGAGGGTCAGCGGGTCCTGAAGCAGATTGGGCATGAAACACCTTCCGGAAGGGAGTCAGTAGGCCGGCAAGTCTAGGCAGACAGCCTGAGGGGCCACCTGTGAATTATAGGTCATCCCCGAAGAGGCCGACGGAGCCGTGGGCCGCGGCCGGGCTCAGGCCGAAGTGCTTCCACGCTTCCCGCGTAGCCACGCGCCCGCGCGGCGTGCGCGTGAGCAGCCCGATCCGTACCAGGAAGGGCTCGACCACCGACTCGATGGTGTCGGCCTCCTCCCCCACCGACACGGCGAGGGTGTTGAGGCCCACCGGTCCGCCGTCGAAGCGCGTGAGCACCGTCTGCATCACGGCGCGGTCGAGGCGGTCGAGGCCGAGCTCGTCAACGTCGTAGAGCTCGAGCGCGGCGTGCACGGCCTCGAGGGTCGCGCGGACGGGTGCCCCCTGCCCTGAGGCACTCGAAGGGTTGACGAGCGCGTAGTCGCGCACGCGTCGCAGCAGCCTGTTCGCGATGCGCGGGGTGCCGCGGCACCGGCCCGCGATCTCCGCCAACGCCGCGCGGTCGATGTCGAGGTCGAGGAGCGCCGCCGCCCGGGTGAGCACCTGCTCGAGCTCGGCCTCGTCGTAGAACTCGAGGTGCGCGGTGAAGCCGAAGCGATCCCGCAGCGGGTTCGGCAGCATCCCCGAGCGCGTCGTCGCGCCCACGAGCGTGAACGGCGCGAGGTCGAGCGGGATGGAGGTCGCCCCCGCCCCCTTGCCGACCATGATGTCGATGCGGAAGTCCTCCATCGCGAGGTAGAGCATCTCCTCCGCCGAGCGGGCCATCCGGTGGATCTCGTCGATGAAGAGCACCTCGCCCGGCACGAGCGACGAGAGCACCGCCGCGAGGTCGCCGGCGTGCTGGATCGCGGGCCCGCTCGACATGCGCAGCGGCCGCGCTCCCTCGTGGGCGATGATCATCGCGAGGGTCGTCTTGCCGAGGCCGGGCGGCCCGGCGAGCAGGATGTGGTCGGGCGTGCGGTTCTGCATGGTCGCGGCCTGCAGGAGCAGCTGCAGCTGGCCGCGCACCTTCGCCTGCCCGACGAACTCGCCGAGCGACTTGGGGCGCAGCGCGCCCTCGAACGCGAGTTCGGCCTCCGACTCCGGTGTGGGGCTGATGATCGAGTCGCTCACGAGCCCACCTGCTGAGGTCCGAGCTGCGCGAGCGCGAGGCGCAGCATGGTCGGCACGGATGCCCGATCGGCATCGCTCGCGTCGGCGAGGGCATCCTCGACCGCCTGTATCGCCACGCGCTCGGCCCACCCGAGCCCCACGAGCGCGACGGTGACGTTCTCGCCCACCGTCGAGCGCCGGGGGGATGCCGGGGCGCGTGTCGAGGCGACGACCGCGAGCTTGCCCGCGAGCGAGACGACGATGAGCTTGGCCGTCTTCGGGCCGATGCCGCTCACCTTGCGGAACGCGGAGTCGTCTTCGAGCGCGACCGCCTGCGCGATATCCGCGGGGCTGAGCGCGGCGAGCACGCCCATGGCGCTCTTCGGGCCCACGCCGGTGACGCCGCGCAGCAGGTCGAACACGGTCAGCTCCTCGGCTTCGGAGAAGCCGTAGAGCGAGAGGTCGTCCTCACGCACGATGAGGGCCGTGCGCACCATCGCCTCCGACCCGACGCGCAGCGAGAGAGCGTGCTGGGGGGTGACCTGCACGGCGAGGCCGACCCCGCCGACCTCGATGACGACGGTGGTGCCCGCGGCAGCGAGCACGGTGCCCCGCACCGACGAGATCATGCTCGGGCTCGCTTCTCGGCGTCGTGCCAGGCCTGCTGGGCGGGGGTCAGAGCACCGCCGGCGACGACCAGAGCCGGGCCCTTCCACGCGTGGCACAGCGCGATGGCGAGCGCGTCGGCGGCGTCCGCCGGGCGCGGGATCTCGGCGAGGCCGAGCACCTTCGCCACCATGGTGCCCACCTGCCTCTTGTCCGCGGCGCCGTAGCCCGTGATTGCGGCCTTGACCTCACTCGGCGTGTGCAGGCCGACGGCGAGGCCGCGAGCGGCGGCGACCTGCAGGGCCACCCCGCTCGCCTGCGCCGTGCCCATCACGGTGCGCAGGTTGTGCTGGGCGAACATGCGCTCCAAGCCCACCGCCGCGGGCGAGAACCTGTCGAGCGCGTCGGTGATTCCGAGCGCGATAGCCAGGAGCCGCTGCTCGAGCGGGAGGTCGGGCGGTGTCGCGATAACCCCGACATGCACGAGGGTCGCCGAGCGGTTCGCCGAGACATCCACGATGCCGATGCCACATCGGGTGAGGCCGGGGTCGATTCCCAATACCCGAAGTGACATGAACCCTATTCTTCGTCCAACTCCGCCTGAACCTCGGGCGACACGTCGTAATTCGAATATATGTTCTGCACGTCGTCGGAATCCTCGAGCGCGTCGATGAGGCGCATGACCTTACGCGCGGTGTCGGCGTCGACCTCGACGGTGAGGTTGGGCACGAACTCGCTATCGGCCGAGTCGTAGTCGATGCCGGCGGCCTGGAGGGCCGTGCGCGCCTCGACGAGAGCCGAGGGGTCGGTGATGACCTCGAAGCCGCCGCCCTGGTCCTTGACCTCTTCGGCTCCCGCGTCGAGCACCGCCTCGAGGATGCCGTCTTCGGTGATCGAGTCGGTCTTGGTGATCGAGATCACGCCCTTGCGGGTGAAGTTGTACGCGACGCTGCCGGGGTCGGCGAGGTTGCCGCCGTTGCGCGTCATGGCGGTGCGCACGTCAGCGGCCGCGCGGTTCTTGTTGTCGGTGAGGCACTCGATGAGCAGTGCGACGCCGTTGGGCCCGTAGCCCTCGTACATGATCGTCATGTAGTCGACCGCCTCGCCGAGCTGGCCGGAGCCGCGCTTGATGGCGTTGTCGATGTTCGAGTTGGGAACGGAAGTCTTCTTCGCCTTCTGAACCGCGTCGACGAGTGTCGGGTTGCCCGAGAGGTCCGCGCCGCCGATCTTGGCCGCGACTTCGATGTTCTTGATGAGCTTGGCGAACGACTTGGCACGGCGCTGATCCTTGATCGCCTTCTGGTGCTTCGTGGTTGCCCATTTGGAGTGGCCTGACATGCTGAACATTCTAGGTAACGTTGCGCTGTGCCTCTTCCACCCGAGCCGCGACACTGGTTCCGGATCGCCTATTCGCGCAACGCGTTCCTGCGCCATCTCGCCGCGCTCGGCCTCGAGCTCGAGACTCTGACGCCCGAGGACGGCGCGAGCGCCATGCGGTCGTTCATGGAGCGCTACCGCCCGCAGCACGCCGAACTCGACGCCCTGACCGTGCGCGGCAGCACGTTCACGCGGCGCATGCAGCGACACGATCATCCGGTGGCGACCCTGCGACTGTCGTTCCCGGGAGGCACCCCGACGCTCGTTCAGTCCTGAAGGCGCACCCCTGAGCTCTTGAGCTCGAGCTGGGCGAGGGACCGCATCACGCGCTCGTCGCCGCGCCGCCAGGCCGCCATCGCGTCCGGGTCGACAGCCGAGAGTGCCGAGATCTTCTGGGTCGCCAACGCGCGCAGGGCGAGCAGGTCGATGCCCGCCCCCGACTTCACGATCGCCGTGGCGCGACCCGCCTTGCGCACGAACCGGATGCGCGGCACCAGCCACAGCACCAGGATCATGACGATCGGCAGCGCCGCGATGCCGATGCCCAGGCCCGTGGCGAGCTGGTTGACGGCGATCTGCTGGCTCTGCCCCGCGGACTCGAGAGCGCCGCCCGCGCCGCTCGCCCCGTCGAAGGGTGCACGGATGCCCGGCCCGATGAGCGGCACGGAGCCGAGGGTGTCGCCCACCTCCGTCATCGTCTCCTTGAACCCGGCTCCCGCCTCCTCCATCTGCACGCCGAATGCCGCGAGGTTCTCGACGAGCTGGTAGACGGTGATGCCGAGCCACACCCAGGCCGCCACGGCCGCGAGGGCGAGCACGTCGCCGATGATCTGGCGGGTTCTGCGGGGGCCGAAGTCCGAATACAGTTTCATGCCCCGAGCGTACCTAGCGCGGGGCGTCCCAGCCCGGCTGGAGATGCGGCACGGGCAGTCCCACCGGCGGTAGCCAGCGACTCCAGTCAGCGTCGAAGGGCCACGCGCGCGCCTCGAGGGCACCGATCGCCGCGCGCGAGGCCGCCCAGATCCGTTCGATCTGACCGCCGTCGAACCGCCCGGCGGCTTCTGCCCACGCCAGCTCGTCCTCGTCCTTGTAGCGCCACGACAGGTCGTCGTCGACGAGGACGTCGAGAATCCAGTCCTCGGTGTCGAAGCCCGAGGTGGTGCGCAGCCAGTGCTCCTCGAGGTTGACGTACCAGGTGCCCGACCACTCGCCGCGGGAGTCGAGCCACCGCCAGGTCGACCACTCCTGGCCCGGTCGGTGCAGCCGCACGACACCGGGTCCGGTCCAGATCCCCGGCGCGAAACCGGTGTGGGGCGTGCCGGGCAGGAGGTTGCGGCCGCGCGGGCCGCCCTTGGAGCGTGTCGAGTGCATGGCCTCGGTGCCGCCCGGCTCGTACGTCGCGATGACGTCATCGTCGTCGGCAAGCAGGTAGACGGGATGCGCGGACTCGACGTGGGCCTCGTGCATCCAGCGGAGGTTCACGACCTCAAGCACTGCCGACCTTCGCGAGGAAGTACTCGTGGAACCGCGTGTCACCGGTCATCTCGGGGTGGAACGACGTGCCGAGGAGGTTTCCCTGCTCGACGGCGACCACGCGCCCGTCGGGCAGCGACGCCAGCGCGCTCGCCCTCTCCCCCACCGACTCGACGATCGGCGCGCGAATGAAGACCGCGTGCACCGGATCGCCGCCGATCGCCGGCACCTCGAGGTCGGTCTCGAACGAGTCGAGCTGCGAGCCGAAGGCGTTCCGCCGCACGACCAGGTCGAAGCCGCCCAGGGTCTGCTGTCCGTCGATCGCATCGAGCACCGTATCTGCGAGCATGATGAGCCCCGCGCACGTGCCGTACACCGGCAGGCCGGAACGGATCGCGGCCTTCAGCGGGTCGGCGAGGCCGAACATCCGGCTCAGCTTGTCCATGACGCTCGACTCGCCGCCGGGGATCACGAGCCCCTGAATGCTCGCCAGTTCCTCAGGCCGCTTGACCGGAATCGCCTCGGCGCCGAGACCGCCCAGCACCGCGAGGTGCTCGCGGAAATCGCCCTGAAGGGCGAGGACACCGACCCGCGGGCCGCTACCAGCCACGCTCGGCGAGGCGGTGCGGCGCGGGGAGGTCGGACACGTTGATGCCGACCATCGCCTCACCCAGCCCGCGCGACGCCTCGGCGATGATCTGCGGGTCCTCGTAGAAGGTGGTCGCCTTCACGATGGCGGCAGCGCGCTGGGCGGGATTGCCCGACTTGAAGATTCCGGAACCGACGAAGACGCCGTCGGCGCCGAGCTGCATCATGAGCGCGGCATCGGCGGGCGTCGCGACGCCGCCCGCGGTGAACAGCACGACCGGGAGCTTGCCGGTCTCGGCGATCTCCTTCACGAGCTCGTACGGCGCCTGAAGCTCCTTGGCAGCGACGTAGAGCTCGTCTTTCGACTTCGACCGGAGCGCGTTGATCTCGCCCGTGATCGTGCGGATGTGCTTGGTGGCCTCGGAGACGTCGCCCGTGCCCGCCTCGCCCTTCGAGCGGATCATCGCCGCGCCCTCGGTAATGCGGCGCAGGGCCTCACCCAGGTTGGTGGCACCGCACACGAACGGCACGGTGAAGTTCCACTTGTCGATGTGGTTCACGTAGTCGGCCGGGCTCAGCACCTCGGACTCGTCGATGTAGTCGACCTTGAGCGCCTGCAGCACCTGCGCCTCGACGAAGTGGCCGATTCGCGCCTTCGCCATGACCGGGATCGACACGGCGGCGATGATGCCGTCGATCAGATCCGGGTCGCTCATGCGCGCGACGCCGCCCTGGGAACGGATGTCGGCGGGCACGCGCTCGAGCGCCATGACCGCGACGGCTCCCGCATCCTCGGCGATCTTCGCCTGGTCGGCGGTGACGACGTCCATGATGACGCCGCCCTTGAGCATTTCGGCGAGGCCGCGCTTGACGCGGGAGGTACCCAGTTCTTCAGTCATGTTCCTAGATTCTACGTTGGTGAAATCGGTGGTCTCTGCGGCCAATCAGGAGGCCGTGGCCCAGGCTGCGGCGACTTCCTCGCGGACATCGCCCAACAGCCTCGGTATCGCCTTGGTGCCGGCGATGATCGGGAAGAAGTTCGAGTCGGTCGCCCACCTCGGCACGACGTGCTGGTGCAGGTGCTCGGCGATTCCCGCGCCGGCGAGCCGACCCTGGTTCATGCCGATGTTGAAGCCCTGCACGCTGGCGGTCGCCGTCAGCACCCGCATCGCCGTCTGGGTCAGGCTACCGATCTCGGCGACCTCCTCGGCGGTCGCGAGGTCATACGTCGCAACATGGCGGTACGGGCAGACGAGGAGGTGGCCGCTGTTGTACGGGAAGAGGTTCAGCAGCACGTACGCGTGCTCGCCGCGCGCCACGATGAGTGCCTGCTCGTCGCTCAGCTTGGGCGCCTCGCAGAACGGGCACTCGTCGTCGGCCGGGGCCTGCGCGTGGTTGGACTCGATGTAGGCGAACCGGTACGGGGTCCAGAGTCGCTGAAAGGCGTCGGGAACTGCAGCGAAGCCGGATGCCGCCTCGCCGTCGCCGAGCTCGGCACCGTCGTAGTCACGCATGGGTCAGCACAGCTCAGACCTGCGCGTGGTCCGCGATGGCCTTCGTGATCCGCGCGATCGCGTCGGGAATCGGCACACCGTTCTCCTGCGTGCCGTCACGGAACCGGAAGCTCACCGAGCCGTTCGTCGCGTCCTCTTCTCCGGCGATGAGCTGGAACGGGACCTTCATCGTGGTGTGCGTGCGGATCTTCTTCTGCATGCGCTCACTCGATGCGTCGAGTTCGGCGCGGACGCCGGCATTCCTGAGCTGCTGGATGACGTCGCCCAGGTAGTCCTCCCAGGCCTCGGCCACGGGGATGCCCACGACTTGCACGGGCGCGAGCCAGACCGGGAACGCACCGGCGTAGTGCTCGAGCAGAATCGCGAAGAAGCGCTCGATCGAGCCGAAGAGCGCGCGGTGGATCATGATCGGGCGCTGCTTGGTGCCGTCCTTGTCGGTGAACTCGAGGTCGAAGCGCTCGGGCAGGTTCACGTCGACCTGCACGGTCGACAGCTGCCATACCCGACCGATCGCGTCGCGCGTCTTGAGGTCGATCTTGGGGCCGTAGAAGGCGGCCTCGCCGGGAACCTCGGTGAGCTTGAGCCCCGTGCGCTGGGCGACGTGGCGCAGTGCGTTCGTCGAGTAGTCCCAGAACTCGTCTGAGCCGATCCACTTCGACTTCTCGTCGTCCTTCATCGAGAGCTCGAGCTCGAAGTCGTCGAGGCCGAAGTCGCGCAGCATCGAGATGACGAACTCGATGACCTTGGTCGCCTCGTCCTCGAGCTGGTCGGGCGTGACGAACAGGTGCGAGTCGTCCTGGGTGAAACCGCGTACGCGGGTGAGCCCGTGCAGGGCGCCGGAGAGCTCGTTGCGGTAGACGGTGCCGTTCTCCGCGAGGCGCATCGGCAGGTCGCGGTAGCTGCGGCCGCGCTCCTTGTAGATGAGGATGTGCATCGGGCAGTTCATCGGCTTGAGGTAGTAGTCGACGCCCTGCTTGGTGATGTTGCCCTCGTCGTCGCGCTCCTCGTCCATGCGGATGGGCGGGAACATCCCCTCCTTGTAGGTCACGAGGTGGTTCGAGGTGACGAAGAGGTCGGCCTTAGTGATGTGCGGCGTGTACACGTAGGTGTACCCGGCCTCCTGGTGCCGCTTGCGCGCGTGCTGCTCGATCTCGCCGCGCACGATGCCGCCGCGCGGGTGCCAGACGGAGAGGCCGGAGCCGATCTCCTCCGGGAACGAGAAGAGGTCGAGCTCCTTGCCGAGCTTGCGGTGGTCGCGCTTGGCGGCCTCCTCCTGGCGCTCGATGTACGCGCGCAGCTCGTCCTTGGTCGGCCACGCGGTGCCGTAGATGCGCTGCAGCTGCTTGTTCTTCTCGCTGCCGCGCCAATACGCCGCGGCGTTGCGCTGCAGCTTCCAGCCGTTGCCGATCATGCGGGTGTTCGGCAGGTGCGGGCCACGGCACAGGTCTTTCCAGAAGACCTCACCCGTCTTGCCGTCCACGTTGTCGTAGATGGTGAGCTCGGCGCCGCCGACCTCCACCGACTCGTTGTCGTCGGTGTGGGAGTCCCCCGCGCCCTTGAGCCCGATGAGCTCGAGCTTGTACGGCTCGTCAGCCAGCTCGGCGCGGGCCTCGGCATCCGTGACGACCCGGCGCTGGAAGCGCTGGCCCTGACGGATGATGCGGTCCATGGCCTTCTCGATGGCCTTGAGGTCTTCTGGCTGGAAGGCCTCGGCGACATCGAAGTCGTAGTAGAAGCCGTCGGCGACGGGCGGGCCGATGCCGAGCTTCGCCTCCGGGTTTATCGACTGCACGGCCTGCGCCATCACGTGCGCCGCCGAGTGGCGCAGGATGTTCAATCCGTCGGGCGAGTCGATCGTGACGGGCTCGACGGTGTCGGTGTCCGTAGTCGTGGCGGCGAGGTCTTTCAGCTCGCCGTTGACGCGCATGGCGACGACGTTGCGGTCGGTAAACAGCTCGAATCCGGTCTTACTCACCCTGCAACTTTAGTCGTGCGCGGCGGCTGGCCCGTGCCGCGGGAGCAGCGGCCGACATTGCTGCGCTGGCGCCGGGGTCAGCGTGTCACGCGGGGGTCACGCCCGCCGACTTAAGGTGCTCGCGAGGGGGTCGGATGCTGCAGGAACTCAGGTCGATCGCCATGCGGCCAGTGCTCATGGCGTGGTGGGCGCGAAGCCGTCTGGGGTGGACGTTCCAGCTACCGGCGGATTCTCACGCCCACACCAGGGGTGTCGATCCGGATCGAATCCTGCTCATGGGCGACGGTGCGGCAGCGGGATTGGGGGTTCTCGCCCAGGATCTGGCGCTCGCCGGCCAGCTCGCGCGACGGGTCACCGCTCTGACCGGCCGCGCGATCGATGTCGACGTCGTTGCCGAACGGGACATGTCACCGAGCCGTGCACAGCAGCTCCTCCTCACCGCCCCGCTGGCGCGATATGACGTTCTCCTTCTCGTACTCGGCACCGGTGACGCGCTCACCATCACGCCCACCTCGAAGTGGCAGCGGGACCTCGAGCGGATGTGCGACACCATCGAGAGTTCGGCTCCCGCATCCCTGCGCACCTTCATGGTCGGCATTCCCGACGTGGGCACGCTCGACGGCCTGCCCCGATTCTTCTCCCTCATGGCCGGAGGGCACGGGCGAAAGCTGAACGCGGCGACCCACACCGTGTGTGCTCGTCACCCCCGTATCACCTACCTCCCCTTCGACCCGGATCGGCTTGCCGACGGGCGCCGTGGGAGCAAGGAGACGTACGGGCACTGGGCAGAGCTCATCGCCCCAGCGGTCGCCCTCGGCCTTGGCCGGATGCCCGGGACCCGGTGTTTCGGGCCGCAGGACGAAGCCAGGCGCCAGAATGCGCTCCACGAGTTGAGCGTGACGGGAGCGGCATCCGATCCACGATTCACCGCAATCGTCTCCTCGGCGCGAAATCTCTTCGGAACCACGGCCGCGGCCATCACGTTCCTCGACGGCGATCGCGTCGCCTTCCTCGCGGTAAACGGAGCCTCGCCGGCGGCGATCACGCGTGAAAGCTCCTTTTGCACCCTCACGATCGAGCGGGCCGAGGTGCACGTCGTTACTGACGCATCGAGGGATCGACGATTCGCGAACCATCCGCACGTCGCGGGCTCCCCGCACATCAAGTTCTACGCGGGCTATCCGATAGAAGCACCCGACGGCACCCGGATCGGCGCACTCTGCATCTTCGACACCACGCCACGCGCCTTCGGTGGGGCTGACGCCTCCCTGCTTCGAAGCCTTGCCCAGCAAGCGCAGGCCCTGCTCTGGCAGGCCGGGTGGGCCGCTCCAGCCCCGGTGTGAGCCGCCGGGTCAGGCGTGTTGGATGCTCACGACGAGATCGTTGAGATGAGTCGTGGGCGTCAGTCCGAGTGCGGCCATTAAGAGCTCGCAGTAGTGGTTGTAGGCCCTCAGGGCTTCCGACTGGTTGCCTTTCGCGAGATGCACCCGGATCAGGATGGCGTGCGGACTCTCACGCAGGGGCTCGACCTTCATCGCCGCGCGCGCGGCCGCCGCAGCTTCCCCATACCGCGCAGCATCGAGGTGAATGAGGGCCAAAGCCTCCAGCGCGTTCATCCGTAGCTGTCGCCAGTCTTCCGCTTCGGCGACTACCCAGTCGTCGTACCAATCGGGTAGCAGCTCCAGAGACAGCACCGCGAGTGCTTCGACGTCGAGGTCGAACGAGCTGATCGTCGAATCCGCGACCAGGAGTCGGCGCGCAAGCTTCTGAGCGTCGTGCAAATCCACCCTGACACCACCGGCAAGGCCCAGCCCACCCGAGGCAACAAGGGTCGCTTCCCGCGATACCGGGTCCAGCCTCGAGAGAGCTGCGCGCAGGCTGATCCCGGCTCGTTCGTCCGACACATCAGGCCACATCGCGCCCGCCACGGCACCCCGCCTGATCGAACGATCGTGAAGCGCCAGGTAGACCAGCAGTCGTTGCGATCCGATGGAGAGACCGTAGACCTGCTCGCCGCCCACCCGGAGCGCGAAAGCACCGAGCATCGAGATTTCGATGTCCCCGGCCTGAGGCGATAGCGACTCATCGCCTTCCACAGTGAGAGTGGCGGGTGTTGGCACCGTGAGCGCCCACCGGCGGCTCCAAGCGTCCAGCGCGTCTATCACGTCCGAGAGGTCGCGCCCCTTCTCGGTGAGCCGGTAGCGGCGTTCTGAGCCGCCGGCATCGGCTACGGCCTCCAGCAACCGGGAGCTCGCGAGATCCTCCAGGTTCGTTTCGAGATCCGCAGGAGCAATGCCGAGATGTGCCGCGAACTCGCTCGCGCTGGTGGTCGGCCGGCTCAGAGCTTCACCGAGGATCAGAAGGCTCCACTGCACGAGCTCGTTCATGAGGCCGACCAGGGAGTGGGGCGCACGCCGCCCGCTTCTCGCTCGAAGATGTATCGGCCGAACTTGATCATGGGTCTCCACGCTCTCGTTCGAACCGAGTCTACGCGCCCATCAGCAAGAACTTGAGCCGGTTTCGAATTGCGCCCCTCTGTGGTGATGCGAAACCGGCTCTGCGCCCCCTACTCCGCCCGGGCTGAACCCCGGCGACGACCTACCACGATCGAACCGGCCCCGAGCAGGATCAGACCGAGCGCCAGCGCTGTCATGGCCGGTCCGTTCGTGCTCGATCCGGTGTTGGGCAGGGTGGTATACCCCGTGCTGACCGGAGTGGCATCGACAGTCGTCTCGACCGCAGCCACTACCGGGGGCACCACCACGGGAACCGGCACCGGCACGAATCCGGTGACGACGGGACTCGTGGGCAGCACGGTGATGTCGACCGGCGGCGTGTAGGCGACCGTGTTGTCCGGCCGGTGGAAGTTACGGATGACCGTCCGGCAGATCACACTGCTGCCACCGCCGTTTGCGGAGTTGTTGCACTGGTTGACGGTCACGGTCAGGGACTCGCTCGTCGTCGACCCCTCCGCGAGGGAGCAGTGGAGCACACTCCCGCCGCCATTGTCAGAATCGTTGCACTGCACGACTGTTGCCGTTGCCGGATCCGTGCTCAACGAGGGCAAGTAGGTATCGCACTCCACCACATCTCCTGTTGTCACCGAGTTGTTGCACTCGTTGACCGTCGGCTCCACAGGCGGAGGCCCGCCCGTAACGTAGTTCAGCACGTCCACCGTGCAGAGGAGCGTTGATCCACCGCCGTTCACCGCGTAGTTGCACTGGTCGACATTGGTGACCAGTTCGCTGTACCCGACCGCGCCCACACTCGTGCAGACACCGGCTAGTGCCGCGTCTGCAGCACCGAGGCAGGACGTCACCGTCACTGTGGACGAGGTCACGGGAGCCGTCGGATCCGTGAGGTCGAGGTTGTTCACCACCTCGATGTGACACTCGAGCCCGTTTCCTCCGCCGTCGCCCACCGCGTCACACTGGCTGATGTCCTGCGCGAACGCGCCCAGCCCCGGCGCGAGGGCCACCATGGCAAAGGTCGCGAGTGCGACCGCTGTGACTATCCCCGCCGCTCGACGAACCCCGCGTCGCGCGCCCCTGGCGCCTCGCTCCAGCCGACCTGATCTCATGACTTCCCCTTTGGTTACTTCTCAGCATCCATGGGGGCCGTGACGACGCAGTCACGGCGGTGTGACGCGGCCGTGACAGCAAAGCCGGTAGGAGTGGCCGCGCCTAGCCGCGGTTGGCGGCCGGGACTGTCAGCGAGGCGCTCACGGGCGTGCGGTTCGGCGACGAGCGCCCAGCGCGTACCGGGCGGTGCGCTCCAGGTAGCGACGCTCCTCGCGGCGGGCGTACGCGTCGACAGAGCCGATGATCACCGAGGCGAGAAGGCCTGCGATCGCGACGAAGAGTGCGACGAAGCCGAAGACGATCAGTTCCACTACCTGCCCCTTGCCGTGGGAAGAACGCGGCTCGGTCAGCCGCTACTGGCGCCACGGTAACGCGACCCGGCGTGCTGGCGCGCGCCGTTGCGGATTGCCGGGGAATGTGCAGCGCCGTGCCGCGACGCGGACGGGAAAAGAAAAAACCCCGGCTGACCGGGGTTCTTCTTGTGGGCGGTACTGGGATCGAACCAGCGACCTCTTCCGTGTCAGGGAAGCGCGCTACCGCTGCGCCAACCGCCCATAGTTATTGGTCGAACATCCGGTGGATGCTCTTCCGAGGTGACGACCGGATTTGAACCGGTGTACACGGCTTTGCAGGCCGTTGCCTCGCCTCTCGGCCACGCCACCGCGTGCAGAAGCATCAGCAGAACTGACACTCCCACTCGAGCGGATGACGAGATTCGAACTCGCGACCCTCACCTTGGCAAGGTGATGCGCTACCACTGCGCCACATCCGCATGCCCGCATTTCTGCGTGCTAGATGACTGTAGCCGATGTTCGCGACGGGAGCCAATCGTGTGACGGGCGGGTCGCATTCGTATGGCAAGATTGTGTTCGCGGGCGATTGGCGCAGTTGGTAGCGCGCTTCCTTCACACGGAAGAGGTCATCGGTTCGAGTCCGGTATCGCCCACCAGATGTCATCAGTCAAGGAGTTCTTCGCCGGAGTCGGCCTCCTGTTCCGCGGTTTCGCGACATGGCGCACCGCCCCCGGCCGCATGCTCCTCGGGCTCATCCCTGCGGTCATCGTCGCGGCCGCGTTCACCGTCGGGCTCGTGTTCCTGGCGATCAACATCGAGACGCTCGCCGCCCTGGCCACGCCGTTCGCCGACGGCTGGGACCGCATGTGGCGCGACATCACGCGCATCGCCGTCGCGCTCGCATTCCTCATCGCCGCGATCCTCATCATCTCGCTCACCTTCACGACTCTGACCCTGATCATCGGTCAGCCGTTCTACGAGCTCGTCTGGCGGCACGCCGAGTCGCGGTTCGGGCCGGTGCCCGACAATGCCCCGGGCTTCTGGCGCTCCGTCGGCCTCGGCATCACGAGCGGCCTCCGGATGCTCGTGCCGACGATCCTCGTCGGTGTCGCGCTCTTCGCGCTCGGGCTCGTCCCCCTCGTGGGGGCGATCCTCGCCGCCGTGCTCGGCGCGTTCGTCGGCGGATGGTTCCTCGCCCGCGAGCTCACCGGCCTCGCGTTCGACGCGCGCGGAGTGGGCTACCGGGAGCGCCGCGCGGCGCTCCGCTCACGTCGACCGCTCGTGCTGGGCTACGGGGCGGCGACGTACCTGCTGTTCCTCGTGCCGCTCGGCGCGGTCGTGGTGATGCCGGCGGCGGTCGCGGCATCCGTGCTCGTCACGCGGCGCGTGCTCGGCGAGACTACGACCGCGCTCGCCCGAACCAGGTAGTAACGCCCGGGCTGAACAGCACGGAGTCGGGGGCCCGCGCGGAAAGCCCGGGGATGCCCGCCCGCTCCAGCAGCGTGTCGTCGAGAAACTCCACCGTGGCGGTCACGAGCGGCCAGGGCTCGTGCTCGTTGGGCAGAAAGATCGTCCGGCCGAACCGAGTGGTGAAGAGCCCCCAGCGCGCGGTGAGGAAGTCAGCGGTGGCCTCGCCCACGACCGGATCCGTGCCGACACGTGCCACAAGGTGCGACCTGCCCGGGCCGACATGGCGTTGCGAGTGGTACTCGATGCGGCCCTCGCCCTCCGCCTGCGAGGTGCGCGACCAGAAGTACGGAATCGAGAAGGCCGCGCGCGCGGAGAGCACGGCGGCGAGGCGAGACGCCTCGAGTGACAGGAACACGACCCCGCGCCGACCACGCCCGTCGACCCCGTAGAGCCGCACGTTCACCTCGGTGAACGCGCCGAAGAACGGCACGGGCGGGCTGCCGTAGAGCGTGGCGCGATCGAGGTAGAAGGCGATGAGGCCCACCCAGCTCGACCCGTCGTGCTCATCGGGTCGAACGCCCGCCGGCATGAGGGGCGCGAGCACGGATGCCTCCACCCGCCAGTGCACGAACGTCACGCTGCTCCACCGCTGGCTCGCGACGGCCCTGCCCTCGAGGGCGGGCGCGGACACGCTGATGGGCTCGATCACGTCGCCTCCCCTCGCCGACCCACGATACGCGCGAGCCAGCGCAGCAGCAGCCACAGCACGAGCGAGACCGCGGTCGAGTAGGCGGCGACGAGCACGGTGCCGAGCACCTGGTTGATGATGAGGGCGAGCGACCCGGTGAAGAAGAAGCCCTTGTCGGTGGCGAGCAGCCCAAGCACCACGATGCCGACCGCCGCCGCGATGAGGTGCGAGCCCACCACGAACCACTGGAGTCGCCGGCTCGAACTGACCCGCCGCACCGTGAAGATGCAGGCGGCACCGCCGGCGAGGATTCCGGCAGCCGCAGCGGAGCCCGGGGTGAAGAGTGGTGCACCGGCGGTGACCGCGACCAGACCGCTCAGGAGTCCCGCTGCCGCCGCCGGCAGCGTCGTGGACTGGTGGCTGAGCCGCTGCACGATGAGCCATCCGATGGCACCGCCGAGCGCTCCGACGATGCCGTTCCCGAGGATCACGGGGCTCACGTCGTCGATGGCGAGCTCGGCGCCCAGCAGCCAGGCCACCCAGCCCGCGCACAGGCACACCATGGCGACAATGCCCGTACGCCGCGTGATGCTGGCCGTGCGCAACCGCGGGCCGCCCAGCAGGAGCACGCCCAGCGCTGCAGCGCCCGCGGAGACGTTGACCGCCAGGGCGCCGCCATGGTCGACGGGCTGGATGTCGATCGGCCACGACGCCGCGTAGGGGGCGAAGGTGAGCACGGCGGTGGGCACGAAGACGAGAGCGCTCCAGACCGCGCCGAACACGACGGTCGTGATCGCTCCCCCGCCTGCCGCGCGCACGGCGATGGTGGCGACGTAGGCCGCGACACCCCCGAGCGCGGCGATGGGTGCGAACAGGGGGCCGAGCGCATCCGGGGCCGCGAGCGGCACGATGACGACCCACCCGACGGCGCCGGTGGCCGCGCACGCGAGGGAGGTCAGCACAGACCGGCGCCAGGGGGCGGCGGGGAG
>CAIXMB010000040.1 GCA_903920435.1 uncultured Actinomycetes bacterium
GGACGTTGACCGGCCCGGGCGAGGGCATGAAGTTCAGGCCCGGATCCTCGCCGTTGATGCGGAACTCGAAGGAGTGCCCCTGCGGGACCGGGTCGTCGTAGTCGAGCACGCCGCCCTCGGCGAGGCGGAACTGCTCGCGCACCAGGTCGATACCCGTGACCTCCTCGGAGACCGGGTGCTCGACCTGCAGGCGGGTGTTGACCTCGAGGAACGAGATCGTGCCGTCCTTCGCGACGAGGAACTCGCACGTGCCGGCGCCGAGGTAGCCGACCTCCTTGAGGATGGCCTTCGACGACGTGTACAGCGCCTCGATCTGGGCATCGGTGAGGAACGGCGCCGGGGCCTCCTCGACGAGCTTCTGGTGGCGGCGCTGCAGCGAGCAGTCGCGGGTCGAGATGACGACGACGTTGCCGTGGCTGTCGGCGAGGCACTGGGTCTCGACGTGGCGCGGCTGGTCGAGGTACTTCTCCACGAAGCACTCGCCGCGGCCGAAGGCGGCGATCGCCTCGCGGGTCGCGGACTCGAAGAGCTCCGGGATCTCCTCGCGCGTGCGGGCGACCTTGAGGCCGCGGCCGCCGCCGCCGAACGCCGCCTTGATGGCGACGGGCAGGCCGTACTGGTCGACGAACTCGAGCACCTCGGCGGCACCCGAGACGGGGTTCAGGGTTCCGGGGGCGAGCGGCGCGCCGACCTTCTCGGCGATGTGCCGGGCGGAGACCTTGTCACCGAGCTTCTCGATGGCGTCGGGGGAGGGGCCGATCCAGATGAGCCCGGCGTCGATGACGGCCTGGGCGAAGACGGCGTTCTCGGCGAGGAATCCATAGCCGGGGTGCACGGCGTCGGCGCCCGAGCGGCGGGCCACCGAGAGGATCTTCTCGATGACGAGGTAGGTCTCGGCAGACGTGGTGCCGTCGAGGGCGTACGCCTCGTCCGCGAGCTTGACGTGCCGCGCATCCCTGTCCTGATCGGCGTAGACGGCGACGGAGGCGATCCCGCTGTCTTTGGCGGCGCGGATCACGCGTACTGCGATCTCTCCACGGTTGGCGATGAGGACCTTCGTGATGCGAGACATAATCCCCCAGCCTATTGGGGTTGGGGCCGCGCGCTTTAGGTGGTCCCCACAAAAACTGGCGCTACAACCGGGGGAGGTTCCACAGCGTCGGCCACGCGATGCCCAGCTCGAGCAGCAGCGCGCGCAGCGTCGACACCGAGAGCCCCACGACCGCGTGCGGGTCGCCCTCGACGCGCGTGATGAACGCGGAGCCGAGACTGTCGATGGTGAACGCCCCCGCCACCTGCAGCGGCTCGCCGGTCGCGACGTACGCGTCGATCTCGGCGTCGCTCAGATCAGAGGCGAAGGTGACGGATGCCGTAGCCACCGCCCCCACCGCGGCACCGGCCACGCCGCCGCGGTGGTCGATGACCCAGTGACCCGAGTGCAGGAACCCCGTGCGCCCCCGCTGGGCGAGCCAGCGCTCGCGGGCGACCTCCGGGTGGTGCGGCTTGCCGTACAGCTCGCCGTCGAGCTCGAACGCCGAGTCGCCGCCCAGGATCACGCCGTCGAGTTCGGGCCCGACGACGGCCTCGGCCTTGGCCCGGGCGAGCAGCGACACGAGGCCGGGCCCGTCGAGCGGACCGGCAGCGGCGGCGACGGCCTCCTCATCCACACCCGACGAGAGCAGCACGGGCTCCACGCCCGCCGCGCGCAGGGTCGCCAGACGAGCGGGCGAGGTGGACGCGAGGTACAGGCGCACGCTGCTCCTATGCTCGAAGGATGGGTGAATTCGCGGGCAAGCCGATCGAGGTCGACGTTACCAACATCGCGCACGGGGGCGTCTCGGTGGCGCGCCACGAGGGGCGAGTCGTGTTCGTCGCCGACGCGATCCCCGGCGAGCGGGTGATCGCGCGCGTCAGCGACGACAGCAAGGCCAAGTTCTGGCGGGCGGAGACGGTCTCGGTGGTGACGCCGAGCGAGCACCGGCGGCCGCACGTGTGGGGCGCGGCATCCGTCGACCGCGACCCCGTCGACCGCGCGGGCGGCGCGGAGTTCGGACACATCGAGCTCGCCCACCAGCGCGAGCTCAAGCGGCAGGTGCTCGCCGACTCCCTGAAGCGCATGGCGCGCATCGAGACGGATGTCACGGTCGAACCCCTCCCCGGCGACGAGGAGCGCGGCGGCACGGGCTGGCGCACGCGCATCCGGCTGCACGTCGACGAGTCGGGCCGACCCGGACCGTTCGCCGCCCGCTCGCACCGGGTCATCGCCGTCGACGACCTGCCGCTGGCCACCGACGAGCTCGCGGCGGCCGCGCCCCTCGCGCAGAACTTCTCGGGCTTCGACACGGTCGACGTGCTGAACCCCTCGACCGGCGGAACGCGCCTCGTGATCGGCGACCAGAAGCCCACGACCATTACGGAGGTGGTCGCGGGGCGGGAGTTCCGGCTCTCGGACCGCGGCTTCTGGCAGGTGCACCGCGGGGCCGCGGAGGCCCTGACCGCCGCGGTGCAGGACGCCATCGACCCCGACCGGTTCGACCCGCTCGCCCACAACCTCGACCTTTACGGGGGCGTCGGTCTGCTCGCCGCCGCGGTCGGCGACCGCTTCGGGCCGGCCACCCGCATCACGAGCGTCGAGAGCGATCCGCGGGCCACGGACTTCGCCGCGGAGAACCTCTCGGAGTGGGTCGGCGCCCGCGCCGAGACGGGACGGGTGGAGCGCTGGGTGCGCGAGCTCGCGGCATCCGTGTCGCCCACCGAGAAGGCGCGCCTCGCGAAGGGGACCGTCGTGCTCGACCCGCCGCGCTCGGGCGCGGGCAAGGACGTGGTCGACACCATCGCCGGGCTGACCCCCGCGCAGGTCGTCTGCGTGGCGTGCGATCCTGTCGCGTTCGCGCGCGATGTGGAGCTGTTCGGCAGGCACGGGTACGAGTTGACGGCGCTGCGCGCGTTCGACTTGTTCCCGAATACCCACCACGTTGAGGCCGTGGGCACTCTCACGCGAGCCTGAGTGTCTCCCGCGCCATTGCGCGGGGGCGACAGTACGATGGGATACCACCCGCACACCGGCGAGAACGGACCATCATGCAGCCAACGACGACGGAGACGGACGGCCCGCAGCCGACCTCCCTCGTGCGTGTCGCAGTCGTCGACGACCACGAGTCGGTGAGGCTCGGCCTCAAGGCAGCCTTCATCGACCAGGGGTACGAGTTCGTGACGGCGGCAGCGACCGTCGACGAGTTCGTCGCGAGCCTCAACGGCCGCGAGGTCGACGTCGTGGTGCTCGACCTCTCGCTCGGCGACGGCTCGACCGTCACCGACAACGTCAAGCGCGTGCAGGCCACGGGTTCCGCCGTGCTCGTGCACTCCATTGCCGACCGGGTGGCGAGCGTTCGGGAAGCGCTCGCCGCCGGTGCGGCCGGGGTCATCCCGAAGTCGTCGGCCACGAGCACGGTGCTCGCCGCCGCCGCCACGGTCGCCCGCGGCGAGGTGCTCAACAACCTCGAGTGGGCCACCGCCATCGACGCCGACCGCGACTTCGCCAAGGCCCAGCTCGGCCGCCGCGAGCGCGAGATCCTGCACCTCTACGCCTCCGGCCTGCCGCTCAAGCTCGCGGCGCAGCAGCTCGGTATCGGCTACTCAACTGCTCGTGAATACCTCGACCGCATCCGGGTCAAGTACGTCGAGGTGGGCCGTCCGGCTCCGACGAAGGTGGATCTCCTCCGTCGCGCCGTGGAAGACGGCATCCTGCCTGGTCTCGACCCGGATGGCGGAGATGGCCGATAGCGCGACCACGGTGCGGGCGCTGCCGCAGAACAAGCAGCCCCGGAACCCGATCAGCCGCAAGCAGGTCGAGAAGGTAATCTCCCGCAGCGTCGCGGTCTTCGGCATCGTCTTCGGCGCCCAGACGATCCCGTGGATGCTGAGCCAGCTCGGCGAGTCGCAGCCGGTGTGGCTGTGGGTGGTCATCCCCGCCCTGTTCGGCATGCTGCCCGTCGTGCTCGTGTTCTCGATCCTGCAGGTGTGGGTGCGGCCGATCCAGGGCATCTTCGCGGTGCTGTACCTGATCGCCATCATCACGTGGCCGATCTTCGTGCGCACCGACGTCGTCATCCCCGACGCCATCCACTGGCTCAACTACCTCATCACCGTCGCGACGGCCATGGCGACCATCGCCTTCCCGACCGCGGTCACGGCGGTCTACCTCTTCCTCTGCCCGGCCATCTACATCGTCGTGCGCATCACGCCGCTCGGCGGCGGGGCCACCTGGCAGTTGGCGGTGCTCGAGGGCGTCTACGCGCTCATCCTCGGCTCGGCCATCGTCATCATCGTGACGATGCTGCGCCAGGCCGCGAGCTCGGTGGACGGCGCGCAGGCCACGGCCCTCGACCGGTACAGCCACGCGGTGCGCCAGCACGCGACCGAGGTGGAGCGCGTGCAGGTCGACTCCATCGTGCACGACAGTGTGCTCACGACGTTCATCTCGGCGGCCCGCGCGTTCACGCCGCAGGCCCAGGCTCTCGCGGCGACGATGGCCGGGAACGCCATCGGCTACCTGAGGGATGCGGCGGCCGCGAGCCCCGACGACGGCACCACGGTGCGCTTCACCGCACTCGCCGAGCGCATCACGGATGCCGCGAAGGCACTGTCGAGCCCGTTCGAGTTGCGCATCCGCAGCGTCGGCACCCGCTCACTGCCGGTGCAGGCCTCTGAGGCGATCTACTCCGCCTCGGTGCAGGCCATGGTCAACAGCCTCCAGCACGCGGGCGAGGGCGACATCACGAGGTGGGTCGCGGTGCGCGGCGTCGCGCCGGGCGGCATCGAGATCATCATCGGCGACACCGGGGCGGGGTTCGACACGTCGGAGCGCAGCGAGCGCCTGGGCGTGCGGGTCTCCATCATCGAACGCATCTCCAACGCGGGCGGCCGCGCGAGCATCCAGTCCGCACCGGGCGAGGGCACCGTGGTGAGCATCCGGTGGCCGCATGCCAGCGCCCAGCAGTCACCGACCCTCGAGGAGCAGTCGTGAACATCGGCGTTCCCCGCTACCTCATTGTCGGCATGGCCGCGCTGTTCTCGGCGTACTGCCTCGTGCTCGCCGCGTACACGATCGATCAGCCCAACAGTGCGGGCGAGCCCCGCAACCACGTCGTCATCATCGTTGCGATGGTCATGTACGCGATCGCCACCGTCGTGAGCCTGCTGCCGTTTGGCCCCGCGCGCATGCCCGTGTGGATGGCCGCCTACAACCTCGCGACGGTCATCGCCATCACGCTGCTCATCGCGAACGAGCTCGACTTCGGCCGCGCCGGCGGCACCGGCTACGCGAGCTGGTACGTCGCCGCGAGCGGGGCGCTGCTCACCATCACCTCCACGCGCGGGCGCCACACGTTCGCGTGGCTCGGCATCGGCTTCCTCGTCGTGCACACGGTCGTGGGCGTCGGCGCCGTGGGCCCGGCCGGCATCCTGAGCCTCGGGATCGTGGGCAGCGCATCCTGGGTCGCCGTCTCGCACGTGCTCAGCACGGCACTCGCCAAGGCGTCGAAGGATGCCCAGCGCTTCGCCCTCGCCGAGCGGGAGGCCACCGACTGGCAGGCCGCGCAGGAGGCGCACGTGCACGAGCGGCAGTTCCGGCTCGGGCAGACGAGCGCCATGGCCCTCACGATGCTGCGCCAGATCCAGGAGAGCGGCGGCAACCTCACCGACGAGCAGCGCCGGGAGTGCGCGTACCTCGAGAGCGCCATCCGCGACGAGATCCGCGGGCGCAAGCTGCTCAACGACGCCGTGCGCGACGAGGTCATGACCGCGCGGCGCCGGGGCGCGACGGTCACGCTGCTCGACGAGGGCGGCCTCGACGACCTCTCCGACGACGAGCTGGAGCGCGTGCTCAACCGCCTCGCGCTCGCGATCCACGAGACGAATGCCGACAAGGTCATCGCCCGTACCGTGCCTGAGGGGTCGGATGTCGCGGTGACCGTCGTCGGCCTGCGCTCCGTTGCATCGAGCGAGTCGGTGGCGCTCGGGCAGGACTCCCTCGAGGACGACGAGGTCGACCTCTGGCTCGAGATCCCGCGGGTTCCGGTCACGCCGTAGCGCGGGCATCCGTGCACGGGTTCGTGCTCCGTGCACCCGAACGTTCACGTGCGCGCAATACGGAGGCGTGCCGTGGCGCGGAACTCGCGCTAGGAGCGGCCCGCCCCGTAACAGTGCGGGCCGCTGGACAAGCAGAAGGGCCGGGGGTGCAGTGCACCGCATCCGGCCCTTCGCTAAAACCCGGGTCAGGGCGATAACCCGAATATCGCCCTGACCCGCCCCCAATGCATTGGCCCGCTTACCCTAGTCGGCCAATGAATGGTGATGTTCTCCAAGGGAGGAACATCTAGCACTTACAACTATGGGCTGGCAAACGGGGTACGCAAAGTCGTCACTTTGGGGGACCCTTGGGGGACCATTCGGGGTTCACACAATGAACGAATCCCGCGATATTCCGGTATTTTCCTCCGTGGGCCACAACGGCAACAGGGGTACATTTCGGGGTATACAGACGATATCGTCGGTCCCGCGGGGGTAGAACGGTCTGTTTCAGTCGTCAAGACAACGGAATTCGTTGTCTACGGATGCCGAACCGAGGCAAACCGCAGGAACACCCCCGTTCGGGGGCGCCTTTCGGAATGTCCGCAGCTCAAGCCGAGAAACTGCGCCACGCACCCGGCCCGGGGTGCAGTGGAGAGCGCAGCTGCCGCTGGCTGCGCTGCCACGCCGAGACGCCGGGGCCGGTCTCGGCGCCCAACTCGTCAGCGAGCTCCGCGAGCGCCTGAGTGACGACGACCGTGACCGCGGCGACCTCCTCGGGCGTCGCGTTCGGCGAGACGACGCGGATGTCGGCCTGGCCCGACCCTGTCGACTCGGTCACAGCGGGATGTTCCCGTGCTTCTTGGGCGGCAGGCTCGCGCGCTTCGTCCGGAGCGCGCGCAGGGCCTTGATCACCGCGACGCGCGTGGCGGCCGGCTCGATGATGCCGTCGAGCTCGCCGCGCTCCGCAGCCAGGAACGGGGATGCCACGTTGTAGGTGTACTCGTTGGCGAGGCGCGTGCGCACCGCGGCGACGTCCTCGCCCGCGGCTTCCGCCGCCTTGATCTCGCCGCGGTAGAGGATGTTGACGGCACCCTGCCCGCCCATGACGGCGATCTCGGCGGTGGGCCAGGCGTAGTTGAGGTCGGCGCCCATCTGCTTGGAGCCCATGACGATGTACGCGCCGCCGTAGGCCTTGCGCGTGATCACGGTCACGAGCGGCACGGTCGCCTCGGCGTAGGCGTAGAGCAGCTTGGCGCCGCGGCGGATCACGCCCGTCCACTCCTGGTCGGTTCCGGGCAGGTAGCCGGGCACGTCGACGAGGGTGAGGATCGGGATGTTGAAGGCGTCGCAGAAGCGCAGGAAGCGCGCGGCCTTCTCGCCGGCCTCGATGTTGAGCGTTCCCGCCATGGCCTGGGGCTGGTTGGCGATGATGCCCACGGTGCGGCCCTCGACGCGGCCGAAGCCCACCACGATGTTGGGGGCGTAGAGCGGCTGCGTCTCGAGGAAGTCGCCGTTGTCGACGATGTGCTCGATCACCGTCTTGACGTCGTAGGGCTGGTTGGGGCTGTCGGGGACGATGCTGTTGAGCTTGCGGTCCTCGTCGGTGATCTCGAGCTCGATCTCGCTCTCGTAGACGGGCAGCTCGGCCAGGTTGTTGTCGGGCAGGAACCCGATGAGGGTGCGGGCGTAGTCGAGCGCGTCATCCTCGTCGCTCGCGAGGTAGTGGGCGACACCCGAGATCTTGTTGTGGGTCAGTGCGCCGCCGAGCTCCTCCATGCCGACGTCCTCGCCGGTGACCGTCTTGATGACGTCGGGGCCCGTGACGAACATCTGCGAGGTCTTGTCGACCATGATGACGAAGTCGGTGAGGGCGGGGGAGTAGACCGCACCACCGGCCGCCGGCCCCATGATGATGGAGATCTGCGGGATGACGCCCGAGGCCTGGGTGTTGCGGCGGAAGATCTCGCCGTACTTGCCGAGGGCGACCACGCCCTCCTGGATTCGCGCGCCGCCGGAGTCGAGCATGCCGATGATGGGTACGCCGGTCTTGAGGGCGTGGTCCATGACCTTGATGATCTTCTCGCCGGCCACCTCACCGAGCGAGCCGCCGAAGATCGTGAAGTCCTGCGAGTAGACGGCGACCTGGCGGCCGTGGATGGTTCCGAGCCCGGTGACCACCGCGTCGCCGTAAGGGCGGTTCTTCTCCATGCCGAACGCGTGGGTGCGGTGGCGCACGAACTCGTCGAGCTCGACGAACGAGCCGTGGTCGAGCAGCTCGTTGATGCGCTCGCGAGCGGTCTTCTTGCCCTTCGCGTGCTGCTTCTCGATGGCGGCCTCGCCGCTCGCGGTCACGGCTTCGTGGTACCGCACCTTGAGGTCGGCGATACGGCCGGCGGTGGTGGTGAGGTCGGGAGTGTGGTTGTCTGCAGTCACCTTGTCACTTTAGCGACAGCGCGACGCGGCACCATTCGTGGGAACCCACAGAATAGCGAGCGCGAACTGTGCGGTCAGGGGCGTGCGAACGCGGCATCCGTGGCGAAGAGGTAGTTCCGCGTGCTCAGGTCGACGACGTCCTTGGGCGCCCACGCGCCCTTCACCCAGGTGTACATGCGGTACTGCGGCCAGCGGGAGCGCAGCTCGTCCGCGAACTGGTTGGCTGTGCGGTCGTAGCGGGCGAGGTGGCGGTCCTCGATCTCGAGCAGCATGCTCGGCAGCCGCTCGCCGATCGTCGCGGTTCCGCCGGCGATGACGCTCGGTTCGAAGCCCTCGACGTCGATCTTGATGAAGCTCAGCCGTGAGGCGTCGTTCTGCGCCGCCCACGCGTCGATGGTCGTGACGGGCGTCTTCCAGGTGCGAATGCGCACGGATGCCGGGTAGCTCGCGGCCCCGTCGGCGATGTGCGCGTGGCCGTAGATCGGCAGGCCGAACCGCACGGGCAGGCGCATGGTGAACTCGCCGACCTCGCTGCCGACGGCGGCGTTGTACACCGTGTCCTGCGTGGCGCCGATGAGGGAGCGCAGGCGGCGCAGCGTGCGCTGCTGGCGGGGGTGCGGCTCGAACGAGTGCAGCTGACCGCCCGTGCCGACGAGCGTGGCGAGCGGGGCCGTGTACATCCCGTGCGAGGCGCCGATGTCGATCACCGTGTCACCGGGGCGCACGAGCGCCGCGAGTCCGCCCAGCTCCGGCTCTGCCCAGCCCACTCTCGCGGCAAAGGTCATCACGGAGTTCGCCACGCGCTGGCGCACCGGAACGGGCGGGATGTCGGTCGTCAACGGGGTTCTCCGATCGGCGGGCGGCTCAGCCCTGCGCCCATAGTAGTGGGGCGGCGAGGCTAACCTGTGGGGATGAACCTGCCACTGAGTCGCGCCGTCGCGGGTGACCTCGAGCTGCTCGAGCAGTGCCCCTCGACGAACACGGAACTGGTGCGCCGGGCACTCGCGGGCGAGGCGGCGGACTTCGCCGTGCTGGCCACCACCAACCAGACGGCGGGCAAGGGCAGGCTCGGCCGCACCTGGACGGCGCCGCCCGGCAAGACGATCGCGGTGTCGGTGCTCGTCGCGGTTCCCGCCGACGATCGGATCGCGTGGCTGCCGCTCGTGGCCGGGCTCGCCATGACCAGGGCGGTGCGCTCACTGATCGCCGATCATCGCGTGACGCTCAAGTGGCCCAACGACGTACAGGTCGACGGCCTCAAGGTCTCCGGGCTGCTGGGCGAGCTCGTGCCCGGCGTGGGCGTGGTCATGGGCGCGGGTCTGAACCTCACGATGTCGCAGGAGGAGCTGCCCACTCCGGTCTCCACCTCCCTCACCCTCGTGGGCGCCTCTCCCGACGACCTCGTCGACCGAGCGCTCGCCGCGTACCTGGGCGAGCTCAGGAACCTGCTCGCCCAACTCTCGGTCGGCGCCGACGTACGCGGGCAGGTGGAGGCCGAGTGCAGCAGCATCGGCCGCAGCGTGCGCGTGGAGCTGCCGGGCGGCGACACCCTGTACGGCACGGCCACCGCCATCGACGAGGGCGGTCGGCTCGTCGTCGACGGCCGCGCGGGCGCGGCCGGGGACGTCACGCACCTGAGGTACGAGTGAGCGAGCGCACCGAGGTGGTCGTCGCGCGCCTGCGCCCGCACGCGCGGGTGCTGCTCTGGCCGACCCTGCTGCTGCTGCTCGTGGCCGCCGCGCTCGGGTTCTTCGCGGGAACTTTCCGTGAACAGTGGCAGAACACCGTTCTGCTGTGCGTCGCGGGCGCGGTCGCCCTCGTCGGGTGGCTCGTGCCGCTGCTGCGGTGGTCTTCGCGCAACTACACGATCACGACGCGGCGGGTGGTGGTGGCATCTGCGTTAAACACGTAGATATGATAACATCAGTCTAC
>CAIXMB010000041.1 GCA_903920435.1 uncultured Actinomycetes bacterium
CCCGCTCGGCGCGGCTATCGCTACGGTTGACTAGTGACTGACGACGAGCGCGCCGACCTCGACGCACTTCTCGCCGCGGCTCTGCGCCTCGCGCAGCGCGAGATCGAGCAGGTCGCGGCGTTCGACCCGTTCGTGCTCGTGGTGGGTTCCGACGGTCGGATGCTCTCCGCCGAGATCGACACGTCGCAGCTGGGGCGGTACCCCGAGTCGGAGGAGCTGGCGCAGGCCGCCACCGAGCAGCTCGCGGGGCTCGCGGCATCCGTGCGCGCGACGGCGCTCACCGTGACGACGCGTCTCGCGAAGGAGCGCTCGGATGCCATCGAGGTGCGCCTGGACCACCGCGCGGGCACCTCCCTCGTCGTCATCATGCCGTTCAAACGACCCAAGTTCGGCGGGCGCATCGAGTACGGCGACACGACGAGCTTCCGGGGAGCGCACGAGGTCTGGCCCTCATAGAGTTGACCGAATGAGCAGCGTTGCCGAGAAGGCCTCATCGATCGACCTCTCCAAGCGAGATCTCACGCTCGACATCGCACGCGTGTTCTGCGTGCTCCTCGTCGTCGTGATCCACCTGCTGATGGTCGGTGTCGGCACGGATGCCACGGGCGCCCTGGTCACGTCGCGCCCCCTCGAGACGCAGCCCTGGTTCGCGGGCGTCACGTGGGTGGGCCAGATCATGCCCCTCTTCTTCGTCGTCGGAGGCTTCGCCGCCATCACCGCGTGGCGCAGCCTCGTGCGCCGGGGCGGCACGGCCGCCGACTACGTGCGCAACCGCGTTCTGCGCCTCGCCCAGCCCGCGCTGCCGCTGTTCATCTTCTACGTCGTCGTGATCGGCGGCGCCCAGCTGCTCGGCGTCGACCCCGGCCTCCTCCAGGTCGCCGTGACGGGAGCGGCCTCGCCCCTCTGGTTCCTCGCCGCGTACACGCTGTGCCAGGCCCTCGTTCCCTTGATGGTCGGCTGGCACACGCGCGCGCCGCGGGCCACACTGCTCGTGCTGCTCGCCGGCGTGGTCGCGGTCGATGCGCTGCGCTTCTCGATCGGCATCACCGAGATCGGCCTCGTCAACCTCTTCTTCGTCTGGCTGCTCGTGCAGCAGCTGGGCTTCTGGTACGCGGACGGCTGGTTCGCCGCGCGCTCGTGGTGGCAGCTCGCGCTCATCGCCGTGGCCGCCTGGGCGTCGCTCGTACCGATGACGTTCATCGGTCCGTACTCGTTCGACATGCTCGCGAATCTCAATCCGCCGACGCTGCCGCTCGTCGCGCTCGCCCTCGCCCAGGCCTGTGTGCTGCGGCTCCTCCGGCCCGCGCTCTCGAAGCTCATGAATACGCACGCGGCCCGGGCCGTGGTCTTCGTGGTGGGATCGCGCCTGATGACCATCTACCTCTGGCACCTGCCGATCATCCTGATCATCACGGGACTCTCGCTGCTCATTCCGGGAGGCGCACCCGAGCCGGCGACACCGGCGTGGTGGTTGTCGCGCCCCATCCTCTACGTGGTCGTGCTCGCGGGGGTGTTCGGGCTGTCGTTCCTCGTCGGCCGCTGGGAGGCGCCGCGCGAGGTCACTGTCACGCCCCCGAGCAGCGTCGTGGCGGTCGCCGCGATCCTCTCGTTCATCCCGTCGTTCCTCGTCATGGAGTTCTTCATGGACTTCTGGCTGGCGGTGATCGGAAGCGTGCTGCTCAGCATCTCCGTGCTTATGCTCGGGAGATGGAAGACACGGAATCCGTCTGGGACTACCCGCGGCCTCCCCGCGTAGAGCCGTCGAACGAGCGCATCGTCATCACGCTCGACGGCGCCGTCATCGCCGACACCACGGATTCGCTGCGCGTGCTCGAGACGAGCCACCCGCCGGTGTACTACCTGCCGCGCGCAGCTTTCACGGCGGGCAGCCTTTCGCCAGCCGAGGGCACGAGCTTCTGCGAGTTCAAGGGCGTCGCGAGCTATCTGTCGGTCGGCACCGCCGATCGCGCGGCGTGGTACTACCCCGACCCGTCGCGCGGTTACGAGCAGCTCGCCGACCGGGTTGCGGTGTACCCGGGGCGCATGGATTCCGTGACCGTGGACGGCGAGGTGGTGACGCCTCAGGCCGGCGGCTTCTACGGCGGCTGGATCACGTCGCGCGTGACCGGTCCGTTCAAGGGCGAGCCGGGTACATCCGGCTGGTAGTTACTGCGCGGCCAGCACCTCGTCGAGGCGGGCCATCGACTCCTCGATGCCGCCTGCCATGCCGTTCTGGGCCGAGCCGTCCCGCGCCTCCACCGACGGGAACACGCTGCGCGTCGTGAGCCGCGTGCGGCCACCGCCGAGGTCTTCGTAGCGGGCAGTCTCGAGTGTGGCCGCGCCCGGGAAGCCGTCCCACTCCCACGTGTTGATGGTGAGTTTCGCGGGCTCGACGGTGTGGAACACGCCCCGGAAGCCGTACTCCGTGCCGTCGTCGTCGATGTTGACGTAGCGGTACTGGCCTCCGACACGCGCGTCGTACTCGTCGACGCGCGTGCGGTAGCGCCGCGGCCCGAGCCACTGCTCGATGAGGCGCGGGTCGGTCTGGGCGCGGTAGAGCTGCTCGGGTGTCGCGTCGAACTCGCGCACGACGTCGACGAACGGCAGCCCCTCGGGCATGGTGATGGTGGTCGGGTTGGTCATGTCTCCTGCTCCTTCATGGTGTCGAGTACTTCGTCGAGGCGGCGGTACTGCCGCTCGGCAACGAGCCGATAGGTGTCGATCCAGGCGGTGAGCGTTTCGAGCGCCTCGGCCTCCAGATGGCACGGCCGGGTCTGGCCGTCGCGCGTGCGCGTGATGAGGCCCGCCGACTCGAGCACCCGGATGTGCTGGGAGACACCCTGCTTGGTCATCGCGAACGGTGCGGCGAGCTCGTTGACCGTTGCCGGACCGCGCGAGAGGCGCGCGATGATCGCGCGGCGCACGGGGTCGGCGAGGGCCAGGAAGGCCCGGTCGAGTCGAGCTTCGTCGATGTCGTTCTGCTGCATAAACAACCAATCACTTTATCAAAGTAAAGCTTGACTATCCCTGAGCTGTCAAGCATCCCTAGAATGCGTGCGTGAGCTACTCCGAGCCCCTCCCGCCACGGCGGAACGGGCTTGGCATCTCCGCCCTCGTGGTCGTGCTCGCGGCAATCGTGCTGCCGGGCATCCTGGGCGTCGTCGGCTTCATCGCGACGGTCACCGGGCCGCAGCAGACCCAGGACACCGCCGGATGGGGCGTGCTCGGCGGTCTCGTCATCGCGGGCCTGGGCCTCGGGATCGCGGGACCAGTCGCCGTCGTCGGCGTGATCCTCGCCATCGTCGCCCTGGTGCGGAAAGGTCGGGGCAAGGTGGCCGCGATCATCGCGCTCATCCTCGGCACACCCCTGGCGATCATCGGGCTGCTGGTGCTGCCCACTTTCCTCGACCAGATGTTCTAACACGCCCTTAACCTGCACGAAACGGCCCGTCCGTAACGTTGGTGCCATGGCATTCCACGTTCCCGCAGTGAACATCTCCGCCTGGGTGGCCGACGGCACACGCGAGGAGCGCGCCGCGGTGGTCGCGGCCATCGACGCCGCGTGCCGCGAGGTCGGGTTCATCCAGGTGACCGGCCACGGCATCCCCTCCTCCGTGCTCGAGGGCCTCGGCGAGGCGATGGACTGCTTCTTCGCGCTCGACCTCGAGGAGAAACGGCAGTGGGTGACGCCCAAGGGCATCAACCGCGGGTACTCCCCGCCCAAGGCCGAATCCCTGTCGCTGTCGCTCGGCGTGGAGTCGGCATCGCGCATGAACGACTTCTTCGAGGCGTTCAACGTGGGGGCAGCGGCATCCGACTACCCGGGGCTCGGCCTCGAGTCCGACGCCGACTACGCAGAGAACGTGTGGCCCGACGTTCCCAAGTTCCGGCTGAAGGTCGAGCGCTACTTCGCCGAGGCGCAGCGGGTCTCGCGCACGCTCACCGAGATCTTCGCGGCGGCGCTCGACCTGCCCGCCGGGTTCTTCGACGCCTTCACCGATCACTCGATCGACGTGCTGCGGATGAACAACTACGCCCTACCCCCGGGCACGGTCGACCTCGACGGCGACCTGATCGGAATGAGCGAGCACACCGACTTCGGCATCGTGACCGTGCTGTGGGCCGACCAGGTGCGCGGGCTGCAGGTGCTCGGCAACGACGGATCGTGGAACGATGTCTCGCCGGATGACGACGCCCTCCTGATCAACCTCGGTGACCTCACCGCCCGCTGGACGAACGAGCGGTGGCAGTCGACCCTGCACCGCGTCAAGCCGCCGATCGTCGACGGAACGATCACCCGCCGCCGCTCCGCCGCCTACTTCCACGATGGCAACGCCGACGCGGTCGTCGCCGCGCTCGCCACCTGCGTCTCCCCCGGCGAGCAGCCGATCTACCCGCCCATCACGGTGTCGGAGCACATCGCCGCGAAGCTCGCGGGCTCGCGCGCGGGCGTGCTCAACGAGTCCGCGACCCGCGAGGCGGCGCGCGTGCTGGGGGCCGCCGGGTAACGTCGAGCGCATGGTCGAGTACAGCGCTGGCATCCTGCTCTACCGGCGCCGGCCCGGGCTCGAGGTGTTCCTCGCGCACATGGGCGGGCCGTTCTGGGCGCGCAAAGATGCCGCGGCCTGGTCGATCCCGAAGGGTCTCTACGTCCCCGGCGAGGAGGAGCCGCTCGCCGCGGCACTCCGGGAATTCGCCGAGGAGGTGGGAGCGCCGGCCCCGCGCGCCGACTATGTGCCGCTCGGCGAGTTCCGCCAGCCGTCCGGCAAGCGGCTCACGGTGTTCGTGGGCGAGGGCGAGGCGGAGTTCGTGGGAAGCAACACGTTCGAGATGGAGTGGCCGCCACGCTCCGGTCGCATCCAGCAGTTCCCGGAGATGGACGCCGGCCAGTGGTTCACGCTCGAGGATGCTCGCGTGAAGATCGTGAAGGGGCAGGCCGCGATTCTCGATTCAGGACTGATCGCGTCCGCGGCTTCTGGTTAAGTGGACACCGTGAACACAGCCGACTCCCACGACACGATCCAGATTCGCGGCGCGCGAGAGAACAACCTCAAGAACGTCGACCTCGACCTGCCCAAGCGGCGGCTGACCGTCTTCACCGGGGTCTCGGGCTCCGGCAAGTCGAGCCTGGTGTTCGGCACCATCGCGGCCGAGTCCCAGCGGCTCATCAATGAGACGTACAGCGCGTTCCTGCAGGGGCTCATGGCAGCACCCGGCAGGCCCGACGTCGACGCCATGTCGGGGCTGACGACGGCGATCATCGTCGATCAGGAGCGCATGGGGGCGAATTCGCGCTCGACCGTGGGCACCGCGACCGACGCGAACGCGATGCTGCGCATCCTCTTCAGCCAGGTCGGTGTGCCGCGCGTCGGGTCGCCGCAGGCCTTCTCGTTCAACGTGGGCGCGAGCGCCGCGGGCGGCATGTGCCCGCGCTGCGAGGGCATGGGCGCGGTCAATGACATCGATCTGAGCGAGCTGTACGACGACAGCAAGGCGCTGAGCCAGGGCGCCTTCACGATTCCGGGCTACAGCGCCGATGGCTGGATGGTGCGCATCTTCACGGAGTCGGGGCTCGTGCCGGCCGACAAGCCGATCCGTGACTTCACGCCGCAGGAGCTCGACGACTTCCTCTATAAAGAGCCCACCAAGGTGAAGCTCGCGGGCATCAACATGACCTACGAGGGTCTCGTGCCGAAGGTGCAGAAGTCGTTCCTCTCCAAGGACGTGGAGGCCATGCAGCCGCACATCCGCGCGTTCGTCGAGCGCGCGGTCACCTTCACGCCGTGCCCGGACTGCGGCGGCACGCGACTCAACGAGATCGCGCGCTCGGCGACGATCCGCGGCCTGAACATCGCCGACGTGTGCGCGATGCAGATCAGCGACCTCGCCGAGTGGGTGCGCGGCATCGACGACAAGAACATCACCCCGCTGCTGGCCAACCTGCAGGGCGCTCTCGACTCATTCGTCGAGATCGGCCTCGGCTACCTCACCCTCGACCGCCCGTCGGGCTCGCTCTCCGGCGGCGAGGCCCAGCGCACCAAGATGATCCGCCACCTCGGCTCGAGCCTCACGGATGTCTCGTACATCTTCGACGAGCCCACCATCGGGCTGCACCCGCACGACATCCAGCGCATGAACAGGCTGCTGCTGCAGTTGCGCGACAAGGGCAACACGGTGATCGTCGTCGAGCACAAGCCCGAGACCATCGCTATCGCGGACCACGTCGTCGACCTCGGTCCGCGTGCGGGCGTGGAGGGCGGCGAGATCCAGTACACGGGAACCGTGGCGGGGCTTCGGAAGAGCGACACGCTCACCGGGCGGCATCTCGACGACCGGGCATCCGTGAAGGCGACGGTGCGCACGCCGAACGGTGCGCTCGAGATCCGCAATGCCAGCCGCAACAACCTCAAGGACGTATCGGTGGATGTGCCGCTGGGCGTGCTGACCGTGATCACGGGGGTCGCCGGGTCGGGCAAGAGCTCGCTCATCCACGGCTCGCTGCCGAAGGGGGCCGACATCATCTCCGTCGACCAGGCGCCCATCCGCGGCTCGCGCCGCAGCAATCCGGCGACCTACACGGGCCTGCTCGACCCGATCCGCGCGGCGTTCGCGAAGGCCAACGGGGTCAAGCCCGCCCTGTTCAGCGCGAACTCGGAGGGCGCGTGCCCCGAGTGCAACGGCAACGGCGTCATCTACACCGACCTGGGCGCCATGGGCAGCGTCGCGAACGTGTGTGAGGTGTGCGGGGGCAAGAGGTTCCAAGCCGAGGTGCTGAAGTACACCCTCGGCGGCAAGAACATCGCCGAGGTGCTCGCGATGTCGGTCGTCGAGGCCGAGGAGTACTTCGCGGGCCCGGC
>CAIXMB010000042.1 GCA_903920435.1 uncultured Actinomycetes bacterium
CGCGGGCGTGCGCGATGGCCTCGAGCGTCTGCGGCATGACGCCGTCGTCCGCCGCAACCACGATGATCGCGATGTCCGTCACCCGTGCCCCGCGGGCGCGCATGGCCGTGAAGGCCTCGTGGCCCGGTGTGTCGATGAACGTGATGGCGCGTTCGAGACCCTCGTGCTCGGTGATGACCTGGTAGGCACCGATGTGCTGGGTGATTCCACCAGCCTCACCGGCGACGACGTTGGCCTTTCGGATCGCGTCGAGCAGCTTGGTCTTTCCGTGGTCGACGTGGCCCATGACCGTGACGACGGGCGGACGGATCTCGAGATCCTCATCCGTCTCGTCCTCGAGCTCCTGGTCGAGGTCGAGGTCGAAGCCGGCGAGCAGCTCGCGGTCCTCGTCCTCGGGCGAGACCATCTCGATCTTGTAGTTGAGCTCCTCGGCGAGAACGGCGAACGTGCCCTCGTCGAGCGACTCGGTGGCCGTGGCCATCTGACCGAGGTGGAAGAGCGCCGTGACGAGCGCGCCCGGCTGCACGGAGTAGCCGGTCAGCGTCTCCAGCTTGTCGGCGAGGTCGGAGATCGACGCGCCGCGACGAAGCCGGATGACCGTCTTGCCGTCACCGCGGGGAACACTCACACCGCCGAGCGACGGGGCTTCGCGCAGCTCGAACTCGGCGCGCTTCGTGCGCTTCGACTTGCGGGCCTTGCTCTTGCCGCCACCGCGACCGAACGCGCCTGCGGTTCCACCACCGGGGCCGCGACCGCGGCCGCCCGCGCCGCCTGCCGGCGGACGGTTGGGGCCGAAGTTGTTACCGGGGGCGCCACCGGGCGCACCACCGGGGCGGAAGCCGCCGGCACCCGCCGGACGGGGACCGCCCGGGCGCTGCTGGAAGTTGCCGCCGGGGCCGCCGGGGCGCTGGCCGAAGCCGCCCGGGCGTGCGCCCTGGCCGGGGCCACCGGGGCGGGGAGCACCGGGACGCGGGATCGAGCCGGGGGTCGGACGCCCCATGCCCTGGTTGGAGGCGAAGGGGTTGTTGCCCGGACGCGGGATTCCGGGGCGCGGCGCGCTCGTGGAACCCGTGAACGGGTTGTTGCCCGGTCGCGGGGTGGCGGGACGCGGGATCGCGGCGTCGCCGGCCTCCGCAGCGGCGGCCGGGGCCGGAGCCGCGGCTGCGGCCTCGGCACGGGCCTGGCGCTCGGCGACCGTGAGGGGCGCGGGCGCGACCTCGGCCACGGGCTCCGCGACGGCCTCGGGGGCCGGGGCGGGCGTGGGGTTGGTCGGCTTGGGAGCCGCCTTCGGCGCTGCCTTGGGGGCCGCGGGTGCGGCGGCGGGCTTCACGCCCTCGGCGACCAGCGCCTCCTTGACGCGACGCGCGACGGGCGGCGCGATGCTCGACGACGGGCCCTTGACGAACTCGCCCATTGCCTTAAGTTTTTCGAGCACGATCTTGCTCTCGACGCCGAGATCGGCGGCGACTTCGTGCACTCGTGGGTTAGCCACAAATTCTCCTGTCTGGGGCCTACCCAGAGCAGGGCAGGCCGTTAGTTACGGACGGAACTCATTTCGAGCCGCTCATTAGTTGTCCATAGGTCAATCAGCCTGTCGGTTGGTTGGTAACGGTGCTGCTGTTAACGATGCCGTAGAGCCTTGTCGTGTCCAGCGCCTCGGTCACTCGCAGGGCCCGCCCGAACGCACGACGCTGGGTCGCTTTGTCGAGGCAGGAAACCACGGGGTGAACCCAGGCACCGCGGCCGGGAAGCACGGCCGACGGATCGGGCCACACCTCTCGAACCGCATTGGCTTCTCCACCAGAGGCGACGACCCTCAGCAAAGAGGAGGCGTCTGCGCGCTGGCGGCAGCCGAGGCAGGTTCTAACGGGTTCCATACTACCCCTGATGTTCGCGAGGCGCGCGGCGTCAGCCCTCGAGGATGCTGTCCGGCTGGATGTCGATGCGCGCACCGGTGAGCTTGGCGGCGAGACGGGCGTTCTGGCCCTCCTTGCCGATGGCGAGCGAGAGCTGGTAGTCGGGCACGAGGGCGCGCACCGCCTTCGTCGCCTCGTCGATGACGTACGAGCTGGTGACCTTGGCGGGTGAGAGCGCGTTGGCGACGAACGTCGCCAGGTTCTCGGAGTAGTCGACGATGTCGATCTTCTCGTTGTTGAGCTCGGCCGTGACGGCGCGCACGCGCTGCCCGAGCTCGCCGATGCAGGCACCCTTGGCGTTGACGCCGGGCTCCAACGCGCGCACCGCCATCTTGGTGCGGTGCCCGGCCTCGCGGGCGAGGGAGGTGATCTCGACGATGCCGCTCGCGATCTCGGGCACCTCGAGCGCGAAGAGCTTGCGCACGAGCGCCGGATGCGTGCGGCTCACGGTGATCTGCGGGCCCTTGAGCCCCTTGCTCACGGCCGTGACGTACACCCGGATGCGCGTGCCGTGGGCGTAGTCCTCGCCCGGGACCTGCTCCTCGGGCGGCAGGATCGCCTCGATGGTGCCGAGGTCGACGTGGATCATCCGGGGGTTGGGTCCCTGCTGGATGATGCCCGCGACGATATCGCCCTCGCGGCCCTTGAACTCGCCGAGCACCTTGTCGTCGCCGATGTCGCGCAGGCGCTGGTTGATGACCTGCTTGGCCGCGAACGCGGCGATGCGGCCGAAGTCGCTGGGGCTGTCCTCGGCCTCGCCGATGACGGCGCCCTCGTCGTCGAGCTCGGGCACGAAGATCGACACCTTGCCGGTCTTGCGGTCGAGCACGACGCGAGCCGTAGGTGCTACGGCATCCCTGTCGTTCTCGGTGACGTGCTTGAGGTAGGCGGTGAGGATCGCCTGCTCGATAATCTGTACGAGCTCCTCGAAGGGGATCTCGCGCTCGCGCTCCATGAGGCGCAGCACACTCAGGTCGATGTCCACTGAGGGCCTCCTATATTCAGTTGATGACGCAGATGTCGGTACCTAGTTTAGCCGCCGCTGCCCCATAGGGTGTGGCCATGCCCAAACGCCTGCTCATCGCGCTCGTGTCCGTCCTCGCCGTCGCGGCGGTCGCCGCTGGGGCGCTCTGGCTGTTCTGGCCGGGCACCGCCGCCAGCACCAACCAGGTGCAGGGGTCGGGCATCACCACCGAGGACGACGACGACTTCGGGTCGGTGGAGGTCTACCAGGTCGTCGACGGGCAGCTGGAGCCCGCGGCATCCGGCCTCACGCAGGATGTCTGGGATACCTTCGTGCGCGTCGTCACCGCTGACTTCGCCGCCGAGGTCATGACGCAGTACCGCGTGGGCGACGCACCCGACAGCGACACCCTCGCCTACGTGTACCAGGACGACGACCCCGACTACTGGATCCTCGCGACGAACCTCGCCACGAGCGAGGACAAGCCCTCGCTCATCGCGACCCTGGTGCACGAGTACGCGCACATCCTCACCCTCGACGGCACGCAGATGGACCGCGAGTCGGCATCGTGCCCGACCATCGAGCTCTCGGAGGGCTGCGCGCTCGACGACTCGTACCTGCTGAACTTCGAGCAGCAGTTCTGGGCCGCGTACGGCGACAGCGCGCCCTCCGTCGACAACGACGACGCCGATGTCGCCTACGACTTCTACCTCGCCCACGAGGAGGACTTCGTGAGCGACTACGCGGCGACGAACGTCGTCGAGGACATCGCCGAGAGCTTCATGACCTTCGTGCTGCAGGACCAGCCCACGGATGCCGCGGCCTCGGTCACCGCCGCGAAGCTCGACTTCTTCTGGCAGTACCCGGAGCTCGAGGCCATCCGCGAGCGCATCCGCACCGAGTTCGCGGACGAGCTCGGGCTCGCCCAGTAGCGGCTACCAGGGCTTGTCGACGTAGTACCCGCCCGACTCCTCGCCGCGGCCCTCCGACTCCTGGTCGGCCTTCTCCTGGGCCGCCTGCTGCTGCTGCTCCTGCAGCTGCTCGAGTTGCTGCTCCTGCTGGCTCTGCTGGTCGGACTCCTGGGGCTGCTGCTGGTCGCGCTGTTGCTCGGCGTCCTGCTTCTTCTGCTCCACGCGGTCGTTCGACTCGTCGAGCTGCTCCTGGTTCGGGGGCGGGTCGCACTCGTCGCCCGCGTCGTCGAGCACCTTCTGCGAGGCCTCGTAGAGCAGCACGGCGCCCTGGTAGTAGCCCAGCTGGGTGTAGATGTCGCCGAACCGCTCCCACGCGAGCGCGAGGTTGAGCCGCACATCGCACTTCTTCTCCTGCGGCGCCTTCTCGAGGGCGATCTCGAAGTCGTCGGTAGCGGGACCGTAGTACTCGTCGGCGGCGTAGGCGTCGCCGCGGTTGAAGTAGGGCAGGTACGGCTCGACGACGTTGAGGAACAGAAGCGAGCTCGACGCCTCCTCGCTCGCGACGTAGTAGCCGTCGTTGTAGTCGTCGATGGCGTTCTGCGCGGTGGGGGCGAGGCTCAGGAACTTGAAGCCCCAGAAGATCGCGAACAGGGCGAGGGGCAGGGTGAGCCAGAACAGCAGCCGGCGACGCAGCCGCAGGCGCTCGACGGTCAGGGGCTTGCTCACGAGTTCCTCCTCGTCGATGACGAGCGCGCCCCGCGCAGTTCGAGCAGCAGGCCGCCGACGGCGTAGAGCTCGACGAGCGCGAGCGCTCCGAACGGGATCACGAACACCCAGTACAGCTCGACCGTCGAGTCGGGCTCGCCCGGGTCGACGGTCAGGGCGCCGACCTCGATGCCATCCAGTGCCGGTGCGACCGAGCTGTCGGCAGTGCGGTGCTGGTACTGCACGCCCAGCTGGGTGGCGATGGTCTGCAGCGCGTTCTCGTCGATGATCGACACCGCATCGGTGCCGGCGGTCGGGTCCTGGATGTAGGTGGGCGGCTCGGGCGCGAGCGTCGAGGGGTCGGTCGGCTCCCCCGTCGCGGTGTCACCGAACTGGGTGGGCCGCTCGCCGAAGTACTCCTGCATGCGTCCGCCAGCCGCGCTCCCGTAGCCCAGGACGGCACCGCCCTCGAGGTAGGGCGCGAGCTCCTCGAAGCTCGCGGGCGGCAGGTCGGCGGTCTGCTCGCCGTCACCGAGGTAGAACAGCACGCGCCGCTGGTCGGGGTTCAGCGCCTTCGCCTGCGCCAGCAGTTCCCCGAGCATCGGCACGGCGGCATCGATCGAGCTTCCGCGCGAGTATGTCGTGATCTCCTGGCGCAGCACCGACACCGCCGAGAGCATCGCCGAGCTGTCGGTCGTGAGCGGAACACGCTGCACCGCGGCCGCGTCGAAGGTGACGAGCGAGAACTGCGCGCCCTGCAGCCCGTCGACGAGTGCCGCGATGTCGGCCTTGACGCCCTCGAGCCTCGGCTGCGCGTCGCCCCAGTCCTCCGCCGCCATGCTGCTCGTCGTGTCGACGACGACGTACACTTCCAGGCCGCCGGATGCCTTCGGCCCCTGCCCGTCGGTCGGAATCGTCGGCCGGCTCGCGATGACCACGAGCAGCAGCACCATGGCGAGCCTGCCGAGCCACAGCAGGGCCGATCGGCCCTTCTTCCGCTGGGCGATGAGGCGCCACACGGCGAACCCGCCGAACACGACGGCGATGAGGGCCAGCGCCCACCCGGGCAGCACGGGGTTGGCGATCATCGCTTGAGTCTCCAGGCCAGCAGCAGCAGCGCGCCGAGCACGCCGAACGCCGCGATGATGAACGGCTCGGGATGCTCGATGCGCGTCACGAGCGGCGCCCCGGGGATGACCGCCGCCTGCTCGGCCTCGATCGCGTCGACCACCGAGGGCACGACCGCGGGATCCTCGAGCGGGTAGTAGGCCCCGCCCGAATCGTTCATCGCCTTCTCGAACTCGACGGCGTACTCGCGCAGGTAGTCCTTGGCCGCGGTGTCGCCGGGGTTGATGCCGTACACGCGCACGTGCCGGTCGACGGCGAGGGCGGCGGCCTGCGGGAGCGAGAAGATCTGCTCCCCCGCGATGATGTTGTCGGTCACGAGGATCACCGAGCGCGAGCGCTCGTCATCCGTGCGGTCGAAGCGCGTCACGCACGACGCGAGGCCGTCGCCCACGAGCGACGACCCGTTGCCCAGCAGCGTGCCGTCGAGGTACGAGGGGCTGTCGTCCTGGAACTCGGTCCCCAGCCTGCCGAGCTGCGCCGAGATGTAGTCGTAGTCGTTCGTGAGCGGGAAGTAGGTGACCGCGGAGGCGTTGAACACCACGAGGCTGATCCGCTCCCCCGTGAACTGCGTGGTCAGGCTGTCGAACACGTCGAGCACCGCCTCGTCGTACGAGATCATCGAGCCCGAGACATCCAGGCACAGCACGATGTCGCGGTTGTGCAGCTCGGGGTTCGAGAGCAGCACCGTCGCCGGCCGGGCGGTGAGCACCGCGCTGAGTGCGATGAGGGCGACGATGCACGCGACGAACCCGATGACGAGGGCGCGGTAGGTCGCGAGCGCCCGGCGGTAGGCGGGCAGGGCCGTGAGCCGCTCGGCGTGCGCGATGGGCAGGCGGTCGCGGCTCCTCGCGCGCACCTGCCGCACCTGTAGCACCACGAGCACGACGACGAGCACGGATGCCGCGGCCCACGCGATCGGCGCCCACCACGCGATCACCTCCACGACGTCACCAGCCCGCGTGCCTCGTCGACCGCCTGGGCAACGGTGCCCGCGTAGTCGGGACTGAACGCGCCGGGGTAGAGGCGCGCCACGGCGTCGGAGAGCGGTGTGAGCTTCGTCGAGCGCAGGTCCTTGAGCGTCATCGTCACGGTGCGAGTGCCCTCGCGCTCCTCGACGTACGAGCGCAGCAGCATGCTGAGCTGGTGGTAGGCGTCGCGGTCGGCGAGCTCGCCCTTCGCGTACGCGGCGCGCGTCTCATCGATGAGGCCGAGGTACCGGCGGCGGATCGTCTCCACGGCCGGTCCGGGCGGGCCGCTCGGGTAGTCCGGCGGCCGCACGCGGCTCTTGCGCGTGGAGACGAACACGAACACCCACCACGCGACGACGAGCACGAGCAGGAGGAATCCCAGCAGCCCCCACCACGGCTGGTACTGCACTGGCGGGAAGAACTCACCGCCGGGCATGCTTGTGCGCCTCCAGGAGCCGGAAGATGCCCGGGATCACCGAGTCCTGGTCGGTGACGCGGCGGCTGCTGATCGAGAGGCTCTCGAAGAGCTCCTCCGAGCGCTCGGCGGTCGCGACCACGCTCTCCTCGAACGCGGCGCGCAGCCGCGCATTCTCGCGCAGGAAGCTGGGCACGCCGCTCGAGTCGGCGACGTCGTACATCTCGCGCCGCGACCAGTCCGCCCGCATCAGGTCGGCGTCGCCGATCGTGAGCCACAGCATCTCGTGCTGGGCGGCGAGGCGCCGCACCAGCTTCTGCTCGTCGTCGGCGAGCGGGCGGTCATCCCCGATGACCACGACGACGAGGCGGCGCCGGAACATGCGCGACACGTACTCCAGCTGGCCGGTGAGGTTGCTCTTCGCGCCGTCGAGCCGGGTGGCGGTGTGGATGCGCTGCAGGATGCGCTCGAGGTGCGCCTCGGTGAGCTCGCCGGGCACGAACTGCGTTGCTTTGGAGGTGCCCGCCACGAGCGCCACGAGGTCGCCGTGGCGGATGGCGAGGTACCCGATGGTGCCCGCCGCGAGGATCGCGATGTCGCGCTTCACCTCGCCGCTGGCTCCGAGCGCCGCCATGTCGCGCCCGGTGTCGACGACGAGCACGACCGTGTGCTTGCGCGAGGCGATGTAGCGCTTCGTGAGCGGTGAGCCGTAACGCGCCGTCGCCTTCCAGTCGATGTCCTTGAACTCGTCGCCGGGCACGTAGGGCCGCAGGTCGTCGAAGTCCATGCTGCGGCCGTGGAACACCGACCGGTACTCACCCTCGATGAGCCCCCGCACGGCGCGGTGGGCGTGGATGTAGAGCCGGGTCTGCACTCGCCGCAGGAGCCGCTCCAAGCTCAGAGCCCCTTCACGCTCACGGCACCTTCACTGACGCGAAGATCGCGTCGATGATCGTCTCGGGCTCGACGTTGTCGGCGATCGCTTCGAAGCCCAGGATGATCCGGTGCCGCAGGACGACGTGCCGCAGCTCCTTGACGTCCTCGGGGATGACGTGGTCGCGGCCCTCGATGAGGGCCAGCGCCCGCGCGGCTCGGCTGAACGCGATGCTCGCGCGCGGGCTCGCGCCGTACTCGATGCAGTCGGCGAGCTGCTTGCCGATGTACGACTCGGCCTTGCGGGTCACGTAGACCGCCGAGACGATGTAGTTCGTGATCGAGTCGTCGAGGTAGACCTTCGTGACGACCTCCTGCAGGAAGAGCACGTCGTCGATGGTCACGGCCCCCTTGGGCTTCGCGTCGCCCGGGTGCTTGTCGTAGACGCCGTCGTTGATGCGGTCGAGGATCTCGATCTCGTCGGCGAACTCGGGGTAGTCCAGGATCTCCTTGAGCAGGAACCGGTCGAGCTGCGCCTCGGGCAGGTGGTAAGTGCCCTCCTGCTCGATGGGGTTCTGCGTCGCGAGCACCAGGAACGGCTCCGGCAGCGGGTAGACGGTGCCGCCGATGCTCGTCTGCTTCTCCTGCATGGCCTCGAGCATGGCGCTCTGCGTCTTCGCGCTCGAGCGGTTGATCTCGTCGAGCAGCACGAAGTTCGCGTGCACCGGCCCGAGCTGCGTCTCGAAGGTCTGCTTGGTGTAGTCGAAGATCTGGGTGCCGATGATGTCGCTCGGCAGCAGGTCGGGGGTGCACTGGATGCGTTTGAACGATCCGCTCACCGCATCCGAGATGGCCTGCGCCGCGGTGGTCTTGGCGAGGCCCGGAACGCTCTCGAGCAGGATGTGGCCGCCCGTGATGAGCCCGATGAGCAGGCTGCGCTTGAGGCTCGCCTGCCCGACGACCTTGGTCGAGTACGACTCGTCGATCGCCGCGAGGATCGTCTTCACCCGCGCCAGCTCCTGCGCGGAGATCTTCTCGGTCATCGCAGGCTCTCCAGCGCCGCGCCCACCTCGTCGAGGGCGACGCTCGTGCGCTCGTTGGAGCGACGGTTCCACACCTCGACGCGACCCTCCGCCGCGTCCCGGCCCACGATGACGATCAGGGGAACGCCGAGCAGCTCCGCGTCGCCGAACTTCACGCCCGGTGAGACCTTGGGCCGGTCGTCGAAGAGCACGTCGAAGCCGCTCTCCTCGAGCGAGCCGACCAGCGCCTCGGCGGTCGAGGCCACGATCTCCTCCTTGCCCGCGGCGATGACGTGCACGTCGAAGGGCGCGACATTCGCCGGCCAGATGAGGCCCTTGCCATCGTTGTTGCTCTCCGCGATGACAGCCATGATGCGCGTGACGCCGATGCCGTACGAGCCCATCGTCACCGTGACGAGCTTGCCGTTCTCGTCGAGCACCTTGAGCCCGAGGGCCTCGGCGTACTTGCGGCCGAGCTGGAAGACGTGGCCGATCTCCATGCCGCGCGCGAGCTCGACGGGGCCGGAGCCGTCGGGTGCGGGGTCGCCCGCGTGCACCTCGCCGACCTCCACGACGCCGTCCGCCACGAAGTCGCGGCCCGCGACGAGCCCGAACACGTGGTGGCCGTGCTCGTTCGCGCCGGTGATCCACCCGGTGCCGTCGGCGACGAGCGGGTCGAGGAGGAACCGGATGCCCGTGCTCGACTTCTCCCCCAGCACCGCGCCGGCGGGCGACCAGGGGCCGATGTAGCCCTTGACGAGTCCCGGGTGCCGCGCGAAGTCCTCGGCCGTCGCCGCGGAGGCCTCTGCGGGGGCGAACGCCACCTCCGCGCGCTTCATGTCCACCTCGCGGTCACCGGGCAGGCCGACGACGACGAGCTCCGTGGTGCCGTCGAGGTGCGTCAGTCGCAGCACGATGTTCTTGAGGGTGTCCGCGGCGGTCCAGGCACGGCCATCCGGGCGCGGGTGCTTCTCGTTGGCCAGGGCGACCAGCGTCGCGATCGTCGGGGTGTCGGGTGTGTCGAGCACCTCGGCGGGGGTCAGCCCCTCGAACGATCTCGCCGGGGCGGGAAGCGTCGTGAACGCCTCGACATTCGCCGCGTAGCCGCCCGCCGAGCGCACGAACGTGTCTTCGCCGATCGGGGTGGGGTGCAGGAACTCCTCCGAGCGCGAACCGCCCATGGCGCCGGCGTCGGCCTTGACGATCACGTAGTCGAGGCCGAGGCGCTGGAAGATGCGCTCGTACGCGTCGCGGTGCTGCTGGTACGACACCTCGAGGCCCGCGTCGGTGTAGTCGAACGAGTAGCTGTCTTTCATCGAGAACTCGCGGCCGCGCAGGAGGCCCGCCCGCGGGCGCGCCTCGTCGCGGTACTTGTCCTGGATCTGGTACAGCGAGAGGGGCAGGTCTTTGTAGCTCGAGTACAGGTCTTTCACCAGGAGGGTGAAGACCTCCTCGTGCGTGGGCGCGAGGAGGTAGTCGGCCTTGTGCCGGTCCTGCAGGCGGAAGATGCCGTCGCCGTACTCGGTCCAGCGGTTCGTCACCTCGTAGGGCTCTCGGGGCAGCAGCGCCGGGAAGTGCACCTCCTGCGCGCCGAACGCCTCGAGCTCCTCGCGGATGATGTTCTCGATCTTGCGACGCACCTTGAGGCCCAGCGGCAGCCACGCGAAGATTCCCGGAGCCTGGCGGCGGATGTAGCCGGCGCGCACGAGGAGGCGATGGCTCGTCACCTCGGCGTCGACGGGATCCTCGCGGAGAGTGCGGACGAAGAGCTGCGAAAGACGTGTGGACACCGTGCCATGCTACCGGCGGCGCCGAGCGGCACTGGAAACCCCTGCCCCGCTTAGGGTGAGAGGTACGCGGACCCGCGGTCGGCATCAAGGGGGGCTTGATGCGACCGCGGGCCGCCCTCCCCACTCCGATTCCCAACGTTGCGGATCCGTGATGCAACGTTGGATTGGTTACCGGAGAGGAAAACTGAGCAACCGGCGTCTGCAGTGATGCAGTCGGAGTCGGCACGACGGGTATCGACCGAGGTCATACCAACTCCCCACGAGTTGGTCACTCAAAGTCAACGATGCTTCACACTGAGGCAGGGTTACGGATCCGGCCGGAAGTGACACGGGCTCGCGAGCCCGATGCGAAGAGTTTAGCGGGTAACCACAGCCGTTCTGTCCCCAATATGGGGGTGCCGCGTGTCACCCGATATACCGATTTGGTATCAGGCGGTGACGACCTCGGGAGAGCCGATCGACCCGGCCGGCATCTCGGCGGCCAGGCGGTTGGCCTCCTCGATGAGGGTCGCCACGATCTCGGCCTCCGGAACCACCTTGATGACCTCGCCCTTGACGAAGATCTGGCCGCGGCCGTTGCCGCTGGCGACACCGAGGTCGGCCTCGCGCGCCTCCCCCGGTCCGTTCACGACACAGCCCATGACGGCAACGCGCAGCGGCACGGTCATCTTCTCGAGCCCGGCGGTCACGTCGTTGGCGAGCTGGTACACATCGACCTGGGCGCGGCCGCAGCTCGGGCACGACACGATCTCGAGCTTGCGCTCGCGCAGGTTGAGCGACTGCAGGATCTGCAGGCCCACCTTGACCTCCTGCACGGGCGGTGCAGACAGCGAGACACGGATGGTGTCGCCGATGCCCTCGGAGAGCAGGATGCCGAACGCGGTGGCGCTCTTGATGGTGCCCTGGAACTCGGGACCGGCCTCGGTCACCCCGAGGTGCAGGGGCCAGTCGCCGCGCTCGGCGAGCAGGCGGTACGCCTTGACCATGACGATCGGGTCGTTGTGCTTGACCGAGATCTTGAAGTCGTGGAAGTCGTGCTCCTCGAAGAGGCTCGCCTCCCACACCGCGCTCTCCACGAGCGCCTCCGGTGTGGCCTTGCCGTACTTCTGCAGGATGCTCGGCTCGAGCGAGCCGGCGTTGACACCGATCCGGATGCTCACCCCCGCCGCCTTGGCGGCCGCGGCGATCGCGCCCACCTGGTCGTCGAACTTGCGGATGTTGCCGGGGTTGACGCGCACGGCACCCACACCGGCGTCGATGGCCTGGAAGACGTAGCGCGGCTGGAAGTGGATGTCGGCGATCACCGGGATCTGGCTCTTCGCCGCGATGGCGACGAGCGCCTTCGCGTCGTCCTCGTGGGGAACGGCGACGCGCACGATGTCGCACCCGGTTGCCGTCAGCTCCGCGATCTGCTGGAGCGTCGCGTTGATGTTCGTCGTCTGGGTGGTCGTCATCGACTGCACGCTCACCTGCGAGTCGCTGCCGACACCCACCTTGCCCACCTTGATCTGGCGGGTCTTGCGGCGGGGCGAGAGAACGTCGGGTGTCTTCGGCATACCGAGATTGATGGCTGGCACGGTGTCCAGCTTACGCGCGGCGCGCTGTCAGGACCCTGATCGCCAGGGCCCTGATCGTCACAGCACGCTGATCGGCTTGATGATGTCCGCGACCAGCAGCAGGATCGTGAGGCCGCCGAGCAGCGTCGCCACCACGAGGGTGACCGGGATGACCTTGGCCGCGTCGATGGGCTTGGGGCGCTCCTTGCCCCGCAGCTTCGCGAACAGCCGGCGCACGCCATCGATGAGCGCGACGACGATGTGCCCGCCGTCCAGTGGCGGCAGCGGGATGAGGTTGAAGACGAAGAGCGCGATGTTGAGGCCGCCGACGAGCTGGATGAGCGACGCCGCCCGGTCGGCCACCGGAACCGTGTTGAGGCTCGTGATCTCCCCCGCGATGCGGCCCACCCCGACGACGCCGATGAGGCCCTCGGGGTCGCGCTCGCCCGGACCGAACGTCTGCACGGCGAGGTCGACGACCCGCTGCGGCAGGTGGCTGATGGTGGTCACGAGCCGGCCGATGGTGTCCCCGACCGCGGGCAGCACCGCGGTGACGGGCTGCTGCTGGTTCTCGGTGGCCCACCCGATGCCGATGAACCCGACCTTCTCGGTCTCGGGCTTGCCGTCGGCATCCGTCACCTGCTTGCCCTGGTCGTCGTAGACGTAGCGCTCGCTCAGGGCGGGGGTGACGGTGAGGTCCTGCTGGGCGCCGTCGCGCTCGACGGTGACGGTGATCGGCGTCTGCGCGGAGTCACGGATGACCGGGGTGATGTCACTCACGGCGGCGACGGGCGTGCCGTCCACGGCCACGATGCGGTCGCCCGGTCGCAGGCCGGCCTCGTACGCGGGAGCGGCCGGATCACCGGACTCGCAGTCCGTGCGGGTCGCCGTCACGGGCACGAGGCACTCGGAGACCGAGCCGATGGTCGTCGTGGTCGTCGGCACGCCGAACCCGCACAGCACGATCCCGAAGAACAGGATCGCGAGCAGCAGGTTCATGACCGGCCCGCCGAGCATGATGATGACGCGCTTGAGAACGGGCAGGCGGTAGAACGCGCGCTCCTCCTCCTCGACGGTGTCGACGTGCACGGCGGCCTTGTTGTCGTCCTGCACGAGCGTCTCGAACATGCCGGTCGTCGCGGTACGGCCCCGGGCGCCCTCGCGCGCGGGCGGGTACATGCCCGCCATCGAGATGTAGCCCCCCAACGGCAGGGCCTTGACGCCGTACTGCGTCTCGCCGCGGCGCCACGAGAAGATCGTGGGACCGAACCCGATCATGTACTGGCCGACCTTCACGCCGAACTTCTTGGCGGGAAGGAGGTGGCCCACCTCGTGCAGCCCGATCGAGATGCCGAGGCCGATGAGGATGATCAGGATGCCGAGGATGTATAGCAGGACGGATTCCATAGTGGCGACCCTATCCGTGCAGTCGCTGATCGGCGGCTGAGCGCGCCCAGCGCTCGGCCTCGTAGACGGCCTCGAGCGTCATGCCCTGCGGCTCGTGCGCGTCGACCACCGCGGACACCGTGTCGAGGATGTCGAGGTAGCCGATGCGGCCGGCGTGGAACGCGAGCACGGCCTGCTCGTTCGCGGCGTTGAACACCGCGGGGAAGGTGGAGCCGGCCTCGCCCACCTGCTTGGCGAGGGCGACCGCGGGGAAGACCGCGGTGTCGAGCGGTTCGAAGCTCCACTGGCTCGCGGTGGTCCAGTCGAGCGGCGCGCCGACCCCCGGCACGCGGTTCGGCCAGTCGAGCCCGAGCGAGATGGGCAGGCGCATGTCGGGCGGGCTGGCCTGCGCGATGGTCGACCCGTCGACGAACTCGACCATCGAGTGCACGATCGACTGCGGGTGCACGGTCACGTCGATACGCGCGTAGTCGATGTCGAAGAGCAGGTGCGCCTCGATGATCTCGAGCCCCTTGTTGACGAGCGTCGACGAGTTCGTCGTGACGACGAGGCCCATGTCCCACGTGGGGTGCGCGAGTGCCTCGCGCGGCGTGACGTCGCGCAGCGACTCGCGCGAGCGACCGCGGAACGGTCCGCCCGACGCCGTGAGCACGAGCCTGCGCACCTCGGCGTGGGTGCCCGAGCGCAGCGCCTGCGCCAGGGCGGAGTGCTCGGAGTCGACCGGGACGATCTGCCCGGGCTTGGCGCGGCTCGTGACGAGCTCGCCGCCGACGATCAGGCTCTCCTTGTTGGCGAGCGCGAGGGATGCCCCGCTCTCGAGCGCGGCGAGGGTGGGCTCGAGCCCCACGGAGCCGGTGATGCCATTGAGCACGACGTCGGCGGAGACATCCCGCACCAGTTGTGACGCGTCAGCGGCACCGAAGGCCGTGTGCTCGACCCCGAACGCCGCCGCCTGCTCGGCCACGAGCGCTCGGTTGCTGCCCGCGGCGAGCCCCACGACCTCGAAGAGGTCGGGGTTCGCGCGGATGACGTCGAGGGCCTGCGTTCCGATCGACCCCGTGGAGCCGAGGATGATGACGCGACGCCGGCCCATCTCGGTCAGGAGACCGCGAGGATGTCGATGACGAAGACGAGCGTCTGGCCCGCGAGCGCGTTGTCGGACGAGCCGGCCTCGCCGTAACCGAGGGCCGGCGGGATCACGACGATGACCTGCGAGCCGACGGTCTGGCCCACGAGCGCCTGCGTGAAGCCCGCGATCACCTGACCGGTGTTGAAGGTGGCGGGAGCCCCCTTGGCCCAGCTCTCGTCGAAGATCTCCTTCGTCGCCCAGTTGAGGCCCTCGTAGTGCACGGTCACGTTCGCACCATCGGCGACGACCTCGCCCGAGCCCTTCTTGAGCACGGCGAGCTGCAGCTCGGTGGGCGGCGCGGTGTCCGGAATCGTCACGGTCGGGCGGCCGTCCTCCGCGAGTACGACGGTCGGGAGGCCGTCGACGGGCGGCTGGTCGACACCGTCGGCCTTGGGCAGCACGTTGGTGGGCGTGGGCTCGGGAGTCGCGGGCGGCTGGATGCCCACGATGTCGGCCACGAACACGATGTCGTCGATCGCGCCGATGCCGAGGTCCGACTGGCCGGCCTCGCCGAACGCGTCGACGGGCGGAATGACGCCCACGACGCGCGAGCCGACGGTCGAGCACTCGATGGTTTTGGCGATACCGGGCAGCAGCGAGCCGTCGAGCGTGAACGCGGCCTCGCCGCCCTCGGCGTACGAGGTGCCGTCGATGTTGACGGCAGTGCCGCCGTTGAGGATCGAGAACTGCACGAGCACGGTGTCGCCCTTGAGCACGGTGTCACCGTCACCCTCGATGACCACGGAGCGCTGCGTGCTCTCCGCGTCGATTCCCGGGTCGAAGATCACGACGGGCAGAGCGCCGAGCTCGCCCGTCACCTTGACGGACTTCGACGCCGAGCCGGAGGGCGTCGTGTCGCAGTCGGCATTGGTCGCTGTGGGGGTCGAACAGGCGGCCAGGGAGACGATGAGGCCTGCGGTGACGACGAGGGTTGCTGCGATGCGCACGGGGCACCTTTCGTAAGAGACGCTCTATCCTGCCCGAAGAATGCTGAACGCCAGCTCAGGCTACGACGATGCGCGGCTCGTGGCCCACCGGGAAGTTCACCGACGAGGCGATGAAGCACAGCTCGCTCGCTTCGGCGTGGATGGCGCGCGCGACCTCCGGATCGCCCGCGGAGATGGTGACGACCGGCCGCAGCGTCACCGAGGTGAAGTGGCCGCCGTCGCCCTCCTGCGCCATGGTTCCGACGGCGTCGTCCTCGTAGTCGGTGACCACCACGCCGTTGCGGGTGGCGACGTGGAGGTAGCTGAGCATGTGGCACTGCGCGAGCGCCGCGAGCAGCAGCTCCTCCGGATTCCACCGCTCCGCAGTTCCGCGGAACGGCTTGTCTGCCGAGCCCTCGATGGGCGCGTTGCCCTCGGCGGTGATGAGCAGGTCGCGACCGTACTCCCGGTAGCCGGACGTGCCCGTGCCGAGGTTGCCCTGCCATTGCACCCGCACCGCATAGCTGTGATCCACCCTCCAACCTTAAACTCATCCCATGACGATCGAACAGCGCCGTAGCATCGTGACCGCAATTCCCGGACCGAAGTCCGTGGCCCTCCAAGAGCGCCGCACCGCGGCGGTCGCGGCGGGCGTGTCATCGGCTCTGCCGGTCTTCGCCGAGCGCGCGCACGGCGCGATCGTCGTCGACGTCGACGGCAACCAGTTCATCGACCTGGGCTCGGGCATCGGCGTCATGACGATCGGCCACACCGACGAGGCCGTGGTCGCCGCGGCATCCGCCCAGCTCGCCGAGATCACCCACGCGATGTTCACGATCACGCCCTACGAGTCGTACGTGCGCGTCGCGGAGCTGCTCGCCGAGCACACCCCCGGCTCGTGGGCGAAGAAGTCGGTGCTGCTCAACTCGGGCGCCGAGGCCGTCGAGAACGCCGTGAAGATCGCGCGCCACTACACCGGCCGCGCCGGCGTCGCCGTGCTCGACCACGCCTACCACGGCCGCACCAACCTCACGATGGCGATGACCTTCAAGGCCATGCCCTACAAGACCGGGTTCGGCCCCCTCGCGCCCGCCGTCTACCACGTGCCCGGTTCCTACCCGTTCCGCGACGGGCTCAGTGGCACGGATGCCGCGGCCCGCACGATCACGTACCTGGAGAAGTCCATCGGCGCGAAGGACCTCGCGTGCGTCGTGGCCGAGCCGATCCAGGGCGAGGGCGGCTTCGTCGTGCCTGCGGAGGGCTACCTCGCCGCGCTGCAGGAGTGGTGCACGGCCAATGGCGTCGTGTTCATCGCCGACGAGATCCAGAGCGGCATGGCGCGCACCGGCCGGTACTTCGCGAGCGAGCACTTCGGTGTCGAGCCCGACCTGGTGCTCTCCGCGAAGGGCATCGCGGGCGGCCTGCCCATCGCGGCCGTCACGGGCCGGGCGGAGATTATGGATGCCCCGCACGCGGGCGGCCTGGGCGGCACGTTCGCCGGAAACCCCGTGGCCGCCGCGGCAGCCATCGCGGTCTTCGGCGAGATCGAGCGCCGCGACCTGCTCGCCGAGGCGGGGCGCATCGAGGGCATCCTCAAGCCCGCCCTGCTCGAGCTCCAGAAGTCGTACCCGATCATCGGCGACGTGCGCGGCATCGGCGCCATGCTCGCGATCGAGCTCGTGCAGCCCGGCACCAAGGACCCGCACCCCGCGGCCGTGCCCGCCCTCACGGCATTCGCGGCCCAGCACGGCGTGCTGCTGCTCTCGGCGGGCACCTACGGCAACGTCATCCGGTTCCTGCCCTCGCTCGCGATCAGCGATGAGCTGCTGCGCGAGGCGATCGGCGTGCTGCAGGAGGGCTTCGCGAGCCTGTAGCGGCTGATCAACCCGTCGGCGCGGCCCGCGCGGCCGTCGAAAGGGGACTATGTGCTGCAACCCGCCCGATAGTCGCAACAACTCCCCGTTCGACTCCGTTGAGGGACTCCGGGGTCAGGCGGTCAGCACCACTTTGCCGCCCGCGTGCCCGCCGATGACGAGACGGTAGCCGTCGCGCGCCTGCGCGAGCGGGAGCGCGGTCGCGACGGGAACGGTGATCTCCCCTCGGGCCGCGAGCCCGGCGAGCGTGAGGCGTGCGGCCGCCCGAACCTCCGAGCCGGGGTCGGCACCGGGCCCGGCGCCGATCGCCTTGGCGCCGGCGGCGAGCGCCGGACCGAAGTTCACGATGGTCACGAAGCGCTCGGGCTCCACGAACTCGAGCGAGGCCGCGAGCGCCTCGTCGGTACCGACGGTGTCGACGGCGGCAGTGACTCCGTGGGGCGCCGCCGCGCGGACGCGATCGGCCAGCCCCTCGCCGTACGCGACGGGCTCGATGCCCTCGGCGCGCAGCGCCGCGTGACGGGCCGGAGCAGCGGTGCCGATGACGGTAGCGCCCCGGAGCACGGCGAGCTGGGCCACGAGCGATCCGACGCTGCCCGCCACGCCGTGCACGAGCACCGTGTCGCCTGCCCCGACGCCCACAGCCTCGAGGGCGTGCACGGCGGTGGTGCCCACCGAGAGCAGTCCGGCCGCCTGCTCGAACGAGAGGGTTGCGGGCTTGCGCAGCAGCGCGTCGGCCTTCACGGTGAGCTCGGAGGCCTGCGCGCCCGAGAGACGGTGGCCGTAGACCTCGTCGCCGACGGCGAGCTCCGCGCCCTCCAGACCGATCGCGCCGGCGCCGACCGCGGTGACGACACCGGATGCCTCGCCACCGAGGCGGCGCGGCAGCTTCGCCGGGTCCGTGCCCAGCGCACCGGCCGCGATCTTGGCGTCGAAGGGGTTGATCGCCGCGGCCCGGACAGCAATGGTGACCTCGCCGGGGCCTGGCGCCGTGCCCTCGACGGTGATGACGTCGATGACCTCGGCTGTGGTTCCGTACGAGGTGGCGACGACGGCTTCCGGCATCCTCACACGCTAGTTGATCGCGAGGATGTCCACGACGAAGACGAGGGTCTCCCCGGCGAGCTCGCTCGTGGTGTCGGCTCCTGCCTCGCCGTAGCCGAGCGATGGCGGGATCACGGCGAGCACCTGCGACCCGACGGTCTGCCCGACCACGGCCTGGCTGAAGCCCGGCACGACATCGGTGAGCGAGAACGCCGTGGGCCCGGCCGTGCCCCAGCTCTGGTCGAAGACCTCGCCCGTCGACCACTTCACGCCCACGTACTGCACGATGACACTGGCGCCCTCGGCGACGGTCGCGCCCGAGCCCTTCTTGAGCACGGCGAGCTGCAGGTCGGTGGGCGCGTCGCCGCCGGGCAGGGTGACCGTCGGGGTGCCGTCATCAGCGAGCGCCACCGTGGGCATCCCCGCGACGGCGGGCTGGTCGGCGCCGTCCGCACGGCTGGGGATGAGCGCCGTGATGTCCATCACGAACACGAGGCTGTCGCCGCCGGCGATGCCCAGATCCTCGTAGCCGGAATCCCCGAACGCGTCATCGGGAGCGACCACGGAGACGATGCGCGACCCGACGGTCTCACAGCCGATGGTCTTGGCGATGCCGGCGAGCACCGCGGCCGTGCTCGCGGTGAAGCTCACGTTCTCGCCGTCGGCCCAGCCGTACGAGTCGATCTTCTCGCCCGTCGTGCCGTTGTAGAGCGTGTAGGCGACGGCCGCAGCACCGCCGGCGGGCACCTCGTCGCCGGTGCCCTCGATCACGGTGGTGCGCTCGGTGGTGTCGACGCTCAGCCCCGCGTCGAACGTCACCGTCGGCTCGGCGCCGAGGTCGCCCGTCACGGTCACGGAGTCGGAGGCCGTTCCCGACTCGACCGCGCACACGTCGGTGGACGGGGCTGCCGTGCTGTCGGCATCCGTACTGGTCGTCGCGGCGCTGCAGCCGGCGAGCAGGACGAGAACGGACAGGGCGGGGATGAGGGTGGTCTTCAGGCGCACCCGTCGACCGTAGGCGGCGAACCTTGGAGCGGGCTATCCGCCCGCTTGGATCTTGTCGATGTACTCCTTGATGGCGGGCATCGCGATGAGCTTCTCGCGGTAGAAGGTATTGATGACGTTGACCACCTGGGTCTGCGCGGCCTCGACCTCGGCGGTGCGCTCCTCACCCGAGGCCTGGCCCTCGAGCGTCTGGCGCAGGCGCAGCAGCGCCGTGACGATCTCCGACTCCACGTCGCCCTCGAGCGCGTTCACGACCTCCACGATGAGCGCGTCGGCCTGGGCCTGCACGGCCTCGATGGGAATGGCGGAGCCGGGCTCCGTGGCGTTCTCGAGCGTGACGATGAGCGACCACACCTGGTACAGGATCGTCGTCGGCTCGTCGAACAGCTCGCGCACGAAGGCGGCGTCGAGGTGCCGGCCCGAGAGCCGGAACACGTTGTACATGCGCTTGGCGGCCTTGCCGTAGTTGAGGTGGTGCGTGAGGTACTTGCGCACCTCGCCCTCGAGGCGCTCCACATACTCGTCGAGCGCATCGTCGGAGACGAACTTGGCGACCTTCGCGAAGACGGGCACATCCTCGGCGTCGAGGTACACCTCCTGGAAGAAGGCGTCGAGGTAGCCGTCGAGCGAGACGATGTCGCCCGTGGGCCCCTCCCACGTGACATCGATGACGTTGCTGGCGTTGGCGAGCTGGCGGCGACCCTCGTCGGTGACCACCCAGTCGACCTTGCACCAGCCGGGGTCGAGCGCCACCTCGTCCCAGGTCAGCACGCGCGGGCCGTCGGGCGTCTCGGCCTCGATGCGGCCCGCCTTCACGTCGGCGATCTTCCAGGTGATCGGGCCGCCCTTGTGCTGCTCCCAGCCGCCCTGCGTGCAGTCGAACGGCCACGAGCCGAGCTTCGCCTCCAGGAACTGGTACGTGTCGCCGCGCTCGAACGCGAGGATGTGGTCGCGCATCAGTCCCGCGAGGATCGCGCAGGCCTCCTCGCGCGTGGGCGCCGTGATGTTGAGGCGCTGGAAGAAGTCGCAGTCGCCCGGGAAGGTCTGGATCTTCGACTGGGCTGCCGACCCGGAGAGGGCGAGCGCGCTCTCGGCCACCCCCTCGGGGCCGGTGATCTCCACGATCCTGCCGATGCGCCGGAACCGCTCGAGGTCGCGCGGGCTGAAGTCGAGCATCGAGACGCGGTGGCCGAACGTGCCGCTATCGGTGTCGACGACCACGTCGCCGCCCTCGCCGCCCGCGGCGGCGATGGCCGCGAGCCACTGCAGCGTGCCCGCCTCGTCGAGTTCGATGCCCAGCCGCTTCGCCGACTCGACTATGGACGTGATGTCATCGGCGGCGTCGGGCATGGTGGTCCTCTCAGTCGGTGGAGGGCCGCCGGGAGTGCGCATCGGCCCGAAGTGCGCGGAACAGCTCGGCCTGGTCGCGGGCGTCGCTGAGAGCATTGTGCTCCAACGGATGCCCGTCGAGATAGAGGGGCGACAGGAATCTCATGCTCGTCTGCGCCCACGTGGAATCGGCCATGCCCATGTAGTACGCCTTGATATCGAGCGCGGCGTGCCCGAACGGGTTGCGGCCGAGGAACCGGCTGAAGTAGTCCTCGATGAACATCCAGTCGAACGCGGCGTTGAACGCCGTGAAGATGGGCGGGCCGGGCAGCTCGGCGAGCCACTCCTCGAACTGCAGGAGCGCGGCCTCGGGGTCGACGCCGTCGCGCGCGAGGTCGGCCATCGAGAGCCCGCTCACGGCGAGCGCCTCCGGCACGACGTTGTCGGTGGTGGGCTTGAGCTCCACGTAGAAGCTGCTGCCGGGGTCGTCGACGAGGCAGGCCCCGATCGAGAGCATCGCGTACTCGCGGGGGTTCGGCCCCGAGGTCTCTACGTCGACGGACACGAAGATCTCAGGCGCTGTGTTCGTCTCAGGCATAGAGGGAGACTATTGCCTCGCGAAAGGCCACCGTGTGCCGCTCGACGTCCGCTGCCGTCGTGGCCGGGCACATGAGCGCCATGTTGTGGAACGGGGTCATGAGGATGCCGCGGTTGAGCGCGTGCAGGTGCAGGTACTGCTGCAGCTCGAAGTCGTCGGCCGCCGCGGCCTCGGCGCCGTCGCGCGGCGCGGTCGGCCGGAAGCTGTACTCGGCGCGCGCACCGAGCTGGGTGACCTGCCACGGCACCTCGAACTCGTCGAGCGCGGCCTGCACCCCCGCCGTCCACTCCGTGCACCGGTCGATCATGTGCACGAACGCCGCGGGCGTGAGCACCTCGCCGAGAGTGGCCCGGATGCCCGCGAGCGAGACCGCGTTGCCGGCGAGTGTTCCGCCCACTCCCCCGACGTCGATGTCCTCCAACTCGAGGGAGTCCCGCACCGCGAGTGCGAACTCGCGCGTCATGCCGTAGGCGCCCGCGGGGATGCCGCCGCCGATGCTCTTGCCGAGCACCACAGCGTCGGGGTGCAGGTCGAGTGTCTCGGTCATGCCGCCGGGCCCCGCGCTGAAGGTGTGCGTCTCGTCGATGATGAGCAGCGTGCCGTAGCGCGTGCAGAGCTCGCGCACCGCCTCGTGGTACCCCTCGTCGGGCAGCACGATGCCGATGTTGGTGAGCGCGGGCTCGATGAGCACCGCCGCGATATCACCGGCCGACAGCGCGAACTCGAGAGCGGGGATGTCGTTGAACTGCACGACCGCCGTCGTCTGCTCGAGCGGCACGGGCGCGCCGATGTTGCCGCGGCGCGACACCACGTCGCCGGCCTCGTCGAGCGTTGCGTACGCCTCGTCGACGGTGCCGTGGTAGCTGTGATCGTGCACGAGGATCCGCGGTCGGCCGGTCACCTGGCGCGCGTAGCGGATGAGGCTGCGGTTCGCGTCCGTCGCCGAGAGCGAGAACTGCCAGACCGGAACGCGGAAGCGCGAGGCGAGCGCCTCGGCGGCGGCCGCGGCATCCGTCGTGGGCAGCATGAAGGTGCTGCCCTTCGCGAGCTGCTCCGAGATCGCGCGCACCGAGGGTGCGGGCGCGTGCCCGCACATCGCGCCCGTGTCGCCGAGGCAGAGGTCGGCGTGGTCGATGCCGTCCACGCACTCGAAGTGCGCACCGGATGCCCGGCTCACGTACACCGGCCAGGGCCCCGGCCACTTCGCCATCCACAGCATGGGAACGCCGTCGGGCATGTGCTGGATCGCCCGTTCCCACTGCTCCTCGGAGCGCGGGCGGGCGGCACGGAACACGTCGAGCTCGCTCTCCCAGAGGGCGGCGAGGCGGGCCCGGTCGGGGTACTTCAGAGGTGCAGCCGCCATCAGCTGAGCTTGGCGAGGCGCTTGCGCCGGGCCGCCGACGAGAGCTGCGAGACCACGACGAGGATGAGCGCGAACAGGAACACCGCAGACGCGATGACGTTCGCCTCTGCGGGCACGCCGCGCGCCGCCGCCGTGTACACGTAGATCGGGAACGTCGTCACACCGCCGTTGTTGAAGCGCGTGATGATGAAGTCGTCGAAGCTCAGCGCGAAAGACAGCAGGGCGGCCGCGATGATGCCAGGCAGCAGCAGCGGGAAGGTGATCTTCCAGAACACCTGCGCTGGCGACCCGTACAGGTCGCGGCCCGCCTCCTCGAGCGCGGGGTCGAGGCTCGCGACGCGGGCCTTGACGGTCACGACGACGAAGCTCAGGCAGAACAGCGCGTGCGCGATGATGATCGTCACCATGCCCTTGGGGACGCCCGCCGTGAGGAACTGGGCGGCGAGACCCGCGCCGAGCACGACCTCGGGAGTCGCCATCGGCAGGAAGAGCAGGAGGCTGATCGCCGAGCGGGCGCGGAACCGGTAGCGCGCGAGCGCGAGGGCCATGAGAGTGCCGAGCGCCGTCGCGATGAGCGTCGCGATGACGCCCACCACGATGCTCGTGACAAAGGCCTCGCACACGCCCTGCGCGTCGCAGACGTTGAGCCACTTGTCGAAGGTGAACCCCGCCCACTGCACGTTCGACTTGCCCTTGGGGGAATTGTTGAACGAGAACACGAACGTGTACGCGATGGGCACGAGCAGGAAGATCAGGGCCAGCGCGCTGTACAGCGGCAGCAGCCATTTGCCCAGGCTGAACTTCACAGCAGGTCCTCCGTTCCACTTCGCCGCACGTAGATGCCGACGATGAGCAGGATGACCGCCATGAGGATCACCGAGAGCGCCGCCGCCGCCGGGTAGTTGAGCAGGCCGAGGAAGTTGGTCTCGATGACGTTTCCGACCATCTGCGTCTGCGCCGAGCCGAGGAAGCTCGCGCTCGCGTTGATGTAGTCGCCGGATGCCGGGATGAACGTCAGGAGGGTGCCGGAGACGATGCCGGGCATCGAGAGCGGAACCGTGACCTTCCAGAACGTCGTCGCCGGCGCCGCGTACAGGTCGGATCCGGCCTCGAGGTAGCGCGTGTCGAGCCGCTCGAGGGTCGTGTACAGCGGCAGCGTCATGAACGGGATGAAGTTGTAGGTGAGGCCGAAGATCACCGAGAAGGCCGTGCCGGTGAGGTGCCCGTCGCTCGGGATGATCGAGAGCGCCTTGAGGCCCTGCACGAGCGGCGTCTCGTCGGCCATGAGCGACTTCCACGCGAGCGTGCGCAGCAGGAACGAGATGAAGAACGGCGCGATCACGAGGGTGAGCATGAGCGCCTGCAGCAACGGCCAGCGCCGCGCCTTCACCCCGATGAAGTACGCCAGCGGGTAGCTGATCACGAGGGCGAAGAACGTGGCGGCGAGCGCGTAGCCGAACGCCCGCAGGAAGTGCGGCCAGTACTCACCGACGACCTGGGCGTAGTTCTCGATCTTGAACGCCTGCTGGAACTGGCCGACGTCGCCGAACTCGACGGGCGTCTGCAGCGACGTGAGGATGAGCGAGATGAACGGGGTGAGGAAGAACAGCGCGAGGTAGGCGAGCCCCGGCAGGAGCAGGATCACCGCCACCCAGCTGCGGCGGCGCGGTGCCTGCTCGACGGGGGCGGCGGATGATCCGAAGGCGGCGAAGGCCATGGCTAGGCCTCGACTTCGACGTCGCGACAGGCGGCGAACGACTGTTCCAGCATCATCAGGCCTCCTCGATCTCCGCGAGGAGCTCGTGCCGGGTCTGCAGGGCGATGGTCGCCGTGTCGGTGTCGGCGGCGAACTTCGGGGCGTGCTCGGGCTCGTCGGCGAGTCCGAAGCCATGATCGACGGTCCACGCCACCCAGGCCTCCGCGCCGACGTTCACGACCGGGCCGAACACCATGTTCTGCGCGAAGACCGTGACGAGGCCGAGGCCCGGAATGGCGATCTGGTACTGGGTGCTCACACCGCTGAACGAGACATCCGTGACCCGGCCGGGGCCGAGCACGTTGACGCCCGCCGCCTTGCGGGGGGCCTCGGTGTGCAGCATGAGCTTCTCGGGCCGCACGCCGATCGTGACCTCGTCGGTGTGGCGCTGGGCGCGCGCGCTGGGCACCTCGACCTTGACGCCCGCGATATCGACGATGATCGAATCGCCCTTGGACGAGACAACCGGCCCCGTGAAGAGGTTCGACTGGCCGAGGAAGTTCGCGACGAACGCCGTCTTGGGCAGCTCGTAGAGCTCCTCGGGCGCGCCCATCTGCTCGATCTTGCCCTTGTTCATGACGGCGACGGTGTCGGCCATCGTCAGGGCCTCCTCCGGGTCGTGGGTCACGTGCAGGAAGGTGAGGCCGACGTCGGTCTGGATCGACTTGAGCTCGAGCTGCATCTGGCGGCGCAGCTTCAGGTCGAGCGCGCCGAGGGGCTCGTCGAGCAGCAGGAGCGCGGGGCGGTTCACCACGGCGCGCGCCAGAGCGACGCGCTGCTGCTGGCCGCCGGAGAGCTGGGCGGGGCGGCGGGCCGAGAGGTGGTCGAGTTCGACGAGGCGCAGCGCCTCGTGCGCCTTGCCGAGGGGGTCGGGAATCCCGCGGCGGCGCAGGCCGAACGCGACGTTCTCGAGCACCGTCATGTGCGGGAAGAGCGCGTAGCTCTGGAACACGGTGTTGACGGGGCGCTTGAACGACTTCACGTCGGTGACGTCTTTGCCCCCGATGAGGATGCGGCCCGACGTCGGCTGCTCGAGGCCCGCGACGAGTCGCAGCGTCGTCGTCTTCCCGCAACCCGACGGGCCCAGGAGCGCGAAAAACGAGCCGGCGGGGATGCGCAGGTCGAGGTCCTCGATCGCGGTGAACCCTGGGAAGCGCTTGTGGATTCCGACGAGCTCGAGGTCGGCACCGGCCTCGGCGAACGCGCCTTCGGCCATCAGGCGCCCAGCTTGACGCGCTGGAACTCCGCGTTGAAGGCCTGGTCGTCTGCCGAGTCGAGGCTGCGGAAGATGAACGCGTTGCTCAGCGTCTCCTCGCTCGGGAAGATCAGCCGGTTGTCGGCGATGTCGGGGAACTTCTCCTGCGCGACCTCCTGGGCGCCGACCACGGGCGTGATGTAGTTCACCCAGGCGGCGACCTCGGCGGCGACCTCGGGCTCGTAGTAGTAGTTCATGAGGGTCTCGGCGTTCTTCTTGCGCGGCGAGCCCATCGGCACGACGAACGTGTCGCCCCACAGCGTTCCGCCCGAGGTGGGCAGCGCGAACTTGAACTTCTCGTAGCCCGCGGCGAGGTTCGCCGCCGTGATGTCGCCGGACCAGACGATGCCGGCGACGGCGTTGCCGCTCGCGAAGTCCTCGAGGTACTCGTTGCCCTTGATGCCGAGGATCTGGCCGCTCGTGACGTTCTTCTCGAGCACCTCGATCGCGGCCGCGTACTCGTCGGTGCCCCAGTCGGCCTTGGAGATGTCGACGCCCTGGCTCAGCAGGATGAGCCCCATCGTGTCGCGCATCTCGCTGAGCACGGTGACCTTGCCCTTGAGCGCCGGCTGCCAGAGGTCGTCGACGGTCTCGAGGCCGCCCGGAAGGGCATCCGTGTCCCAGGCGATTCCCGCGAAGCCGTTCTGCCACGGCAGCGACTTGGCGCGGCCGGGGTCGAAGTCGGGGTTCAGGAGCGCGGGCGCGAGGTTCTTCTTGTTGGGGATGTTCGCGGCGTCGAGGTCTTGCACGTAGCCGAACCGGATGAGGCGCGCGACCATCCACTCGGTGAGGCAGAACGTGTCGGAGCCGGTGGCCTGGCCGAGCGCGAGCTGGTCTTTGATGGTGCCGTAGTAGGTGTTGTTGTCGTCGATCTCGACCTTGTAGTCGACCTGGATGCCGGTCTGGTCGTCGAAGGCGAGGAGGGTGGGGTAGTTGCCGTCGTCATCCTCGTCGATGTACGCGGGCCAGTTGCCCCAGGTGAGCGTCTTGTCGGTGTCGGAGATGTCCTTCGCCGGGGTCGGGGCCGTCGAACCGCCCGGCGTGCACGCCGCGAGGGCGAGGGCGCCGGCGCCGATGCCCGCGCCCTGGAGGAGGTGCCGCCTGCTGAGCTGCGCCCGCCTGGCCATGGACACCAGGTCCGCGATGATCGGGTCCTGCGGGGTAGGTCTCGTCGACATGGGGCAACTCCTTCACCTGGCGGGGGTTCGCTGTTTTCCGATACTGGCACAACCGGTTTCTCAGACACAGCCCATAAGGGGCAAAGGGTGGCGTTCGTAACAAGAATTTCACGAAATCAGCAGCAGAACGCGGGAATCTTGTGCGGAATCCGAATGCGTCCGCCGGTACGCTAGCCGCATGAGAGTCGCCGTTCCGAAAGAGATCAAGAACAACGAGTTCCGCGTGGCGATAACCCCGGCGGGGGTGCACGATCTCGTGGGCAACGGCCACGAGGTGCTCATCGAGACGGGCGCCGGGGCCGGGTCGTCGATCCCCGACGAGGCCTACGTCGCCGCCGGCGCGACCCTCGCACCCGACGCGGCGACCGTGTGGTCGTCGGCGGACCTGCTCCTCAAGGTCAAGGAACCGGTTGCCTCCGAGTACGGGTACTTCAGGGATGACCTGCTCCTGTTCACCTACCTGCACCTCGCGGCCGAGGCAGAGCTGACCAAGGCCCTGACGGATGCGCGCGTCACCGCGATCGCGTACGAGACCGTGCAGCTGCCCAACCGCGGCCTGCCGCTCCTCGCCCCGATGAGCGAGGTCGCCGGACGCCTCGCGCCCATCGTGGGAGCGAACGCCATGCTCAAGCCGAACGGCGGCCCCGGACTGCTCGTCCCCGGCGTGCCCGGCACCCACCCCGCCCACATCGTCGTGCTGGGCGGCGGCGTTGCGGGCACCAGCGCCGTCTCGGTCGCCGTCGGCCTCGGCGCGGACGTGACCGTCCTCGATACGAACATCCAGCGGCTGCGCGAGCTCGACGCGCTGTACGCGGGGCGCATCAAGACCATCGCCTCCAACGGCTTCGAGATCGAGCGCGCGCTGCTCACCGCCGACCTGGTCATCGGCTCCGTGCTCGTACCTGGCGCCAAGGCGCCGAAGCTCGTGAGCAACGACCTCGTGTCGCGCATGAAGCCGGGCAGCGTGCTCGTCGACATCGCCGTCGACCAGGGTGGCTGTTTCGCCGACACCCACCCGACCACCCACGCCGACCCGACTTTCACCGTGCACGGCTCGCTGTTCTACTGCGTCGCCAACATGCCCGGCGCGGTTCCCAACACCTCGACGTACGCGCTCACGAACGCGACAATGCCGTACGTGCGGGCCATCGCCACGCTCGGCTGGAAGGACGCGCTGCGCGCGGATGCCGCACTCGCGCTCGGACTCAACACCCACGCCGGAAGCGTCGTCAATGCGCCCGTCGCGGCCGCCCACGGGCTGCCGCACACGGAGCTCGCCGCGGCGCTGGCTTAGGGAAGAGCGAACCGCACGCGGGTGATCGGCCCCTCGGGGTCGAGCAGCCACGCGGCACCGTCGAGCCCCGCGAGGGGCGGTGGCAGCTCGCGGGAGCGCGTGAGGGCGCGCACATCCGCGGGGGTGCACGCATCGAGCACCACCTGGGCGGTCCGCGCCGCCTCGGCGAGCGCACCCCAGCGGGACTGCCAGTCATCGACGTCACCCACGATGGTTCCCTGCCCTGCCCCGTCGGAGAGAAGTGACGCTCCCGGGAGCGCCCGCAGGACGGCCGCGGGCCTCGTGGTCACCACGGCCAGCGGTCGCGCGGGATCGAGCGCCCCGATGCGCGGCGGCGTCTCGGCGGCCTCGGCGCTCGCACGCACCACCTGCACGCGGTCGCCGCGCCACACTCCCCCGCCGGCGGGGAGCCCGGCGTCGAACGCCGCCCCGTCGCCCCCCGCGAGCACCCAGTCCTGCTTCGACCCGTGGCGCAGGAGCAGCCGCTCGGGAATCAGGGACGCCACCTGCTGCAGCTCCGCGGTGAGCCGCTTCGCCGCAAGCGCGAGGTGCACGCCACGGGACGGTCCGTCGCGCAGCAGCGCCACGAGCACATCGACGACCGCCGCCCGGTAGTCCGGCGGGAACCGCGCGATGAGCGAATCCGCGTCGTCGATCGCGAGCACGGTGCCGTCGGGCACCTCGTGCAGCACGTCCCACGCCGCGGCGACTCCGCGCGGCACGCGCAGGGCACCGGGGGCGGGCGGGACGAGTGCGGCGAGGGCCGTGGAGGTTCCGCTGCGCGCGGCGCCGAGCACGAGGACGTGCCCGTCGAGGGCGGGGCGCCACGTGGCGACGGCACGGCGCTGCTCGTGCGGCAGGTCGGCGAGCGCGAAGCCGCCGGGAGCCGCAGTGGGTTCCACGACCGCGGGCAGGGGCTCGCACCACGGCCGCCGTGGGAGCGGGGAGCCGCGCCAGCGGGACGCCACGCGCTCCACGTCGGCGTCGCCGGCGAGGGCGAACTGCACGGCGTGCGGCTCGGTGTCCGGCGGCGCGAGGATGCCCCGCCCGCGCGCAGCGGCGGGGATCGCGGCCGCGGCATCCGTGCCCACGACCGCCGTGCTGTCCGCGCGGTTGTTCACCCGCATGCTCACGCGCAGATCGGCGTTGGCTAGTACCGCGTCGCGCACGACGCCGGCGGGCCGCTGCGTGCACAGCACCAGGTGGATGCCGAGCGAGCGCCCGCGCGCCTCGAGGTCGCCGAACAGGGCGTGCAGGTCGGGGTGCTCGGCGAGCATCGCCGCGAACTCGTCGACCACGATCACGAGCCGACCCAGGCTCGCGACGTCGTCGATGCTGCGCCCGCCGGCCCCGGCGATCGCGCGCTCCCGGAACCGCACCTCCGCCCGCAGGCTCGCCAGCACCCGGGCCGCGTGCGCGGCATCGAGGTCGGTCACGATGCCCACGGTGTGCGGCAGGGCGGCCAGCGGGGCGAACGACGCCCCGCCCTTGAAGTCGACGAGCAGCACCGCGAGCCGGTCGGGCGCCACGGATGCCGCGAGCGCGAGCACCCACGAGATGAGCAGCTCGCTCTTGCCGCTCCCCGTCGCACCGCCCACCACCGCGTGCGGGCCGTGGCGCACGAGGTCGAGGGCAACCGGACCGCTCGCGGCGACGCCCACCGCCCCGGTGGGCAACGAGGAGAGCTCGACGGCCGTCGGCAGCTCGGCGCGGGC
>CAIXMB010000043.1 GCA_903920435.1 uncultured Actinomycetes bacterium
ATGCCCCTGCACGACACCATCGCGCAGGCGACTTCCGGCGACATGACCATCCTCGTCTCGACCGCTATCGACCTCGCCCTCAACGAGCTGGGGGTCGACTGCGACGACTTCACGCTCGAGAGTTCGACCTTCGTCGAGGAGGGCACGTCGGTCATCGGCTCGCACGAGGCCGAGGTCGCGCTGGCGAGCTCGAAGGACGCGAACGGCGACTACTCGGCCTGCCAGGCGCTTGCCACCGCGATCGTCAAGCGCGTGCAGAAGGAGCTCAGCACGGTCAACTCGCAACTCGTCTCCTCCCTCGGCGAGATCGAGCTCATCCCGGGCTTCGTGCAGTCGCCCGTCACCGACACGTCTCCCGTCATCCGGATCCGCAGCGTCGTCGAGACCGCAGCGCCCGACCCCGACGTGCCCGAGGTGACCACGTGCACCGCGATCCTCAACGCCACGGTGCAGCGCGTGGCCACGAAGAACGACGCCGCCTACTTCACGCCCAAGGCCGTGACGCTCAAGCCCATCGAGGTGGTCATGCACAAGACCTACGCCCAGGCGTCGCCGGATGCCCCCCTCACCGCCACCTGGCAGGCCGACCTGCGGGTGCCGCTGCTGCCCGACGTCGAGGTGCCGTGGGCCGCCTCGCTCGAGACCGCCCCGTGGGTCGACGGAACCCCGTGGCTCACCGCCTATGTCGACTCGCCGTGCTTCGCCGAGACCTACGTGCTCACCGCCGACAAGTTCGACACCGCCAAGACGGGCTTCGCCGCCTTCGCGTACGACACCCGCCCGAGCGTCTACTACCTGCCCGACTACTTCCCGTTCGGACACTGATGCCCACCCTCACCATGTTCGCCAAGCCCGCGCTCGCGGCAGCGATCGTCGGCGCCGTCGGCCTGACCGCGGCGATCCTCGTGCCCGCCCCCACCGACCTGGACCGCATGTGGTTCGACCAGCCCCTCGGCGGCTCGGTGCTCGTCGAGGGGCCCACCACCGTGCGCCTGCACCTGCCCGACAAGCCCGGCACGGTGCTCATCAAGATCATCAAGGACGGCGTCGTCGCGGGGGCGGTGATCGACTCCGACCTCGAGTACCTCCCGGACCTGGCGAACGCACGCGCGCCGTACCTCGCCGAGGGCTCGTACACCTTCGCGCCGGGCACCTACCAACTGCTGCCGACCACCGACCGGCCCTCGGCCGAGGGCTACCCCATCACGATCACCGTGGTGGGCGCTGCCCAGGCACCGGGCGTCGACCCGGGCAACCCGGTGCCGTCGGCGACGCCCATCCCGACCGCCACTCCCGTGCCCGCACCGACCGTCACCCCCGCGCCCACCGAGACCGTCGCCCCGGATGTCCCGGCGCCACCGGCCCCGGACGTACCCGCCCCCGACGTCCCGGCTCCGCCACCGCCGCCCGTGCCCGTCGTGTACGAGATGCCCTACGGCGTCGCTCGCATGAGCGTGCTCGCCACCTACACGCGCTACCAGACCGTGCAGTTCACCGTGCGGCTGGCGACACCGCAGCAGGCCGTGCCGTACATCCAGTACGAGGTGGTGCCCTACCAGTCACCGTGGAACCAGGGCACGTGGTACACGATCCCCTGCACGACCAACCTGCAGCCCGACCCCAACGCGAGCGGCCGCTACACGTGCTCGACGGGCACCACCTCGATTCCGCTCATCACCGGCCAGCAGACGGGGTACTACCGCGTGCTGCTCACCAACGGCGACAAGACGTACACCGGTGACCCGCTGTACTGGACGGTGCCGTTCGCGACACCCGGCTAGCGAGCTGGTCGGGTAGGCCGCCCGCGGCCGTGTTTCGATACGCGCGCCGGAGCGCGCTACTCAACCCGCGAGCAGCTAGAACGGCTGCAGGTCGGGCATGCCCGTGCGCAGCTCGACGGGCAGGTGCCCCAGGTCGTTGTGCGTGACGAGAACGGGCGGCTTGGCGCTGCGCACCCGGATGATTGTGAGCCCGCAATTGGCCTGGTTGAGCCCGAGCCAGCGCCACGCGGGCGCACCGAGCACCTCGCGCACGAACCACGCGATGACGAAGTTGTGGGTGATGAGCAGATCGTGCCTGTCCTCGCTCGCTGGCGCGAGGAACTCGGCAACGGCATCGGCCATCTGCGCCTCGCCCGCCTCGACCTGCTCGGGGCTGATCGAACCGAAGAAGGAGTCGAACGCCTTGGGCACGTCGGGCCCCGGTCCGCTCGGAATGCAGTCCATGAGCAGCGCACTGGGCTGCGACTGGAGCGCGGGCATCCGGTGCGTCATGATCGCCGCAGTCTCGGCGGCGCGCTGCAGCGGGGAGTGCCACGCGCGGGCGAACGGCACCCCGCTCAGGCGCTCGGCGATCGCGGTCGCCTGGCGCTTGCCCTTGGGCGAGAGCGGGCCGTCGGGGAGGCCGTACTCGGCATCCTGCTGCTCGCCGTGGCGCACGAGGTAGAGGTAGTGGGCCATCAGGCAGCCATCCCAGTGAACGACTTCTCGTCGACCGTGCCGACGGCGGCGATCGACACCGGCCGAGCGGCGAGTTCGACGGCGAGCTCGCGCACGCCGGCAGCGGTCACGTCGCCGATGCGGCGCAGTGCCTCGTCGAGGTCGACGAACTCGCCGAGCGTCAGCTCGCTGCGACCGAGGCGCGACATGCGCGTGTCCGAGTCCTCGAGGGCGAGTGCGGATGCCCCGCTGAGCTGGCCGACCGCGCGGCGCAGTTCCTCGTCCGTGACGCCGCCGGAGGCCAGACGCGCGAACTCCGCGAGCATGAGCTCGGTGACCTGCGTGGCGCGGGCGGGCGAGCATCCGGCGTAGATGCCGAAGAGGCCGGCGTCGGAGTAGCTCGGCGCGAATGAGTAGACCGAGTAGGCGAGGCCGCGCTTCTCGCGGATCTCCTGGAACAGGCGGCTCGACATTCCGCCACCGAGGATCGAGTTGAGCACGCTGAGCGTTGCGCGGCGGTCGTCGGCGGCGGCGAGCCCGGGCACTCCCGCGATGATGTTCGCCTGCTCGATGGGGCGCTTGACGGTCACGAGCGGGCTGCCGCGATCGATGACGTCGTGGGTGCCGTCGCGGCGCTCGACCGGGGCCGCCTCGATCGAGAGGTCCCAGCCCGCGCGCTCGAGGGCGGCCGTGACGCCGCGCACGAGCTCGTCGTGGTCGACGGCGCCCGCGACGGTGATCACGAGGTCCTGGGCGCGGTAGTTCGCCCGGTAGTGCTCCCACACCGCCTCGCGCGACACCGCGCGGATCGTCTCCGGGCTGCCGCCGATCGGCCTGCCCAACGGATGCCCGCCCAGCACCGCCTCGAAGAAGCGCTCGCTCGTGACATCCGACGGATCGTCGTCGGCCATGGCGAGTTCCTCGAGGATGACGCCACGCTCGGTCTCGAACTCGGCGGGGTCGAGGGTCGACGACGTGAACATGTCAGCGAGTACGTCGACCGCCATGGGCAGGTCGCGATCCTGCACCTTGGCGTAGTAGCAGGTGTACTCCTTGGCGGTCATGGCGTTGTGCTCGCCGCCGACCGCGTCGAAGGAGACCGCGATGTCGAGGGCGCTGCGCGTCGGCGTGCCCTTGAAGAGGAGGTGCTCGAGGAAGTGGGTCGAGCCGTAGGTGAACGGCTGTTCGTCGCGCGACCCGACGGCCACCCAGTACCCGATGGTCGAGCTGCGGGCGCCGGGCACCGATTCGCTCAGGATGCGCACGCCGCTCGGCAGTACCGTGCGCCGCACGAGCGAGTCACCGGAGGCCGTGAACGAGAGGTCAGCGAGATCAAGCGGAAGTAAGACAGCGCCGTTCATCACTTCCCGAGCCTACGTCACGGGCTGCCCGGGCGGGCACGGGTTGTGCTCGACCCCCCGAATTGGGGTACCCCGGTGCGGACAAACAGACTGGTCTGTCTGTCCTCCTGTGTTACTGTTTTCCCGTAGGCACCCGAAGCCTCACCCAGTAAGAGCGCTTACCCAAGCACCGTGGCATCCCCCCCAAATAGCCACACCCCACCCGAACGGAGTTGCGTTGTGATGGTCGTCGAGCTTCCTCCGACCACACAGCGCGCTCCGGCAAAGGGCCGCATCCTCGAGACGGCGAACGTGCTGTTCTACGAAGACGGCATCCGCAACGTCGGCGTCGACCGCATCATCAGCGCGTCGTCGGTGACGAAGGCGACCTTCTACAAGCACTACCGCGCCAAGGACAACCTGATCGTGGAGTACATCACCGCGCGCCACGCCACCGTGCGGGCGAACGTCGAGCACATGATCGCCGAGGGCCCCAACGCCGAAGCGGCACTGCGCGCGTTCGTCGCGGCCGTGATCGCCGAGATCGACAGTCCCGGGTTCCGCGGCTGCCCGTTCATCAATGCCGCGGCGGAGTTCTCCAACCCCGAGCATCCGGTGCGCCAGGTCGTGACCGCACACCGCGAGTGGTACGTCGACACCCTCGCCGAGCTCCTGAAGGAGATGGGCCACCCGGTACCCGGTGACGCGGCCGACGAGCTGCTGCTCGCTCGCGACGGCGCCCTCTCCGGTGGGTACGCGGGCGACTCGATCGCGGCGTCTGCCGCCCTCGCTCGCATCGCCGACCGCGTCCTAGCGGAAGCGCGCCCCGCGCGCTAGACCCCCCGGCCTCTTCGGCGCTCTCACTAACGTGGAAGCGCGCCGCGTCACTGGGATCGCGGCTCAGAAAAGAGGTCATTCCGATGACAGTTACCCTGCTCTTCATCATCACCGTCATAGCCGGCGCTCTCTCGCTCTACGACGGCATCATCCGACTGCGCGGCAAGAGCGGCAACGTCGTGATCGCGGTCGTCGAGATCGTTGCGGCGGCCCTCATGCTTCTGGCCCTGTTCAGCATCTTCACGACGCCGTTCGGCATCGGTGCGCTCTCCGTGATCCTCGAGATCGCCCTCATCCTGCAGCTCATCCTCCGCGGGTCCACCCGCCGCGGCGGTGCGACCATCACGATCATCGCGCTCGTCGCCAACTCGATCGTGCTCATCACAGCATTCGGAATCTTCTCGATCCCGGGCATCAGCTAGCCCGACTGGACCGAAGGCCGCGTTTCCCTGGGGGGCGCGGCCTTCGCCGTGCCCGGGGTGCGCTGACGCCGTGCCCGCACCCTACGACGAGACGCGGTCGAGCTCGGCGACCTGGTGGCGGGTCAGTTGCAGGTGCGCCGCCGCCGTGAGGTCGAGAACCTGCTCGGGCCGGCTCGCCGACACCACGGGCGCGACCACGTTCGGCTTGGTCAGCAGCCAAGCCAGTGCCACGGATGCCACGCTCGTGTCGTGCGCCGCCGCGATCGTGTCGAGGCAGCTCAGCACGCGCAGACCGCGACGGTTCAGCAGCTTGGCGGCCTCTCCCCCGCGCGCGCCCGTGGAGAGTTCGGCCTTGGCGAGATCGGAGCGCTGCCGGTACTTGCCCGTCAGGAACCCGCTCGCGAGCGCGAAGCGCGGCATGACGCCGAGGCCCTGGCGCGCCGCGACGTGGGCGAGGTCGCCCTCGTACTCGCTGCGGTGCAGGAGGTTGTAGTGGTTCTGCAGTGCGACCATGGGCGCGACGCCCACCTGGGCGGAGGCGATCCGGGCTTCGATGAGCCTGTTGCCGGTGTGGTCTGATCCGCCGAAGTAGCGCACCTTTCCGGCACGGATCAACTCGTCCACGGCCAGAAGGGTCTCCTCGAACGCGACATCCGGGTCGTCGATGTGCAGGTAGAGCAGGTCGATGTGGCCCACCCCGAGGCGCTCGAGGGATGCCTCGACCGCCCGGGTGAGCACGCGAGCACGCAGCCCCGGGTTCTCGGCGCTCTTGCCCACCTTGGTCGCGACGATCATGCGGTCGCGGTTGCGGCGCGCGCGCATCCAGTTGCCGATCATGATCTCGCTGCGGCCCCCGGCGTACGAGTCCGCGGTGTCGACGAAGTTGCCGCCCTGGGCGACGTAGGTGTCGAGGATGTCGTTGGTCGCGGCGTCATCTGCGGTCCAGCCGAACACGTTTCCGCTCATCGCGAGGGGGAACACCGAGAGATCGGAGAGGCCGACGCTGCGCTTGCGGGCCGGACGCGCGCCGACGATGGCGGCGGTCTCTCCCGTCGTGGGTACCATCGTGCTCACGTCCAGCTGCGTCATCTGTTCCTCCCCCGAGGCCTGATCCCAATCTATTGGCGCGTCCCCGGCGAAAGCGTGAGGATTGCGCAATCGTTACGACACCGTGCTGGGCCGGTCACGTGCCCAACGTTTCGGCACCGCCAAACGTCTTTGATCATTAAGACCACACTCCGGAGGAAAATTGATGAACGACAGCACCCCCAGTACTAGGCCCAGGCTCTGGCTCGTGCTCGGCGCCGCCCTCACGGTCATCGGCATCGCCGTGCTCTGGCCCCTGCAGCAGGTCGGCCAGGTGTGCATCATGATCTACCCGGCGCCGCCGGGGTGCGGTGCGGACGAACCGCGCTGGGTGCCCCTCGTAGGCATCGGAATCATCGTCGCGCTGCTCGCCGCCCACGTCGTCGTGTACTTCACCGTGCAGCACCCCCGCACCGCGCTCATCCTGCTGTCGGCGGCCATCGTCGTCGTCATCCTGGTCTCGGCGGGCATCGTCGCCCTGTCGCAGACGGGAATCTGGGATCCGTACCAGCCGCCCATCCTGATCGACTAGCTGGCACGATGGAGTCATGAGCAACGACCCCAACTGGCGCCTGCCCGACGTTCCCAGCTTCACGCTCGTGAGCCCCGACTTCGCGGAGGGCGACACCCTCCCGCAATGGGCGCGATCGGGCATCGCGGGCGCCGGCGGCGAGGACCGCTCACCGACCCTGCACTGGGAGGGCGCACCCTCCGGCACGAAGAGCTTCGCCCTCACGATGTACGACCCGGATGCCCCGACCGGCAGCGGGTGGTGGCACTGGGCCGTACTCAACATCCCGGCAACGATCACGTCGCTGTCGCCCGACGCGGGCAACCCCGAGGCCGGCCTGCTGCCCGCTGGAGCCGTGACCCTCCCGAACGAGATCCGCCTCGAGCGGTACCTCGGCGCGGCGCCGCCCGCCGGGCACGGCGAGCACCGCTACTACTTCACGCTCAGTGCGCTCGACGTCGAGCGGCTCGACGTGCCGGCGGGCAGCACCCCGGCGTACCTCGGCTTCGTGCTGCGCGACCACATCGTTGCGCGTGCCCAGCTCGTGGGGCGCTCGGAGACGGTCTAGCCCTAGGAGATACTCCGGCGGTACTGCGGCACCCGCGACTTCGCGCGCGCCCGCACCTTGGTGATCGAGACGATCACCACGACCGCGACCACCGCCACGGCGAGGCCGATCCAGACGAACCAGGCGCTGTCGATCCAGGCGGACAGGTCTGCGACGAAGCTGTCGAACGGCGTTGTGATTCGGGCCACGCGCTCACCCTAGGGCGGCAAGCGCTTGACTGACTAGTGCGAATATGGCCGCAGGTGCGCAAAAGGGCCCATCCCCGAGGGGATGGGCCCTTCCGTCTTACTCAGCGCCTGGCGAGAGGCCTGAGCAGAGGGGTGTCGCTACTCGCCCTCGGCCGGAGCGTCGGGACCGTCGGACGCGGCAGCAGAGCTGTCGGTGTCCGCGGAGTCCGCGTCCTCCGTGACGGGAGCGAGCGACAGCTTTCCGCGGTCGTCGATCTTGGTGATCTCGACCTGGATCTTCTGGCCGACGGAGAGGACGTCCTCGACGTTCTCCACGCGCTTGCCACCCGCGAGCTTGCGGACCTCGCTCACGTGGAGCAGGCCGTCCTTGCCCGGGGTGAGCGAGACGAACGCGCCGAACGTCGCGAGCTTGACGACGGTTCCGAGGAACCGCTCGCCGACCTCGGGGTTCAGCGGGTTCGCGATCGCGTTGACCGCGGCACGGGCCGCCTCGGCCGACGGGCCGTCGACAGCGCCGATGTACACGGTGCCGTCGTCCTCGATGGAGATGTCGGCGCCGGTGTCGTCCTGGATCTGGTTGATCGTCTTGCCCTTCGGGCCGATCAGCTCACCGATCTTGTCGACGGGGATCTGCACGCTGATGACGCGGGGCGCGGTGGGCGCCATCTCGTCGGGCGCGTCGATCGCAGCGTTGATGACCGCGAGGATCGCCGTGCGGGCCTCCTTGGCCTGCTTGAGCGCACCGTCGAGCACGGAGGACGGGAGACCCGCGAGCTTCGTGTCGAGCTGGATGGCCGTGACGAACTCGCTCGTGCCGGCGACCTTGAAGTCCATGTCGCCCAGCGCGTCCTCTGCACCGAGGATGTCGGTGAGTGCCGCGTAGCGCGTCACGCCGTCGACCTCGTCGGAGATGAGGCCCATGGCGATACCCGCGACGGGCGCGCGAAGCGGCACACCGGCGTTGAGCAGCGACAGGGTCGAGGCGCAGACCGAGCCCATCGACGTCGAGCCGTTGGAGCCGAGAGCCTCGGACACCTGGCGGATCGCGTAGGGGAACTCCTCGCGCGGCGGCAGCACGGGAACGAGGGCGCGCTCGGCGAGGAAGCCGTGCCCGATCTCGCGGCGCTTCGGCGAACCGACGCGACCCGTCTCACCCGTCGAGTACGGCGGGAAGTTGTAGTGGTGCAGGTAGCGCTTCTTGGTGACGGGGTTCAGCGAGTCGATCTGCTGCTCCATCTTGAGCATGTTCAGCGTCGTGACACCCAGGATCTGGGTCTCGCCGCGCTGGAAGATCGCGGAGCCGTGCACGCGCGGGATGACCTGCACCTCGGCGTCGAGCGCGCGGATGTCGCTCAGACCACGGCCGTCGATACGGATGCCCTCGGTCAGCACGCGGGCGCGCATGACCTTCTTCGAGACCGACTTGTACGCGGCGCTGACCATGGGCGGCACCTCGCCGCCGAGCTCTCCGGCGTCGACGCGACCCTGGATTGCCTCCTTCACGCGCTCCTTGAGGGCGTCGTCGGCGTTCTGGCGCTCCTGCTTGTCGGCGATCTGGTAGACGCCCTTGAGGTCGTCGTACGCGATCTCAGCGACGGCGTTGTAGGCCTCGTCGCTGTACGGCGGGAAGAGCGGGAACTCCTGGATCGCCTTGGCCGACTGGGCTGCGAGCTCCTGCTGAGCCTTGATGAGCTGCTTGAGGAACGGCTTGGACGCCTCGAGGCCCTGGGCGACGACGGCCTCGTCGGGCTTCGTCGCACCCGCCTTGATGAGCTCCCAGCTGCCCTCGGTGGCCTCAGCCTCGACCATCATGATCGCGACGTCCTCGTTGCCGTTCTCGTCGGTGACGAGACGGCCGGCGACGGTGAGGTCGAACACGGCGTCAGCGAGCTGGCTGAACTTGGGGAACGCCACCCACTGGTCGCCAATGAGGGCGAGACGGATGCCGCCGACCGGACCGTAGAACGGAAGGCCCGAGATCTGCGTGCTCGCCGAGGCGGCGTTGATCGCGAGGGCGTCGTAGAACTCGTCGGGGGCGATCGACAGGACCGTGATGACGATCTGGACCTCGTTGCGCAGACCCTCGACGAAGGTCGGGCGCAGCGGGCGGTCGATGAGGCGGCAGACCAGGATGGCCTCCGTTGAGGGGCGACCCTCGCGGCGGAAGAACGATCCGGGGA
>CAIXMB010000044.1 GCA_903920435.1 uncultured Actinomycetes bacterium
ACGGGTCAGGGTCGAGAGCAGCTTGACGGCGAACACCTTGCGCTTGGCGAACTGCGGGGTGATCTCGCTCGCGACGACGGTGACGGTGCGGGCATCCCGGATGGCCCGTGCCCCGAGCGACCCGGCGACACTCACCGCCATCTCGAACTCCTCGTCGCTCGCGTAGTCCGCCGTCGCGAGGCTCAGGGCGATCACGAGGTGGCTGCGGCGGGTCTCCTCGAACTGGCGCACCATGTAGGTGCCCGTGCGGGCGGTGGACTTCCAGTGGATGTAGCGGCGCTCGTCGCCCGGCAGGTACTCGCGCAGGGCGTGGAACGACACGTCGTTGTTGGAGAGGTCGCGGGTCGGGTTGCCCTCGAGGTCACGGATGAACCCGGTGCTCATGCTCGGGATGCTGATGGTGCGCGGGTGCACGAAGACCTCGGCCGTGTCCGTCCACACCAGCTCGCGCCGCACGATGCCGATGGGGTCGGCGCGCACGGTGCGCACTGGGCCCACCGGGATGACCCCGCGGCGCACGGTCGGCACGACGAATTCGTGCGTGAACGATGCCCCGCGCGCGAGGCCGGGGAGGGCCGCGGCGGCAAGACCCGCCCCGACGGGCACTTCGACGGTCACGCCGAAGGTGCGGCGGCGCCCGGGGTTGCTCACGACCACGTCACCCACGGCGCGCTCGCCCGCCACGACGCGGCTGTGCGGAACGCGCAGGTCGATCACGATCCTGCTGCGGCCGACGAGGTAGATGAAGGCGATGACGATGACGGCCACGAGGGCAAACCCGACCACGATGAGCTCGACCCACCCGATCGCGTAGCCGATGCCGAGGGTGAGCGGCACCGCCGCGAGTACCGACCAGCCCAGTGGGGTGATGACGCCCGCGAGGCGCCGGAAGATTCGTGCGATGAGGCCCCGGGCGGCAGTGAGGAAGCGCACTGTCGCGATGACGGCGTCCGCGAGGAGACCCGTGCGGTCACCGACGATGCGCGTGCGCGCGTTCGTCAGGCCCTGGGTTCCCGTCGTCGTGAAGTGCGAGTCCATCCGCGCACTGGCGACGACCTGTGCGGTCGCGGCCCCCTTGGGGGCCTTCGTCGTGGGGCGCGCCATCACACGGCTTGGCGTTCGCTCGGCGGCGGGGTCTCGATGAGGATCTGGCTCATGATGCTGGGCGCGGTGACGCCGTCGAACTCGGCCTCGGCGTCGATCACGAGCCGGTGGGCGAGCACGGGCTCCGCGAGCGCCTTGACGTCGTCGGGGATGACGTAGTGCCGCCCGCTCGCGGCGGCGAGGGTCTTCGCCGTCCGCACGAGGGCCAGCGCGCCGCGCACACTCGCGCCGAGGCGCACCTCGGTAGCGGTGCGGGTGGACTCGACGATGCGGCTCACATAGTCGTTGATCGTCGGGTCGACGTGCACGGTGCGTGCGAGGTTCGCCATCTCGGTGACCACGTCGGCGGTGACGATGGGCGGCACGATGGTCTCGTGCGCCTTGACGCCGGCGCCCTCGAGGATGCGCACCGTCGACGAGTGGTCGGGGTAGCCGATCGACGCCTTCATCAGGAACCGGTCGAGCTGGGCCTCGGGCAGGCGGTACGTGCCCGCCTGCTCGATCGGGTTCTGGGTCGCGATGACCATGAACGGCGCGCCCACCGGGTGGCTCACGCCGTCGACGGTGACGTGCGCCTCCTCCATGACCTCGAGGAGCGCCGACTGGGTCTTGGGGCTCGCGCGGTTGATCTCATCGGCGAGGACGATGTTCGCGAAGATGGGCCCGGGGTGGAACTCGAACTCTCCCCCGCCCTGGTTGTAGATGCTCACGCCGGTGATGTCGCCGGGCAGCAGGTCGGGTGTGAACTGGATGCGGCTGCTCGTGCCCGCCACGCTCTGCGCGATCGCGCGCGCGAACGAGGTCTTGCCCGTGCCCGGGAAGTCCTCGAGGAGGAGGTGGCCGTCGCTCAGGAGCGCCGTGAATCCCAACCGGATGACGAACGTCTTGCCCAGGAGCACCTGGTCGACGTTGGCGACGAGCCGGTTGAAGATGTCCGAGAACCAGGTTGCCTGCTCGGGTGTCATGGTCATGCTGTTTCCTTCATCAAGAGGATCATCAGAACGCTCGGTAGGTGGTGTCGTAGAAGGTGCCGTTCGCGCCGACCCTAACGGTCAGGTACGGGTTGTCGAGCACTCCGCCGTCGGCGTGGCACTGCGTCACGCCCGAGATGGGCGCAAAGGCGTCGGCGCCCGGTGTCGCGCCGCACGCGTACTCGACGGACGTGTATCCGGCTCCCGCCGGGGCGCCGAGCCACGAGAACGTGCCGCTCGTCGAGAGCGCGGCGCCGTCGGAGACGAAGGCGACGCCCGTCAGGCGCGGATCGACCGGCACGCCGAGCCCCTGCGGGCTCGACGAGGTCGTCTGGCAGACGGGCACCCCGTCGTAGGTGCGGCAGGCGCGGGCGGTGATCGAGACCGACTGGCCGAACTGGGTCGAGTCTGCGGCGAGGAAGCCGCCCAGGCTCACCGGCCCGTACTCGGTGCCGCCGTTCAGGCGGTAGTAGATGCTGTCCGCGCTGCCGAGCGTCGTGCCGCCCGCGGTGCCGCCGGTGAACACGAAGTCGTAGACGCCGCCGTTGGCCGACGGGCCCGAGACCGTGAGGTCGGTGATGACGGGCGGGGGCGTGTGCGCGACGACCGCGGGGCTGATCGTGCATCCCTGCCCGTTGTAGGCGAAGACGACGAGCGTGTACGTCGCGTTCGCGGAGAGGCCGGAGAACACCGTGGACGTGCCCGTGCCCGCCGCGGAGATCGCCGCTCCGTTCGACGAGATCGTGCCGTTCGCGCTGCAGGTCGGCGCGGTGCCCGTGTAGGCGGCGGCCGTGTAGGCGGAGATCGCGCGGCCGTTGTCGCTGAAGACGCCGCTCCAGCCGAGGGCGACCGAGGTGTCGCTCTGCACTGTCGCGCTCGGCGACGCGACCGCGATCGGCGGTCCGGCGGGGATGCCGGATGCCGGCTCGCTCGTGTTCCACACCGAGAGCGCGGTGAGTGCCGCGTTGCGCGCGCTCACCGTGTACGTGACGGCGACGCCGTTGTCGAAGCTCCAGCCGAGCGTCGACGTGCTCACGCTGCAAGCGCCGCCGCTGCATACCGACGGACTCACGTCGCCCGAGAAGCCCCCCACCGCGAGGTGGTACCGGTCGACGGCGGAGCCGCCCGAGGGGGTGGTGACGGCGTTCCAGCTGAGCACGAGGCCGTGGTCGATCGGCGCGGAGCTCAGCGCGGTCGGGGCCGGCGGGATGATGTCGGACCACACCGGATCGCTGAGTGTCACCGGGTCGGAGTCGCCGATCGCGTTGGTGGCGACGACCGTCACGGTCACGGCGTTCGAGGGCCCGTTGCCGGGGGTCGGGATCGTGCAGGTCGTGCCCGTGCAGTCGGTGACGTCGACGGTGGTCGAGCCCTGGCTGGTCGTGACCTTGTAGTTCGTGATCGGCGAGTTGTTGAATGATCCGGCGTTCCAGCGCATGGTGATCTGGCGGTCCGAGAATCCGCTCGGGCCGAGGTTGGCCACGGGGTCCGGGCGGTCCTGCACGGAGACGACGACGGTTCCCCACACGTAGCGGCTGGGATCGTTGGTCGCGTCCGCCACCTGGTACTGCAGCGTCACGTCGGTGGGCAGTGCACTACTCGCGACGTCGACGGTGAGCCTGCTGTTGTCCGCGCTCGGGACGATGTCGATGCCCGCGGGGACGGAGGCGCCGTCGAGGCCGCGGATCGCCAGCACCCTCAGCGGCTTGCCGGGGAACGGGTTGGTGGCCTCGTCGTTGGCCAGCACATCGACACTGGAGGTTCCGCCGCGCTTGGCGACGGCCGTGTCGGTGGCGGGCACGAGCAGCGGCCGCGTGGAGCTGACGACGTGCAGCTCGATGCGGCCGGCGCCGCCCTCGCTCAGGTCGTCGCGCACGCCGATGGGCATGTTCGTGACCGACCCCTTGACCGCGTCCTCCTTCGCCCGGAGCGTGAGGATGCTGCCGTTGAACGCGTACTCGAAGCCCTCCGGGAGCGGCTCGAGCGCCGAGTACACGAGCTCGTCGAGGTCGTCGGGGTAGGGGTAGGTGGTGAGCCGGAGCAGGTCGATGTCCTTCTCCTGGCCCGGCTCGAACTCGAGCACGGCACCGCCGAACACGGGCGGTTGGTTGTCGCGCGGCAGCACCGTGATGGGCAGCACGATGATCGCCGTGCGGCCGGCCGGGTCGGATGCCGACGTGCCGTCTGTGACCTCGAACGAGATCGACGCGGGGCCGAAGTACTTGTCGGCGGAGGTGAACACGAGGGTGTCCTGGTCGACGACGAGGTTGTCGCCGTTCGCGTGCGTGGCCTGGACGGTGCTCGAGTCGGTCAACCGCACCTGCTTGCCCCCGACGGCGAGCACGTAGTCGTTGATGTCGATGGTGAGCTGGTCCTCGCTGTTGACGCGCAGCAGCGGCGCACGCCTGTCGACCTGCGGCAGGGCGTCGTTGAACCCGGGAACGCGGATGAACGCGTACGTGAACACCGTCGGATCCTCCGGGTGGGTGACCCGGAACGGGATGATCTGGCTCTTGTCCCTGATCGTCACCTCGATCTTCTTGTCATTGGTGACGCGTGCGGAGGCGGCGTAGCCGTTGTACACGGAGAGCCCGAGCGAGCGGGAGTCGCCGTCCGCGAAGAACACGTTGGCGAGCACGTCCACGACCACGGTGTTGCGGTCGAGCACGTCGGAGAGGCTCAGCACACTGTCGGTGGCCACCGGGTACGAGAGCGGGGCATCCGCCGTGACCCTGACTCGGATGAAGTTCTGGCTCGTACCGCCGCGCTCGTTCTCGATCTGGTAGATCACGGCGTACGTGCCCTCGGCGCGCGGGGGCGTGATATCGATGACGTCGGTGCCGACGATGGTGGCGGTGAGCTCGGTCGACGGATCGGCGGGCACCGCCGACGTGATCGACAGCGGGCTGCCGTCGGGGTCGGAGTCGTTCGCGAGCGCCTGGACCGAGACGGTGAAGCCCGGGCGCACGGTGACCTCGTCCGCGACCGCGACGGGGTTGCGGGCGCCCTCGAGGCGCGGGCTGATGCCGACCCGCACGGTGCCGGTCGCGCGAGCGCCGAGCGAGTCGATGACGGTATAGGTGAACGTGTCGGTGCCCGCCGAGTAGTCGCCGGCCTGGAACACGATGGTGTCGGACTCGACGCCCGTCACCGCGCCCTTCTGCGGGTTCGTGGCCTGGCCGATGAGCTGCACGGAGTCGCCGTCGGGGTCGATGCCGCTGAGCGGGATACGGATGCGCACGGTCTCCCCCGCGATCACGCGCGCCGTGACGGTCGGGGGAACGGGGGCGTTGTTCGTCTCCGGGTCCGCCTCGCGCACAGCGATGCGCACGAGGGCAGTCGCAGCCTGGCCGTCCGGCCCCGTCACCGTGTAGGCGGCGGTGAAGTTGCCCGTCTTGTCGGGAGCGAGGTAGCGCAGCACGCGTCCCGACGCGAAGAGCAGGCCCGAGCCCTCCGGGAGCTCCTGGTCGAGCTTGGGCTGCAGGGTCAGGTCGAGGCCGTCCGGATGCTCGTCGTTGTCGAGCACGGGGATGTCGATGGCCTCGCCCACCCGCACCGTGACCGTGTCGTCGTTCGCGATGGGAGCCTGCACGCGCGTCGGCGCGGGGATCTCCACGACCGTGATCACGCCGACCGCCTCGGCGAGACCGTTCGTGATGCGGTAGTTGAATGTCACCGGTCCGTCGTCGAGGGGGCCCGTGAGGCTCACCCGCACGAGGCGCTGGTCGAGCACCTCAGCCCGCACGTTGGAGTCGCTCGCGAGATTCGTGACCTCCGTGACGAGCAGTACGCCGCCCGCGGGGTCGACGTCGGTTCCCGCCACGTCGATGCGCTCGTTGCGCAGCGTCTTCACGAACACCGTCTTCGGCACGGTGATGGGCTTCGTGTTGGGGTCGGGCGGGGTGGTCACGTCGATGCGCACGAGTCCCGTGACGGTCTGCGTGCCGTCCGTGACCACGTACTCGAGGTAGTGGCTGCGGATCTGGTCGGTCTGGAACTTGAACGTGCCCGTCTCGTAGCTCGGGGTGATCGTGACATCCGTCTTGGCGGGCACGCTGTTGAGGCGCACCGTGCCCGTGCCGCCGCGGACGTGGTCGAGCGGCGAGACGGTGATCTCCTCGCCCGCGGTGGCCAGCACGACGAACGGGTCGGCGACGATGGGCACGGCGCCGGCCGCCTTGACGGTGACCGAAAGGCTGCCCGAGCTCTCCGCGGTGCCGTCGGAGACGACGAGGCTCACGAGCTTGAGCTCGCCGCCCGAGCCGGAGTCGGAGTAGACGACGGCGCCGCCTGGCTTGTACGACACGGCGTCGGGCTCGGCCACGGAGGCGCTCGTGAGGTAGAACGCGTCTCCGTCGGGATCGATCCAGTCACCGAGCACCTGGGTCGTCACACGGCCGCTGGCCTGCACGACGGCCTTGGTCGTGCGCACCTGCACGGGCGGCGAGTTCTCGGCGGCGGTGCGCACGGTGACGACGACCGTCGCCGTGGCGCTGCCGCCTCGGCCGTCCGTGATCGTGTACGTGAAGCTCAGCGAGCCCGTCGCCGTGCCCGCGAGGGTGAGTTGGATCTGCTGGCGCTCGTTGATGAGGTCGAGGTGGCCCACCCCCTCGTCGATCGGCGTGACGTCGCTGACGACGAGGACGTCGCCGTTGGGGTCGAAGTCGTTGAGCAGCACGGGCAGCACGGTGGCGCGGCCGGGCCGCGCGCCGAACGCGTCGTTGACGGCGACGGGCGGCTCCTGCACCTTCTCGACCTCGGGCGGCACGTCCTGGTCGTTCTGCTGCTCCTGCGGCGGCTCCTCGTCGGTGACGATGAGGTCGTCCCAGTTGTCGATGAGCTCGCCCTCGCGCTGCACGGCCCACGTCGCGCCCGAGCGACGGTCGTTGAGCACCGCACGGTCGCCGTTCGTCACGTAGGCCAGTCGCGCGGTGGTGGGCATCCGGTCCAGGGCGGTGGTCGAGCCAGCCCCCTCGGATGCGCAGCGGCGCCAGCTGTCGCCGTTCGTCCAAGCCGAGTACTCGCAGCCGTCGATGACGAGCGGTCGCGTCGCGGTGCCGGACTCGCCGTCCACCAGCGCGACGGCGGCAGCCCCGCTGAGCGGAATGCTGATCAGGCCGGCGCTGTACGACACGAGCACGCGGTCGCCGTCGGCGGCCGCCCACTGCAGCTGGCTGCCCGTGCCAGCGCCGGTGAGGGGCGCGAGGCTCACGGTGCGGCCCGCGAGGTAGACGGTATCGGTGTCGGAATCCAGCACCGCCCAGGTTCCGGCCACCGACGTGATCGAGACGTCGGCGCGCTCCGGAACACTCACCGGGTCGGAGCCGGTCACCGTCGACGAGATCGCGGCGTCGACTCGGAGCACCTGGCCCGTCGAGGGCGAGAACGCGAACAGCAGGCCGGTCGGGTCGACGCTGATGACCGCGTCGGTGCCGAGGCTCAGGGTCGGGTCCGACTCGGCGTCGAAGCGCGAGAAGTCGTTCCAGGCCACGACCCACAGCTTTCCGGTGCCGGCCTCGAACACGATGACGTTGGTGCCCGCGAGGAACACCTCGGGCTGCGCGGGCGGCAGGGGCACGCTGTCGGTCGAGGTCGAGGTTGCCGGGTCGACGATGTCGACCTTGTTGGCCGTTCGGTCGAAAAGCAGCACGACCTCGCCGGCCTGCACGACATCGAGGTCGCCGCCGGTGGTCGACACGACGGTGTTGAGCTCGAGCACCTCGGTGTTGGC
>CAIXMB010000045.1 GCA_903920435.1 uncultured Actinomycetes bacterium
ATAGCCACTCGTCGGTATCGCGGAACCGGTGTTGGTTGACGACCCCAAGCGATAGTCCACTGTTCCAGGTGTTAGTCTCGACTGCCCACCGGAAGGCGTCGCACGGCATGTGGTCGCCGCGCGTCTCGGGCTCCTCGCCAAACGAGTAGAGGATCATCCCTTCTCTCCCTTCCACGGCTCCAACCCGCTCGCCTCTCCATCACGCTCGGCCTGCTCGCGCGTGAGAGGGTAGTCCCTGGTTAACTCGTCGTACGTGATGTAGTCCTGAAACTCGCCCACCGCGTTGCACTGGTAGGCACGCCAACTAAGGTCGTCGGGCCTCACCCGCCAAAATCGCGGCGGTGCGATGGGCTCGCGCTCGGCCAGGAACTCCTCGACATCGCCCTCCGTCGGGGCGGGACCAGAACCGTACGCCGTAGTGCGGTCTGTGTGCCATGCCGCGAACTCTAGCAGCAACGCCCTGTCGCTCTCGCGGCTCATGTGGGTCCCAAGGCGGTAAGCGCGGTGTGTTGCCGAATGGAGCCACCAGCACCGACACTAAGACCCAAGAAAACCCGCTGAGCGGGAAGTTCCTCGCCGGTGAGCAGCCCTGCACGCACGAGGTCGCTGATCTTTCGGCTCGGGTCGAGACGCACTCCGGAGGCACTGTGACACTGCCAATCCGGCAACGGCCTCCCAGTGTTGTAGCTCGCCTTGAGCGCCTTCTGCATGATCTCGCTCAATCGCAACCGCCGGTTGACCCTGACGGCGATGTCCTCGCCGTTGACGATGAACATGAGTCGCATTTTACCCCTCCTTTGCGGACCGGGCGTCTACGTAGTCAGCCACCTTGTCCTTGGCCGCGAGCAGCAGCATCACTGCATCCGTCAGAAGTGGGTCGGCGCCCGCCGCCTCGACGGCCTGGATGGCGTCGTGGATTGCCACCTCGGCCGGAGTCATGCGGTCCAGGCAGATGCGGCGGGGGATGTCGTTGTTGCTCATGGGCTCTCCTTGGGCCATGCCACACACTGGCAGTCGGGCGCGCAGCAATACCCACTGTCGAGTCCGCTGTGGTCGCTCCGAGGGTGGCCACACCACGTACAGAGCGGGTCGGGCTGCGGCGCGGGCGGGTCCGGCGCGTCGCTATCTCGGTCACATAGGCCCGGGTGCCCTTTCTCGCGCACGCAGGTAAGCTGCGGGCTCGTTGCGTCGGCATCGCCCATGTACTTGCCGCAGCGAGGCTTGCGCTTGGGTGGCGGAACGGGCGTTGTGGCGCCATCGGGCCTTGGATGGCATCGGTACTCCGTCCCGCCGTAGTGTCGACGGATATGCTCCCCGCACCCCTTGCACCACTCGTTGACGGGGTCGTCCCCGCGCTCGAATGCCACCTCATCGGTCTGTGGCTGGCGCGACGCGAGGAAGCGGCCAACCTTCCACTCGGCCTGCTCCTTCGTGCAGGCGAAGGTGTCGAACATACAGAACGCCACCAGCAACCCGCGGTCGTAGTCCTTGCTCACTTGCCCGCCTCCAGTCGCAAATCGCTCTCGGCGTGATGCTTGTCGATAACCACCTGCATCCTCTTCGCTCCGTCCGGATTCATGCTGTGGACTAGCGCCACGTCGGGCCAGTGCTCCGGATGATTCTCCAACCAGCACACCACGTCGTACCCGGTCTTGGGTTCGCCGCCGAGGTTGGGGAGGTCGAGGTCATGGTCGAGCGACGCGACGCTCACGCAGTCCTCACGGAGCAACGCGACCGCGTCCTCTGCCGTGCGGACCCAGTGCCACGAGTCATCGGGCGG
>CAIXMB010000046.1 GCA_903920435.1 uncultured Actinomycetes bacterium
GAGCGCGGCCGTGCGGGCGGCGCTTGAGTGTCCTGCTGGTCGGATCCGAAGAGTCGATCGAAGAGTCCCATGACCAAAGCCTAGGAATCGAAGCTGAGAATCAGATATTCACGTGCGTGAGCAGCCACGGATACGGATCGATCATCGTGCCGTCGAGGATGACGCTGAAGTGCAGGTGCGGGCCGGTGGCCTCACCGGTCTGACCGACGAGCCCCAGCACCGTGCCGCGGGTGACCGCCTGACCGACCGCCACGGTGATCGAGTCGTCCTGCATGTGCGCGTACAGGGTCGAGACCACCTGCCCGTCGATGACGTGCTGAACGGTCACCATGTTGCCGTAGCCCGTGGAGTCCCACCCGGCGGCGGTGACGATGCCGTCGGCGACGACCTGGATGGGGTAGCCGCTGCCGGGGTTGAAGTCGGTGCCCGTGTGGTTCGTGCTGCAGCCGTCGCACTCGCGGAAGCCGAAGCCGCTGCTGATCGGGGTGTCTGCGGGGACCGGCCACTGCACGACCGAGTAGGTGGAGATGCCGAAGGCGTCGCGCTCGACCGGCGCCTCCATGACGGCCGGAGCGGTGAATGTCTGGCCGGGGAGCTCGGCGTCGGCGGTCGGGGCGAACAGCGTGCTCGCGGCCGCGGGAATCGACGGGACGCTGGTGAGCAGGCCGCTCGCCGCGATCGCGCCAACGACGAGGATGCGTTTATTGGTGCTGATGAAGGCCGCGAGACGGGGGCGTGGGCTGTTCTCGGCATGCGGGAACGTCGAACGTGGAGTGGTAAGCAACTGACTGACTTTCGAACTAGGCACCCGGCGCGCGAAGGCGGGGCGGGCGCGTGCAACACGGCACATCGTGTTGGGTCTGGCACCGGGCGGTGCTGCACGGACTCACGAAGGAAACGTCATCCCGGCGGTAGTAGTCGCACCGGCGTTTGCTTAGTCCTGGGGAATTTCCCTGCGTCCACCCTGCGCGACGATCCTGTGAGGTTCATGTGCACGCGCGGCGCGGAGCTTAGCCGAGGTCAGCACGTAGGTGACGATGATGCCCGCGATCGCGCCGGAGGTCGCCCACCCGATGTCGCTCAGCTTCGCGTAGCCGCTGGGCATCCACACCGTCTGCGCGGCCTCGATCCACGCGGACCCGAGCACCGAGAATGCGACGGCCGCCCACCAGCGTCGACGCCCGAGGATGAGCACGAGCAGGATTCCGACGGGCACGAAGGCGACGAAGGGCCACACCCAGAACTGGCGGTCGGCGGCCGAGCCGGGCACGAACGTGAGGCCGACGAGGGCCCCGAAATAGACCGCTGCGACGCCGGTGAGGAGGTAACGTCGCGAGCGCATCTCGCCAGTATCTCTCCACCTCCTCGACAGCGGTTGTGAGAAGGTTGCGCGCTTGCTGTGTGCCTAGTCGCGCACGCCGAAGAGTCCCTTGCCGTGCTTGACGAGCACGTCGTACGCGTCGCCGAAGGTCTTGGGCACGTCACGGCGGGGTTCGTACTTCGCGAGCAGCAGGCCGAGGAGGCCCTCGGCGGGGGCGCTCAGCGGCCTGGCCTTGTGCTCCTCGTGCGGTGCCGGCACCGCCTCCGGGTTCGGCGGCGTGTACTGCGGGTGCGTGGACGGCCACTCGTAGGGCTGTCGCGGCACGGTGAGGTTGATCGCGTTGAAGACGTTGTTCGCCGTGGCATCCCTGCGGGTAAGCGGTTCGAGGCCGTGCAGCCGGTTGAGCGTCGAGATGATCGAGCCGTGGTGCATCTCGTCGTGCACGATCGTGCCCGCCGCCGTATATGCCGAAACCAGAATGGACGGCACCCGGCAGCCGAGGCGGTCGAACGTGAAGCCCATCTCGCCCTGGGGAGCCCCGGACTCCGGCGGAACCGCCGAGGGCGGTGGAACATGGTCGTAGGTTCCGCCGTGCTCGTCGAACGTCACGATGAACGCCGTATTCATGGCGTTGGACCCGGTCGTCGAACTGGCCCCGCGCAACGAGGTGTACACGGAGTGCAGGAGCGCCTCCCCCGCGCGCACGTCGGAGAGTGCGGAGTTGTAGACCTTCTGGCCGTCGTACTCCCCCTCGCGCAGTGTGCCGAACGGCGGGTGCATGTCGTTGTGGTTGAAGATCATCCGCGGCTCGATGAACGAGTAGTCGGGCAGGTTGCCGTTCTTCACGTCGTCGTGGAACTGCTCCATGCTGCGGAAGTTGCTCTTCCAGTACGGCTCGAGAACGGCGGCGTGGAGCATCCCGGTGAACGAGACCATCTGCTGGGCGTCGTAGTACACCCGCCAGGTGTGGCCGGCATCCTGGAGGCGGTTGAAGATCGTGGGCGCGGCCGGCGCGTCGATCCACTTGTCGTAACCGCCGCCGTCCTTGTTGGTCACGAAGCCGTGCGACGTCGAGGCGTGGAAGAACGACCGGTTGCAGAAGGTCTGCGACGGCACGCCCGCGTGCCACGCGTCGTACACCGCGAAGCCCTTGGCGATCGCGGAGAACACCGGGAGCATCTCGGTGGAGAAGCTGCCCATGACGACGCGGTAGTCGTCGAACGTCGGCTCGGCGCCCTTCTTGAGCTCGCGCCAGTTGATGACGTAGTCCTTCACGAACCCCGACATGTCGGGCTTGGAATCCCTCACCGGCGCGTTGTACGGCTCGCGCAGCTCGTTCGCGAAGAGGTCGGCGTTGGTCTCCGGGTCGACGATCCCGAACACCTGAGTGTTGACGTGCGGGTAGTGCTCGCCCGGATCGGGCGACGGATGCCGCATGACCGCGTCGGTCTCGCCGAGGTAGACGTGCGCGGGGATCGTCTCGCCCGCCGGCCCGATGTTGGAGTAGGAGCCCTGGTTCAGCCCGTCGAAGGTCTGGCCCGTGGGCAGCTCGTCGTCGGTGTAGAGGAAGCCCAGGATGTTGTCGAACGAGCGGTTCTCGAACATCATCACGACGACGTGGTCGAACCCCGGCTCGCTGCGCGCCTCGAGGGGGTCGAACCCGGCGATCGGCTTCGGCTTGCTCACCGCGCCCTCGATGCCCGTCACGACGGCGGCCCCTGCGGCGAACCCGCCCAGTCCGGCGGCCGCCGTGGTCCTGAGGAAGTCGCGCCGCGACGCGGCCTTCTTCGTGTCGTCGGAGGTCATGCTGCAAGTGTGCCAGCGCGCCCGGGAATCGCACGGAGCACTCGCCCGTTGCTACCCTCGGAGCAAGCGTCTGGGAGGGCACCGATGGACTACGACTGGCTGGCACTGCAGAAGCGCGTGCAGCGCGAATTCTCGCGCCGCATCGAGGCGGTCACCGATTGGGATGCCCCCACTCCCGACGACGAGTGGAGCGTGCGCGACCTCGTGGCCCACGTCATCGAGGAGCAGCAGTGGGTGCCCTACCTGCTGGCCGGCGAGAGCGTCGCGAACGCGAAGAAGGACATCCAGCCGCTGCGGGAGAACCTGCTCGAGGAGTGGGAGCTCTACGCCTTCGCCGCGAACGCCGCGTGGAAGGCGACGACCCCCGATACGCTCGTGCAGCTCTCCTACGACACGGTGACGATGGCCGACTACCTGCGCGAGCAGGTTGCCGACGTGACCATCCACACCTGAGATCTGGCGCGCGCGATCGGCGGCGACGAGCAGCTCGACCCCGAGCTCGTCGAGGCCGTGTGGACCGTCTTCGAGCCGCAGAAGGACACCCTGGCGGCGAGCGGCCTGTACGCGCCGCCTGTTCCGCTACCCGACGATGCTCCCCTGCAGGCGCGGCTCCTGGCGGTTACCGGGCGCGATCCCCGCTGACGCCGGTCTCGCCCACGAGCATGCCGACGAGCACGAGCTCGCCGACCTGGGGCAGCACCTCGGCGGTGAGTTCTGCCTCGTCGACCTCCAGCAACTGGGCGACCGCCGAGCAGATCACGCCGAGCGGCAGCGTGCCGTCGCACGCGCCCACGACCGCGGCGAGCGCCGTGCCGAGCGGCACGGTGCGGGCGAAGCCCGATCCCTGTCGGAGATCCATGACGGTGGGGTGCTCGTCGCCGGGCCAGTAGTACCGCTGCTCGGTGACATCGGCGGCCACGGTCAGCGACTCGGCGAGGAGGTCGCGGTCGCGCAGCCAGTCGTGGGCATCGAGGAGGGCCGCCGCATCCGGTGATCCGGCAACGGGACCGTCGAGCACCTCGAAGCGGCGCAGCGTGGGACCGCCCGACACCGGGCGGCGCAGCGTGATGTACCCGAAGCCCACGTGGGTGACGCCGCGTGACGCGAAGTCGTCGAGCCACGCGGAGTAGAGCCTGTCGAACTCGGCGCCCGGGCGCGTGCCACCGTCGCGGATCCAGGTCTCGGCGTACTGGTCGACATCCTGGCGCTCGCGCTCGACGACCCAGGCGTCCAGGCCGGTGAAGCGCACCCACTGCTCGACGCGCGCGAGGCCCTCCTGCGCGCCGTACTCCCAGTTGCCGAGCAGCTGGGCGACACCGCCGGACTCGAGGTGGGCCTCGACCTCCTTGATCACCGAGGCGACGAGGGAGTCGCCCACCATGCCGCCGTCCCGGTACTCGTAGGCCGGCACGCCATCGGCCCCGCGCGGGGTGATGACGAACGGCGGGTTCGAGACCACGTGCCCGAACCGCTCGGGCACCGGGCCGAAGAGGCTCCCGAGCCGGAACTCGATGTTCGTGACACCGTTGAGCTCGGCGTTGAACCGCGCGAGGTCGAGGGCGCGCTGCGAGATGTCGGTGGCGATCACCCGCGTCGCGTGCCGGGCGGCGTGAAGCGCCTGGATTCCGCATCCCGTTCCCAGATCGAGGGCGAGGTCGACCGGGCGCGCGATCATGAGCCCGCTGAGGGTCGTGGAGGCGCCGCCCACACCGAGCACGTGGTGCTCGGGGATCGCGTGGCCGAGGGCGAGCTCGCCGAGGTCGGAGGCGATCCACCACGAGACGACGCCGCTGGCATCGACGAACGAGTACGGCCGCAGGTCGAGGCGGGGCGCTCCGTGCTCGTCAACGAGCCCGAGCCCTACAGCTCCCTCGAACCCGAGGGTCGGCAGGGCCGCCGCGAGCGCCTCGGGCGTGCTCGCCAGGCCGAGGATGAACGTGCGCGCGAGGGTGGCGGTCGCTGCGGCGCCGGAAGCGCGCCCCTCGAGCGCCCGCAGGGCGGGCACGCGCTGGCCGCGGTGCAGGGCGGCCGCGGCATCCGTGCCCCACAGCTCGTCGAGGGCATCGACCGTGAAGGTCGCGGCGGCGAGGTCGGCGGCGAGGTCGGCGATGGCTGTCACACCCGCCATTCAACCAGCAGCACAGCAACCGTCCAGACCCGGCGGTTACCGTGGATCGAGTGACTCGCACGACCAGCTCCCGCCTTCCTGCCCTCGACGGGCTGCGCGGGGTGGCAGCGGTGATCGTGCTCTTCTACCATCTGAGCCTCGTCGCGCGGCCGTTCCTGAGCCCGGACGAGTGGGCGTGGCTCACCCGCACGCCGCTCAAGCTGCTCACCGCCGGAACCGAGTCTGTGCTCGTCTTCTTCGTCCTGAGCGGGCTCGTGGTCACCCTCCCCGCCCTGCGCGAGGGCTTCGGCTGGCTCGGCTACTACGGCGGCCGGATGCTGCGGCTCTACCTCCCGGTGTGGGCTTCGCTCGCCCTGGCGGCCCTCGCCATCGCGCTGCTGCCGCGCGATCTCGCGGTGGTCACGCCCGACTCGTGGCTCGCGGGAGGCAACGCCCTCACCGTGTCGTGGCCGCAGTTGTTACAGGAGGCGAGCCTGTGGAAGCGCTCGTACGACGTCAACAACGTGCTGTGGTCGCTGCGCTGGGAGCTCGTGTTCTCACTGACGCTGCCCCTGTTCATCGTCGTCGCCCGCGCACTGCGACGCCATTGGGTGTTCGCCGCGAGCCTCGCCGCGCTGTGCACGGTCACCGGCCGACTCGTCGACGTCGACGCCCTCGTCTACCTGCCCGTGTTCTTCCTCGGTGTGCTCATGGCCGTGCGACTGCCCGACCTGCGCGCCGCGGTGCGGGCGTGGCCGCGGGTCGGGCGGGCGGCGCTGGGCGCGGCATCCGCCCTGCTGCTCGTGGCGAGCTGGTTGGGCCGGCCCGTCGAGGGCGCGATCGGCGCTGAGGTGCTGTGGGGCCTCGCCGGAGTGGGCGCCGCGGGGATCGTCGTGGTCGTGATCGGCTCGCCGACAGCCGAGCGGGCTCTCTCGAGTCGAGTGCCGCGCTGGCTCGGCGGCATCTCGTTCAGCCTCTACCTGGTGCAGGCGCCGCTCATCGGCACGCTCGCGTTCGCGCTCGGCGACGAGCACTGGAAGCTCGTCGCGGCGATCGGAATCCCGGCGAGCCTGCTCGTCGGCTGGCTGTTCCACCTCGCGGTCGAGCGACCCACGCACCGGCTCGCGAAACTGGTGAGCAGGAAGCTTCAGGCCTCCAGCACGGAGAGCACGTTGCCCGCCGGATCGGTGAACCAGCAGATCACGGGTCCGTACTCGGGCTTGGGCGGGCGCGAGACGCCGCGCTCATCGGTGAAGTCGCCGTCGTAGATCTTCGTCGTGACGCCCTTGGCGTTGAGGGCGTCGACTGCTGCGTCGACGCTCGGCACCGGGAAGTTCAGGATCGTGTAGGTCGCGGGCACGTGGTCGGGCTTGGAGTACACGAGGATGACGCCGCCGGTGGCGAGGCGGATGTTGAGGAAGCCCATGTCGTTCCTCGACACGTCGAGCCCGAGGGTCTCGCCGTAGAACGTGTATGCGGCCTCGATGTCATCGACGGAGAACCCGCTGAATGCCTTGATATCGCCGAACATCCCAGCTCCTTCTTATGTTAACGCTGTCAACACTGTCATAGGATGGGCCGCGTGACCACCGCTGATTCGCCGGCCCGGGCGAGCTACCACCACGGCGACCTGCGGCACGCCCTGCTCGCCGCGGGCATGGAGCTCGCACGCGACGGCGGCCCCGACGCGGTGGTGCTGCGGGAGGCCACTCGCCGGGTGGGCGTCTCCCCCAACGCCGCCTACCGGCACTTCGCCGATCGGGATGCGCTGCTCTCCGCCGTGAGCGACGCCGCGCTTGCCATGCTCGCCGGCCGCATCGACGCACTCTTCGACGCGATTCCCTCCGGCTCGCCCGAGGCCGTCGCGCGCGCGCAGCTGCGCGCCGTGGGCACGGGCTACGTCGCGTTCGCCCTCGACGAGCCCGGGCTGTTCCGCACGGCGTTCTTCGTGCCCACCAACCTCGAGACGAGTTCCGCCGCGAGCAAGTCTGGCCCGAGTGGCAGGTCGCCGCTCGAGCTGCTCACGGTCGCCCTCGACGAGTTCGTGGCATCCGGCATCATGCCCGCGGCGCGGCGGCCGCAGGCCGAGTTCCTCGCGTGGTCGTCGGTGCACGGCTTCGCGCTCCTGCTCATCGACGGGCCGCTGCGCGCCCTGCCCCGCGCCCAGGCCGACGCGGTGACCCAGCGCGTCATCGACATGGTGGAAGCTGGCTTCACTGCGCCGTAGGTAGGGTGGTTGGGTGCAGCAGCTCAGCCCCGATGACATCCGCGGGAGCTTCATCAATGCGACGAAGGGCGAGGCTGGCCGCGTACCGCTCCCGGGCCTCCACGAGGTGATCTGGGAGGAGCGCGAGTACCTCGGCTGGCGCGACCAGCAGTCGCCGCAGCGCGGCTACCTCGTGCACTGGGTGGGCGACGAGCCCGTCGGACTCATGCTGCGCGCATCCGAATTCTCGCTCAACCCCGGCATCGCGGCCATGTGCTCGTGGTGCCGCATCACCCGGCGCTCCGACGAGATCACGCTGTTCTCCGCACCCCGGGCCGGTCAGGCCGGCCGCGACGGCAACACGATCGGCACCTACGTGTGCGACGACCTGGCCTGCTCGCACATGATCCGGCTGCTGCCGCCGGCGACGCCGCTGCAGGACCCGCACGAGCTCCTCGCCGCCCGCATCGACGGACTGGTGACCCGGGTGCAGGGCTTCACCGCCGAACTCATGAAGACCGCGTGACCTCGCTGCTCGTACTCTCCGACACGCACCTGCCCGCGCGTGCGCGGCGGCTCCCCGAGAGCGTGCGCCGGGCGGCGGGAGCCGCCGACCTCATCGTGCACGCCGGGGATTGGGTCGTGGCATCCGTGCTCGACGACCTACTGCAGTACGGGCCGGTGGTCGGCGTGTACGGCAACAACGACGGAGACGACCTGCGCTCGCGCCTGCCCGAGGTCGCCCGCTTCACCGAGGGCGGGGTGCGGTTCGCCGTCGTGCATGAGACGGGGGCGGCGCAGGGCCGCGAGGCGCGCACGGATGCCGCGTTCCCCGACACCGACGTGCTGGTCTTCGGTCACAGCCACATCCCGTGGGACTCGACGACACCGCGGGGTGTCCGGCTGCTCAACCCGGGCTCGCCGACGGACCGCCGCCGCCAGCCGGTAGGCACGTTCCTCACCCTCACCGTCGATGACGGCGCCCTGCGCGACGTCGGGCTCGTGCCGGTGCTCGACCGCTAAGGGACGCGGCGGTGGCGCGCAAGCCCCTGCCGCCCGGGGCTCGGGGATGTGACCGTGGAAGTATGACCCACGACGAAGAACTCGCAACCATCAACGACATCATCAAGGCCACCCGCTTCGCGACGGTGACCACGCGTACGAAGGGCGGCGACCTCGTCTCCCGCCCGCTCGCCGTGCTCGAGCGCGAGTTCGACGGCACCGTGTGGTTCTTCACGCAAGACCCCAGCCCCAAGACCGACGACATCTCGGCCGACCCGCATGTCAACGTCGCCTACGCCGACGGGGCGAGCGTCGTCTCGCTCTCCGGCACGGCGACCGTCGACCGGGATCAGTCGCGCATCGACGAGTTCTGGAACCCGTGGGCCGAGGCCTGGTTCGAGGGCGGCAGGCAGGATCCGACCGTCGCGCTCCTGCGCGTCGAGGCCACGAGTGCCGAGTACTGGCACATCGACAAGCCCGCCGTGGTGCGCGGATTCGAGGTGGTGAAGGCACTCATCACCAAGAGCGCGCCCGACGTGGGTGAGAGCCGCACCGTCGAGCTCTAGGCAGCGCCGCTCAGGCGCGACGAGAACTCCCTGACGAAGCGGGCGAACTCGTCGTTGCCGGTGATGGTGAACGACACCCCGGCGGGGATCCAGGCCAGCGCGCCGAACATCTCCTCCAGGGTGTGCCCGCCGATCGGCCAGTCGGTGGTGGCGGCGTCGACGGCCGTCGCGTAGGTGGCCCACGGCCCGAAGTGCGCGCGCATGGCGTCGAGCGGAAGGGCGAGGTGCACGTGGGCGGTGAGCTTGCCGCGCAGCTTGCCGTGCGCGATCGCGACGAACTCGGCGGCGGTGTCGGCCGGCAGGTCGCGCGGCGCGAACGCCAGACGGGTGCCGAAGAAGTTCGTGAGCCGGTCGACGCGGAACGTGCGCCAGTCGTCGCGGCGAACATCCCAGCACACGAGGAACCAGTGCCGCCCCCGCGGCACGAGCGAGTGCGGCTCGACGACGCGCTGCGACTCGGAGCCGTCGGCGGCGATGTAGTCGAACCGGATGCGCTCGTGATCCCGGCATGCGAGGGCGAGCTGCCCCAGGATCTCGGGCGAGACGGGCGACTGCCGTGACTCCCCCGACTGGACGGTGGACGCGAGCGCGTTCACCCGCTGGCGCAGCGGACCGGGAAGCACCTGCTCGAGCTTCGCGAGCGCGGTGAGGGTGGTGGTCGCGCCGTCGGCGAGCCCCTGCGTCGCGGCCACGCGCAGCCCGATCGCCATGGTCACCGCCTCGTCGTCGGTGAGCAGGAGGGGCGGCAGCGCGGCGCCAGCCTCGAGGCGGTAGCCTCCACCCGCGCCCGGCACGGACTCCACGCGGTAGCCGAGGTCGCGGAGCCGCTCGACGTCGCGGCGCAGCGTGCGATCGGTGACCGACAGGCGCGCCGCGAGCTCCGGTCCCGGCCAGTGCCGGTGCGTCTGCAGGAGGTTGAGGAGCGCCAGCACGCGCGACGTCGTCGTGGAATCGGACATACGTCGATTCTCCCTCGGATTGCGGACAGAAACGGTCCGCGGTGGTTCCTACGCTCGCAGCATGACACACATCATCACAGCCCGCGGGCTGACCAAGACGTTCCGCGTGAAGAAGGCGGTGGTCGACGCGGTCACCGACCTCGACCTCGACGTGCAGCGGGGCGAGCTCGTCGCCTTCCTCGGCCCGAACGGCGCCGGCAAGTCGACGAGCCTGCGCATGCTCACGACCCTGCTGCCCCCGACCTCCGGCACGGCGACCGTCGCCGGCCACGACATCGCGACCGACCCGGCCGGAGTGCGCGCGCGCATCGGCTACATCGGGCAGGGCACGAGCGCTGGCCACAACCAGCGCGTGCGCGACGAGCTGCTCAGTCAGGGCGCCTTCTACGGCATGAGCCGCACGGATGCCGCGGCGCGCGCCGACGAACTGCTCGAGTCTCTCGACCTGGGCGCTCTCGCGACGCGCAAGGTGCTGGGGCTGAGCGGCGGGCAGAAGCGGCGCCTCGACATCGCGCTCGGACTCATCCACTCCCCCGAGCTGCTCTTCCTCGACGAGCCCTCTACGGGCTTGGACCCGCAGAGCCGCGCGAACCTCTGGCAGCACCTGCTCGAGCTTCGCCGCGAGCACGGCACGACGATCTTCGTCACGACGCACTTCCTCGAGGAGGCAGACCAGTTCGCCGAGCGCGTGCTCGTCATGGACCACGGTCGCATGATCGCCGACGACACGGCGGCGAACCTCAAGACCACTCTCGCGGGCGACGTGATCACCCTGGGATTCGCCAGCGAGGCGGATGCCCGCGCCGCGGCCTCCCGCATCCCGACGAGCTCGACCACCGGCAGCACCGTGACCGCGACCGTCGACCGCGGCGACCTCCTCCTGCCGCGGTTGATCCGCGAGCTGGACTCCGTCACCTCGGCGACCCTGCGCCAACCCACACTCGACGACGTGTTCCTCGCCCTCACCGGCCGGAGCCTGCGCGAAACCGAAGGAGCACACGCATGACCATGACCACCGCCACCTGGAACGTGCTCACGCGCGAGCTGCGTCCCGTGCTGCGCGACCCGTTCTCGCTCATCTTCAGCCTCCTGCAGCCGCTGGTGTTCCTCGGGCTGTTCGGCCCGCTCCTCGTGGCGTCCTCGCCCGCGCCCGCGTCGCAGACCCTGCAGTCGTTCGTGCCCGGCATCCTCGTGATGATCGCGCTGTTCGGCACCGGCACCACGGGGTCGAACCTGCTCTACGAGATGCAGACGGGATCGCACGAGCGCACGCTCGTGGCGCCCATCCCCCGGTCGAGCCTGCTGGTCGGGCGCGCGCTCAAGGAGATGGTGCCGATCATGGTGCAGGCGTGCGTGATGGCCCTCGTCACGATCCCGTTCGGGTTCTCGGTGAACCCGATCGGCCTGCTGCTCGGGCTCGTGCTGCTCGCCATCTTCGGCCTGGGCTTCGGCGCGCTCAGCTACTCGCTCGCCCTCGCCAGCCGCAACAACGACTGGATGTTCTGGGGAATCCAGCAGGCGACACTGTTCCCGCTCATGATCCTCTCGGGAATGCTGCTGCCGCTCGACAACGCACCCCAGTGGATGCAGGTCGCCGCGGCGTTCAACCCGATCAGCTACGTGGTCTCCGCCGAGCGGTCGCTGCTCGCCGGCGATCTGGCCTCGATGGCCACGGTCGGCGGCTTCGTCGCCGCCGCGGTGCTGGCTGCGATCGGCTTGGGCGTGGGAATCCGTGCCATGAAGAAGGCGGCCTAGGCCGCCGCGGGCTTCGCTGCCGCCTGTCGCGACACCTCGTTCGCGATGGGCGGCAGCACCTTGTGCATGTACGGGCCCCAGAGCAGCTTCACGATCAGTGAGACGATCCAGCCCCGGCCGGGCTTGCCGAAGAACGTGTAGGTCCACCGGATGCTCGTGCCCTCAGCCTCGCGCTCGAAGCGCCACTCGGCGCGGGCGCCCTTCACCAGGGCCCCGAAGAGCTTCTGGAAGTCGCTCAGCTCGTAGGCGAAGTAGACGGGCGACTCGGTGTCGGTGATGGTCTCGATCACGTGGCCACCATCGGAGAGCATGAGCTTGCGCGTGCGCCCCACGGTGTCCCACGACCCGGTCTGGTCGCGCACCTCGACGACGGCGGGCAGCGCGCCCGACTTCGGATAGAACGCGGTGGGGTCGAGAGGACCCGAGATGTCGTACGCCTCCTTGGGAGTCGCCTTCGCCATCGCTGTTGCAGTTGCGCTTGAGCCCGCCATGATCCGCCCTTCGGTCTACTGCTATTCGTAGCATCCCGCGCTTGCGATTGGGGGCGTCCGTCGCTAACGTATAACCATTCGCTTACAGAACCGATTGGTTATGAATGGACAGCAAGCAACTCGACCTCGTGTTCGCCGCACTGGCCGACCCGACGCGTCGCGCGCTGCTCGCGCGGCTCAGCGAGGGTGACAACTGCGTGGCGGTGCTCGCCGAGCCGTTCGCCATGAGCCAGCCGGCGATCTCCAAGCACCTCAAGGTGCTCGAGAACGCGGGCCTCATCTCGCGCCACAGCGCGGGCACGAGCCGATTCAGCCACCTCGAAGCCGAACCGCTCAGGGAGGCCACGGAGTACATGGAGAAGTACAAGCGTTTCTGGGGCGCGAAGTTCGACAAGCTCGACGCCGCCCTCGCCGCCTACCAGGAGGAGAACACCGATGACTGACCTGCCCGCCGTCACCGAGAGGGACGTGTACATCACGCGCAGCTTCGCGGCCCCGCGAGACGTGGTGTGGAAGTTCTGGACGGAGCCCGCGCGGCTCGCCGAGTGGTTCGGCCCCGCCGGCTTCCACACTCCCCTCGAGCGCATCGACGTCTCGCTCGTCGAGGGCGGCACGTGGCACCTCGGCATGACCGCCGACGCCACGGGCGAGGTGTATCCGCTCTCGGCGACGTTCCTGCGGATCATCGAGCCCGAGTACCTCGAACTGCACATCGCGTCGGCCAGCGGCGGCGAGATCGAAGACGTCACGCTGCGCATCCAGTTCCACGACCACGGCGCGACGACACGGATGACCCTGCACCAGGGCCCGTTCAGCCCCGAGCACCGCGATCTGACCGTCGAAGGCTGGGAGCAGTCCTTCGAGAAACTCGACACCCTCTTCACGACCCCAGGAGCATGACCATGACCACCGAGTTCACCACGTCGCAGGACGGCACCCGCATCGCCTACGAGAAGGTCGGATCCGGCCCCGCCCTCGTGCTCGTCGACGGCGCCATGTGCCACCGCGGGTTCGGGCCGTGCCGAAGCGCCGCCGAGTACCTCGCGCCCCACTTCACCGTGTACTTCTACGATCGGCGCGGGCGCGGGGAGTCGGGCGACACCGCGCCGTACGCTCCGGAGCGCGAGTACGAAGATCTGGCCGCGGTCATCGCCGCCACCGGTGAGACTCCGTTCGTGCTGGGCTACTCCTCCGGCGCCGCGCTCGCCCTCCAGGCCGCGGCATCCGGCGTGAAGATGAAGAAGCTCGCGTCGTACGAGGCGCCCTACGTGGGGATGAACCCGAAGAAGGGCGACTACCTCGAGGAGCTGACCAAGCGGCTCGCCAAGGGCGACAACGGTGGCGCCGTCGGCTACTTTATGGTCGACATGGTGGGCGGGCCCGCCTTCCTGCCGCTCATGATGCGGCTCATGCCCAAGGTCTTCACCCAGCTCAAGGCCGTGGCCCCCACCCTCACCTACGACACCCGCGTCATGGACACCTTCACGGTTCCGACGGCGACGCTCGCGAAGATCGCGGTACCCACGCTCGTGATGGGCGGCAGCAAGGCGAAGCCGAACATGACCGCCGCCGTCGCGGGTGTTGCCGCCGCGGTACCGGGCTCGGTGCACAAGACACTCGCCGGGCAGACGCACCAGGTGAAGGACGAGGCCATCGCGCCGGAGCTCATCGCGTTCTTCAACTAGGACAGATTGTGTCCGCAGTGCTTCGTACCCTTGAAGTATGGACATGAAGATCGAACTGCTCGCCGTTCCCGTTGCCGACATCGACCGGGCCAAGGAGTTCTACGTGAAGGCCGGCTTCACCGCCGACCACGACACCACGGTGAGCCCCGAGATCCGGTTCGTGCAGCTGACTCCTCCGGGGTCGGCCTGCTCCATAGTGCTCGACCTCAACTTCTCCGCGATGCAACCCGGCACCCAGCAGGGCATCCAGTGCGTTGTCGCTAACGCCGACGAGGCGCTCTCGTTCCTGCGCGAGCGCGGCATCGAGACGAGCGAGGTCGACGAGCAGCCCTGGGGCCGTTTCGTGTACTTCAGCGACCCCGACGGCAACAAGTGGGCCCTGCAGCAGCTGCCCGCCTGGAGCTAGCTACCAGCCCTTCGGGCCCGACGAGCCCGCGGGGTAGGTCTGCAGCGGCACGGCGTCTTTGCGCCAGGCCGTGAGCACGGGCTCGACGATGCGCCAGCACTCCTCGGCCACGTCGCCGCGCACCGACAGGGTCGGGTCGCACTCCATGATGCCGGCGAGCACCTCGCCGTACGCGCTGAGCTCGCCCACGCCGAGGTCGCTGTGCAGCACCGTGCGCTCGAGCGTGAAGGGGTCGCCCTGGCCGTTGATGATGAGGTCGAGCTCGAGGGTCGCGGGCTTGAGCGAGATGCGCAGGCAGGCGGGCCCGGGCACTCCGGCAAGGCCCTTCGGCAGGTGCGGCACCTCCTTGAACGTCACCAGGATGTCCTGCCGGGTGTCGCCGAGCGCCTTGCCCGACCGCAGGACGAACGGAACACCGGCCCACCGCCAGTTGTCGATCTCGAGCGTGAGCTCGGCGAGCGTCTCCGTGCCGCGCTTGGGGTCGACCCCCTCCTCCTTCACGTAGGCCGGCAGTGCGCGGCCGTCGATAGACCCCGCACCGTACCGGGCGCGTCGACTCGAGGCAGCGACCCGGTCGTGCAGGCGCGTCGCCCGCAGCACCTGGGCCATGTTGCCGCGCAGGTCGTTGGCGTCGAGGCTGGCGGGCGGCTCCATGGCGGCGAGGGCGAGAACGAGCAGCAGGTGGCTCTGGATCATGTCGACCATCGCCCCCGCACGGTCGTAGTACCCCGCCCGGTTCTCGAGGGCGAGGTTCTCGTCGAAGACGATCTCGATCTTCTCGACGTTCGGTGCGGAGAAGAGGGGCTCGAAGATGCGGTTGGCGAAGCGCAGCCCGAGCAGGTTGAGCACCGTCGACTTGCCGAGGAAGTGGTCGACCCGGAACAGCTGCTCCTCCGGCAGGATCGTCTCGAGCAGGCGGTTCAGCTTCTTGGCGCTCGCCAGGTCGGTGCCGAACGGCTTCTCGAGCGCGAACATGATGCCGTTCGGCAGGGTCATCGTCGCGAGGGTCTGGCACGCGAGGATCGTCACCGCGGGCGGCAGCGCGAAGTACAGCGCCACGCGACCGGTGGCCTCGCCCAGGACGCGGGTGAGGTCATCCGGGCTGGTCACGTCGGCCTTGATGTAGCGCGCGTTCTTGGCAACGGATGCCGCGAGCTCCGACTTCTCGGCGGCGAACGACTGCTTCACGCGCGCGCGCCACTGGGCATCGGTCATATCGCCGCGGTCGACGCCGATGAGCTGCAGCTCCTCGCCGCGGGACGAGCCGAGGAGCGACGCGAGACCGGGCAGCAGGAGCCTCGACGTGAGGTCCCCTCCTGCGCCGAGGATGACGAGGGTGCCGATGTTCTGAGCCACCCGGCTGACCCTACTCGCGAGCCGTGACCTCGGCCAAACGCCGCTCCAGGAACCGCGTTTCGGGCTCAGACGGCGCGAGTCCGAGGGCGAGCTCGTACTGCTCGGCGGCCTCCCTGCGCCGACCGAGCCGGCGGAGGAAGTCGGCGCGCGCTGCGGGCAGCAGGTAGTACCCGTCGAGCCGGTCGGCGATGAGGTCGAGGCGGTGCAGACCCACCTCCGGGCCCTCCGCGATGCCCCACGCGATCGCCCGGTTGAAGGCGATCACCGGTGAGGGGTCGAGGCGGGCGAGGTCGTCGTACGCGCGCACGATCCCGCGGAAGTCGGTCTGCGCCCAACTCGGCGCGGTGGCGTGCTCGGCGGCGATGACGGCCTGCAGCTGGTACGTGTCCACGCGGTGGCGCCGGAGGGCGGCTCGCAGGATCGCGACACCCTCGGCGATGGCCTCGTGGTCCCAGGCGGAACGGTCCTGCTCCTCGATCGAGACCGGATCGCCCGCGGCATCCGTGCGTCCCGCCCGCCGGGCGTGCTGCAGCACCATGAGGGCGAGGAGGCCGCCCACCTCGGGCTCATCGGGCATGAGCAGCGCGAGCAGGCGGGTGACCCGGATGGCCTCCTCCGCGAGCGGCTCGCGCACCAGGCGGTCGCCCGACGACGCCGAGTAGCCCTCGGTGAAGAGCACGTACAGCACCGCGAGGACGCCCGGCAGCCGCTCGCCCAGCAGGTGGCCCGGCGGAACGCGGTACGGGATCCCCGCATTGCGGATCTTCGCCTTGGCGCGCACGATGCGCTGCGCCATCGTGACCTCGGGCACGAGGAACGCGCGCGCGATCTCGCCCGTCGTGAGTCCGGCGACGGTCCGGAGCGTCAGGGCCACCCGCGCCTCGAGTGTGAGCGCCGGGTGGCAGCACGTGAAGATGAGGCGCAGCCGGTCGTCGAGCTCGTCGTCGTCCTGCGACTCCATCACCATCACCTCCTGCAGCTTGGCGCGCTCCGTGGCGCTGCGCCGAAGGCGGTCGATCGCCCGGTTCTTGGCGACCGTCGTGAGCCACGCGCCGGGGTTCGACGGCACGCCGTCGGTACCCCAGCGCGCGAGCGCCTGCTCGAACGCATCCTGCGCGCTGTCCTCCGCGAGGGTCCAGTCGCCCGTGACCCGGATGAGCGTGGCGACGATGCGCCCCCACTCCTCGCGGTGCGCGCGGGCGACCGCCTCCTCGGCTAGTCCTCCCACACCCAGAACGGGCGGATCTCGACGTTGCCGTGGGTCGCCATCGGGTGCAGGCGTGCGATCTCGATCGCCTCGTCGAGGTTCTCGCACTCGATGATGTCGATGCCGGCGATGTAGTCCTTGCCCTCGACGAACGGTCCGTCGGTCACGAGCAGCTCGCCTTTGCGCACGCGCACGGTCGTGGCATCCTCTGCCGCCTGCAGGCGGTCGCCGAACTTGCGGACGCCTCGGGCATCCATCCGGGCCACCCAGTCCTCGATGTCCATCGGCTCCTTCTCGGCCGGCTGGGTCTTGTCGATGTCGGGCGAGGTGTTGATGAAGAGCAGGTACTGCATGTGATTCCTCCTTGTGTGAGCGACGTTACGCAAGTGCGACGAACGGGGCGAGGCCGAAATCGACATCGCGCCGAAAAATGTTGCGCCTCCGGCATCAAATGACGGAGATCGGGCACGGCCGGACGCGAACCACCGGAAAAACGGGGCCCGGATGCCCGCATCTCCGTCATTTCGCACAGACGCGAGTCGCGCGGCGCGGGCAGACTTGCGGACACCACTTGGCGCAACTACAGAAAGGCAGTGAATCATGAGCGGCACGACAGCAACGGATGAGGGCTACGACATCGAGCGCACGTTCGACGCCCCGCGCGAGCTGGTCTGGAAGATGTGGACCGAGCCCGAGCACTTCTCCTTCTGGTGGGGTGGCACCGCCGTCGACGTACCCGTGGAGAAGACGCGCTTCGACGTGCGCCCCGGGGGCGAGTGGAAGACGACGATGGTCGGCGAGGGGTGGAGCGTCGACTGGGCGGGCGAGTTCCGCGAGGTCGACGAGCCGAAGCGCCTTGTGATCGCGTTCACCGACGAGCCGGCCAACCCCGCGCGCGACACCTTCACGGTCACGCTGACCGATCTGGGCGGCACGACCCACATGCTCCTGCAGCAGCGCGGCGGCAACCTCA